>CAXMMX010000038.1:0-23222 GCA_964194535.1 uncultured Alphaproteobacteria bacterium | reverse complement strand
GGGCTTGCTTCGAGCCTCGAGCCGGGCTGTATTGCGCTTGCGCCAGAAGCCCGTCCCCGGAAGGCTGTAACGCGGCGCACTATCATATTCACACCGGCGGTAACTTTTGAGGGCGGTAATGATTGAACTCTGGATACCGCTGACCATCGCGGGCGCGTTCTTTCAGAATTTGCGCTCCGCCCTGCAGAAGCATTTGAAGGCGCACCTGTCCACGGCGGGGGCGACCTATGTGCGCTTTTTCTATGCCTGGCCATTCTCCCTTTTATACATTTGGGGACTGATGCATTTCGGCGGCTTTGAGGTTCCTCGGCTCAATACATTGTTTTTTGTCTACTGCATCGCGGGCGGGGCCTCTCAGATCCTGTTTACGTTTCTGCTGGTTTGGCTGTTTTCATTCCGCAACTTTGCCGCGGGCACGGTATATTCCAAAACCGAGACGGTTCAGGTGGCTGTGCTGGGGTTGGCGATCCTGGGCGATCCGTTGAGTATCGGCGCCGTTATCGCCATCGCTGTCAGTTTCATCGGGGTGCTTGCGCTGTCCGTGGCGGAAACCAAAATCACGTTTCGCAATCTGGTCACCAGCCTGTACGGGAAAACGACACTCATCGGGTTGGCCTGCGGCGCTGCCCTTGGCGCTTCGGTTGTATTTTTCCGTGGGGCTGCGCTGTCATTGGGAGGCGAGGGGTTCCTCATGCAGGCGGCTACGGCCCTGAGTGTCGCGGTTGTGATCCAGACAATCGCGATGGGTATTTATCTGGCATTTCGCGAGCCGGGCCAGCTCAAGGCGGTGCTGGTCCATTGGCGGCCATCATTGTCCGTTGGGGTTGCCGGTGTGCTCGCCTCTATCTGCTGGTTTTCAGCCTTCACACTGCAGATTGCCGCCTATGTACGCGCGCTCGGGCAGATTGAACTGGTGTTCACGATCCTCATCTCCACCATTTTCTTCCGCGAGAAAATCAAGCGCCTGGAACTGGCGGGGATTTTCTTCATTGTTGCCGGAATACTGATCCTGGTTCTGACCAGGCCCTGATGACCGGTGCTGTGAAGCGGGCATCCAGTTTTTTAGCTCTTCAACGCATCGGGGTTGATGACATTGGTTGGTTTGCCGGCATCAAAGGCTAGTATCTGGTCGAAAATTTCAGAAAACTGGATTTCCCATTCATCTTCCGTGACATAGCCGATATGCGGCGTGCACACCACATTCTCCATGGCGAACAGCGGGTGACCGGTGTCGCGCAAAGGCTCGTTCTCATAGACGTCCACTGCGGCCATGCCAAGGCGTCCTGAACGCAGGGCATTCACCAGTGCGCCATCTTCGATCAATGGGGCCCGGCTGGTGTTCACAAGCAGGGCATTCGGCTTCATCAGCGCGAAGTCCTCAGCCGTGACAATGCCGCGTGTCGGCTCATAGAGACGCATATGCAAGGACAGTATATCGCACTCGGCAAAAAAGGACGCCTTGTTTTGAGCGACCTTAAAGCCATCATCTGCCGCGCGAGCGCGTGAGCCTTTACTGGCCCAGATCACGACATTCATGCCGAATGCCTTGCCATAGTCGGCGACGGCACGGCCGATGCGGCCATAGCCGAAAATGCCAAGGGTGCGTCCACGCAGGGTCTTGCCGACACTCATCTGCCAGTTGCCAGCCTTGAGCGAAGCCATTTGCTGCGGGATCTGGCGCAGGCTTGCGAGTATCAGTCCCCAGGTGAGTTCAGCCGTGGCATAGGATGGTGTGTCGGCATGCTGGCCTGAAGACAGGATGACGCCGTGGCGGGTGCAGGCCTCGACATCAATATGGGGGTAGACGCTACGCTGGCTTATCAGCTTCAGTTTGGGCAGACGCTCAATCAGAGGCGCCTGTATCTTCGTGCGCTCGCGGATGAGCACAAGAATTTGTGTTTCACCAAGACGTTTTGCAAGGGCGTCATTCTCCTGAACGTGGTCGGTCCATATTGTGACGTCATGGCCTTCGAGTTTCTCAAAGCATTTGAGCGTGCGGATGGTATCGAAATAGTCGTCCAGGATCGTGATGTTCATTCACAAGCCTCACCCGGCCTCGGCATAGTCCGCGAGCTTGTCGAGAAACCCGGAACAGGATTCCAACTGGCTCTCCTCGATAAATTCATCCGGCGCGTGTGCCTGGGCAATGTCTCCAGGGCCGATGATGACGGATGAGAAGCCGGCCAGCTCAAACAGGCCGCCCTCGGTGCCGTAGGAGACGGCGAAGGTTTCGTTCGCACCGGCGAGTTGCAGTGCAAGGGAAACGGCAGGTGAGCCTTCCGGCGCATTCAGCGAGGGCACGCGGCTTGTTTGAACGGTTTCGATGGAGGCGTCCGCACTCACTTCTTTCATGGCGGGCAGCACTTCTTCTTCAGCAAATTTCGCGAACCGGTTGGAGATTTCCTCCGGATCAGTTGCCAGGACTGAACGGAACATCCATTTGAACGCGCACCTCTTGGGCGTGATGTTGCGCGCGGTGCCGCCCTCGATAACGGCAACGGCGACATTGGTGTAGGGCGGGTCGAAGCGCGGCCCGTCGCCGCGCACGCGCATTTCCGAGTCAATGCGCGTTAATTCAGATATCAACTGGCCCGCCGCCATGATGGCGTTTACGCCCAGATGCGGTTTGCCGGAGTGGGACTCCTTGCCTGTCACCACCGTCTCGAAACCATGAATGGACTTGTGCGCGTCCACGACCTTCATGGAGGTGGGTTCCCCTACGATGACGAGACGTGGTGCGGGGAGCCGCTTGCCCAGCTCGCCGATCAGTGGGCGCACGCCCGTGCAGCCAACTTCTTCGTCATAGGAGAGCAGCAGGTGGATGGGGGTTTTGAGTTTCCGCGCCTTGAACTTCGGCACATGGGTCAGAATGCAGGCGACAAAACCCTTCATGTCGCACGAGCCGCGCCCGTATAGCCGGCTGCCTTTTTTCGTCAAGGTGAAGGGGTCGGTGCTCCAGTTCTGCCCTGCCACCGGTACCACGTCCGTATGCCCGGACAGACCAATACCGGGCACGCCCTCGCGTCCGATGACCGCATGCAGGCTCGATTTGAGACCATCCCCGGTCGGCACTCTCATCGACTTGATGCCGTGTGAGGACAGATAACCCTCGACAAACTTAATGAGAGGAATATTGGTCTTCGCGCTGGTGGTGTCGAAAGCAACCAGTTTTTCGAGCATTTCGACTGGACTGTAACTCTGGCCGGACAATGGCGTCTCCCTGCATGAAAGGATGGCAGAATGCTCGCAAGGCGAGGCCAGTGCAAGGGGCGAGTGCAAAGGGCGAGATTGCCTGAAAAGCAGTTGTTCACTTTGAAGACATAACCGCACCGTGAAAGCGTTTGCCGCCCCGGTGCGGGGTGGCCGGGTGTGCCGGCGCCTATCTGAATGGCGGCGCATACATAAGTCCGCCTTCCGACCAGAGCGCGTTCAGCCCGCGCTCCAGCGCCAATGGTGTTTTGGGACCGAGATGGCGGTCAAAAATTTCGCCATAGTTGCCTACCGCCTTGATGATATTTTGCGCCCAGTCTTTCTCCAGCCCCAACATGGCGCCGAGATTGCCCTCGGCGCCGAGCAGACGGTTGATTTCAGGGTTGTCACTGTTGGCCGCCAATTTGGCGACATTGGCTTTGGTGACGCCATACTCCTCAGCGGCAACTATTGCGTTCAGCACCCAGCGAATGATGTCACTCCATTGATCATCGCCATGGCGAGTGGCCGGACCAAGCGGCTCCTTGGAAATGATTTCAGGCAGAATCATATGGTCGCCCGGGGTTTTGAAGATCGACCGGGTCGCCGCCAGTCCGGACGCGTCCGTCGTATATACGTCACAGCGCCCGGACATATAGCTGGAGCGCGCCTCGTTGTTGGTCTCGATGGGTACGGGTTCATATTTGATGTTGTTGGTCCTGAAGAAGTCGGCCAGATTGAGTTCGGTGGTCGTGCCCGTCTGTATGCACACCGAGGCGCCGTCCAGTTCATGGGCGCTCTTCACGCCAAGTTTCTTCGGCACCATAAACCCCTGGCCGTCATAATAATTGACGCCTTGAAATGCCATTTTCACGTCGGCGTCGCGCACAAATGTCCACGTTGTATTGCGCCACAAAACGTCGCCTTCGCCAGAATTCAGGACCGTGAAGCGCGTCTTGCCAGTGGTCGGTATGAACTTGACCTTGGACGCGTCGCCGAGCACGGCTACGGCCACGGCACGGCAAAAATCGACGTCGAAGCCTTTCCAGACGCCGCTGGCGCCGGTATATGCAAAACCGGCAAGGCCTGTGCTGATAATGCACCGCAATTCGCCGTTTTTCCTGACATTTTCCAGTGTTCCGGCATTCACCTCTGCCGATACCATGAACGCCATGCAAGCGAGTGCGCCTATCAGGAATTTTCTCATGAACTTCTCCTCCTGTTGATCTGTATTATAAGCTTTTCCCTTGCCCAAATGCGCCTTACCCATCACATTTTTACCGTGACCCGAGATGAGCGCCGGAAATGGGCCTGAGTTGACGTATAATGTGTTGATTATACCGGGCGTTGATGCGTCGTATGGAAACGTCGTATGGAAACTAAGTGATGGCCGTCAGCCGAAAACAGACCGCTAAGGCGCGCCAGCAGCGTCAAACCGAGCCGCTGGCTGCGGTGTCGCGCTTGCGCAAGGTGTTGAACATATCCACCAAAACCCTGGCGCCAATCCTCGTGCTTGCGCTCGGCATCGTCTCTTTCGTTGGTCTCAAGGCCACCAAGCCGGAAGTTCCACAACGCCCGGCGCGCGAACAGGTGTGGGCGGTAAAGGCTGTTGAAGCGGATGTCTCGACCTTCCGGCCTGAATTGACCCTCTATGGGCAGACCGTCGCCGGACGCCGCGTGGAATTGCGCTCATTGGTTGCCGGTGAGGTGATCGAGACGGGCAAGCATATGCGCGAAGGCGGCGTTGTCTCAAAAGGCGAAGTGCTGCTGCGTATCGATCCCTTCCAGTATGAGGGCAAGCTCGTTGAGGCCAGGGCCAGGCTTGCCGAAGCCCGCGCCAAGGCCCGCGAGATCGATGCAACCATCGAGAGCGAACAGGACGCGCTGAGGCGCTCCAAGGAACAGCTGGTGATCGCCAAACGCGATTTGGCGCGCGCAGTGCCATTGGCCGAAAAGGGTACAGTTTCCAAAAAGGTTGCCGACGACAGGCGCATGATTGTTTCTGAACGTGAACAAATGCTCGATCAGCGGACCAACAATCTCGACATTCAGCAGGCGAGAACCGCGCAGCAGCGCGCCGTTATCAGCCAGCTTGACTGGGGCGTGCGCCAGGCGGAGCGTAATCTGGAGGATACCGTTCTCGAAGCACCCTTCGACGCTTATGTGACCGGTGTGAGTGCGGAGACGGGCCGTATCGTCGGCGCCAACGACCAGGTGGCGACACTGATTGACGTCAATTGGGTGGATGTGCGCTTCACGCTGTCCAACCGCCAGTATGGCCGGATCGTTTCTAGCGAACAGACATTGATTGGCCGTGAGGTGAAGGTGCTCTGGCATGTGGGCGACGAGCCGATCCAGTACAAGGCGCGCATCGAGCGCGTCGGCGCAGAGATTACCGCCGAGAAAGGCGGTATTGAAATCTATGCCCGGCTCGACACTCCGAACAAACCAACACCCATCCGCCCCGGCGCCTTCGTCGAGGTGCACATGCCGGACCGCGCTTATGAGCGTGTGACCAGCTTGCCGCAAACATCGCTGTATGATGGGAACCGCGTATATGTCATCGAGGAGGGGCGCCTGAAAGCCCGCCGGGTCGATCTTGTGGGTGCCACGGGAGATAAAATCCTCGTGCGTGGTCAAATTACTAAGGGGGACAAGGTGATCACCACCCGGCTGTCTGCTGCCGGCGACGGGTTGCGCGTCGAGGAGCGCTCTGAGTGACAGAGAAGTCCTCGGCACATGGGCTGATCCGCCTGTTCGTGCATCATCCAACCGCGTCGAACCTGCTCATGGTGGCGATGATTGCCGTCGGCCTGTATGCGCTGGCGAAGCTGAACACGCAGTTTTTCCCAACCCTCGAAATCCCGCAAATCAATGTCTCTGTGAACTGGCCCGGGGCCAGTGCGGAAGACGTTGAAGAGAATATTCTCGACGCGCTTGAACCTGAACTGCGGTTTCTCGATGGAATAGATGAAGTCAGATCCGTGGCGCGCGAAGGCGCGGGCATAATCTCTCTCGAGTTTGACGCCGGCACGGACATGCAGAAGGCGCAGTCGGATGTAGAGCAGGCGGTCGACGGGGTGACCACACTGCCGGAAGATTCCGAGGAGCCTGTGGTTTCGCGTATCGCCTTCTTCGAGCAAGTTGCCAAAATCTCCGTAACTGGCCCCTATTCCGAAAAAGAACTCAAAAACTATGCCAAAGGCATTCGCGACGGCTTGCTTAGCGCCGGAATTGCCAAGATCACTTTTACCGGCGCGCGCGATGAGGAAATCTGGGTGTGCGTGCGTGAGCGCGAGCTACGGCGCCTGGACCTGTCTCTGGGCGATGTGGCCTTGAGAATTCGCGAAGAAACCCGTGATTTGCCTTCCGGGATCCTGGAAGGCGATGTGGAAATGCAGCTGCGCTCAAGAGCGGAGCGCAAGACGCCGGAAACCATTGCGGAAATTGAGGTCAAGTCCGAGCGTTCCGGCGAGAAGATTCGCTTGCGGGATATGGCGCAAATCGAGACGCAATTTGAGCGTAATCAAGCGATTGGCCAACAAGGTGGCGGGCAGGCGATTAATCTCAGGGTCCAGCGCGCACTGGCCGCGGACACGCTTCGGACCATGGAGATCCTGAACACGCAAATGGCAGAAATCAAGCTGTCCTTGCCCAAGGATCTGGAGGTTCTTGTCTATGATGTGTCGGGCAAGCTGGTGCAGCAGCGTCTCGGCATTCTCGTCAAGAATGGCCTGCAGGGACTGGTGCTGGTGCTTGTTATTCTGTTCATTTTCCTCGACGCGCGTGTCGCCTTCTGGGTTGCTGCGGGAATACCCGTGGCGCTGACGGCAACGATTGCGGTCATGTATGCAAGCGGCCAGACCATCAATATGATCTCGATGTTCGCGCTTATCATGATGCTGGGCATCATCGTCGATGACGCCATTGTCGTGGGCGAACACACAGCCACCCGCCAGCAGCTTGGCGACAACCGGGTTGAGGCCGCGGAGCGGGGCGCCACGCGCATGCTGCTGCCGGTGCTTGCGGCCACACTCACAACTCAGGCGGCGTTCTTCCCGATCTTCCTCATTCGCGGCCGCATCGGTGATGTCATGAGTGCGATTCCACTGGTGGTGTTCGCGGTCCTTATCGCCAGCCTGATCGAATGCTTTTTAATTCTGCCAGGCCATCTGCGTCATGGATTCGGAAAAAGACCCAAGGAGCCAAACCGGTTCCGCAAGGCGTTCGACAGGGGTCTGTTGTCTGTGCGCGATGGTCCCTACAAGCGGCTGGTCGAAACAGCCTATGCATGGCGCTACACCACTATTGCCTTCACCTTCACCATGCTGATCTTTTCCATCGGGCTGATTGCCGGGGGGCGGATCCAGTTCCAATTCTTCCCCTCACCTGAGTCAGAAAATATTAACGCCTCGGTGACGTTTGCCGCTGGCACGCCACGTGCCGAACAGCGCGACGCTCTCAATCGTCTTGAGCAGGCGCTTAAAATGACGGAAAAACAGCTAGGGGGAGACACGGAGCCCCTTGTCGTCAATGTCTTCACCACCGTTGGCGTTTCGGGGCGCTCACGTGGTGAAAATCTGGCGCAGATTGCCGTTCAGCTGACACCCAGTGAGGAGCGCGACCTGCCGACGCGCACTGTCATTAACGCCTGGCGCAAAAATCTGCCGAAGATTCCAGGCGTGGAAAAAATTTCCATTACGGTGCGGCGGCACGGTCCTCCGGGGCTGGACATCGACATCCAGCTCCAGGATGCACCGGTGGCGAGCCTGAAAGCTGCGGCGCTTGAGTTAAGAGACGCCCTATCGACTTTCCCGGGTGTCAATGCGGTTGATGACAACTTGCCCTATGGCCGTCAGGAACTCATCATGGAAATCACACCGCACGGTTCCGCACTTGGCTTCACGTCGCAGAGTGTCGGCACACAAGTGCGCAATGCATTTGAAGGCGCGATTGCAACCCGCTTCGCCCGCGGTGATGAAGAAATCACCGTGCGCGTGAAACGCGTGCAGGAAGTGCCGGGTCCTTACGCGCTGCAGCAGCTTTACCTGCGCTCACCGGCTGGCAACCGCGTGCCGTTGAGCGAGGTGGTGGCAATCCGTGAGAAAGCCGGTTTTTCGGTCATTCAGAGGGTTGACGGCCTGCGCACGGTCGATGTCACCGGCGCGATCGATGCCAAGGTGACGTCGGTTCCCGACGTCCTGGCCAAGCTGGAGGAGAGGGTCCTCCCCGGGCTGGCTGAAAAATACAAGCTGAAATACGCCTTCAAGGGCCGGGCGGAGGAACGCTCAAAATCCTTCGCCGACCTGAAGGTCGGCGCGATGCTCTCGCTGGTTATCATCTACATCATTCTGGCCTGGGTATTTGCAAGTTATGCCCGGCCCATCGCCGTGATGCTGATCATGCCCTTCGGCGTCGTTGGCGCCATCCTCGGGCATATGGTGATGGGCTATGCCCTGACGATCATCTCCCTGATCGGGTTGCTGGGCCTGTCTGGCATTCTGGTGAATGACTCGATCATCCTGGTGACGCAGGTGGATCGCCGTCTCAAAGATGGAGATTCTCTGAGAACCGCCGCTATTGGCGCGTCGCAAGACAGGTTTCGCGCCGTACTGCTGACCTCGCTGACGACCATTGGCGGTCTGACGCCGCTGCTGTTCGAGACCAGCCGTCAGGCGCAGTTCCTGATTCCCATGGCGGTTACGATGGTATTTGGCCTGGCCGCCGCAACGGTTCTGGTGCTGATCCTGGTGCCGAGCCTGATCGGCGTCGGCGGAGATATCGCGCACTTGTTCCAGAGTGTGATGAGCGCGATGGGGTTCAGGCCCGCCAGTAAGTCGGCGTAAACAGCACTAATACGGTGAAAATTTCCAGCCGACCAAGGAGCATTCCGAAAGCCAGGATCCACTTGGCGCTGTCTGGCAGGTCGGCATAATTGCCCACCGGTCCGACTATCTGCCCCAGGCCCGGTCCGACATTGGCGACGGCCGATGCGGCCGCGGACATTGCCGTAACCGTATCCAGGCCGATGAGCGACAGCAGCGTCGCAATGAGGGCGAAGCACAGCAGGAACAAGAAGAAGAAACCCATGACGGCGCTCGTCACCGTGTCGGCGATGGGTGCGCCGTTAAAGCGCTCGACAAATACGCCCTTGGGGTAGATGACCGCCTGCAGCCGGCAGCGGATCATCTCGAAGATGATCTGGAAGCGGAAAATCTTCATGCCGCAGGAGGTGGAGCCCGAGCAGCCGCCGATAAACATCAGCACGAAGAAGATGACAACCGCCATGGCGCTCCACGTATCATAGGCGGTGGTGGCGTATCCGGTGCCGGTCATGATGGAAACGACATTGAAGACGACCGTGATCAGCCTTGGCCCCAGCGGTTCGGGCTGGCTTGGCTGGTAGGCGATGAGCGCCAGCAGAGTGAAGATGGCAACCGTGCCGAAAAACCAGCGCACCTGGGAATCGCGCATCAGGGCGCCTCGCCCACCCCTCAGCTCCTTCAGGTACAGCACGAAGGGCAGCGACCCGACGACCATGAAGACGATGCACAGCATCTCGATGACAGGGGAAGAGAAATAGGCGATGGATGCATTATGGTTCGAATAGCCGCCCGTGGCGATGGTGGTCATGGAATGCACCAGGGCATCGAAGATCGACATCCCGGCCATGTAATAGGACACCGCGCAGATCATTGTGATGCCGAGATAAAGCACGCTGAGCGAGCCGGCGATCTGGGTCGCGCGCGGCATGAATTTGCCCTCGGTTTCAAACCCCTCCACACGGAAAAGCTGCATACCGCCCACTTGCAGGATCGGCAGGATCGAGATCGCCATGACGATGATGCCAAGCCCTCCGAGCCATTGCAAAAGTCCGCGCCACAGCAGGATACCGGGCGGGGCCTTGTCGAGTTCGGTGAAGATTGTCGCGCCGGTGGTGGTGATGCCCGACATGGATTCAAAAAAGGCATCCGTGTAGCTGATATCCAGATGCGACCAGGCAAAGGGCAGCGCGCCGAAGGCAGTCAAGGATAGCCACAATACGTTGGTCAACAGGAAGGCCTGCTTGATCGAGAAGTTCGACGTGCGTCCGCGATTGGCGAAGGCGAGCCCGATCCCGACGAAAAGCGTAATGGTCGCGGACGCCGCGAAGATCAGCCAGTCCTCATGCCCGATGGTCAGGTCGTAGAGCGCCGGGATCATCATGGCGCAGCCCAGCGTTGCCAGCAGAACCCCGGTCACGAGCAGTATCGGCCTCATGTCAATCATATGTGTTCCCCGCCGCGCAGGAGTGTATGCCAAATCGCGCAGTCAGGCCTAGCAGGCTTGAAGAAAAAGGTTGGGCTGTTCGGAATATTCGCTCTCACGCAACCCTCTCTCTGAGGAGGGCCGCAAGGCCCGTCTCGAAGGGTCTGTTAGGCGCTAAAGGCGTGATCGATATCGGCCAGCAGGTCGATTGGGTCCTCAAGCCCGAGCGACAGGCGCAGCATTCCATCGGTGATGCCGATTGCCTCCCGGCCCTCTGGCCCGAGGCGCTGATGGGTCGTGGTCGCGGGATGCGTCACCAACGACTTGGAGTCTCCAAGATTGTTGGTAATCTTGAAGATCTCCAGCGCGTTCATAAAGTCAAACGCGGCCTCCTTGCCGCCCTTGAGCTCGAACGCCACCAGCGGTCCGCCCGACGCCATTTGACGCTTGGCCAGCTCATGTTGCGGGTGATCATCTCGGCCGGGATAAAAGACGCGGGTCACTTTTGAGCTTTCGGCCAGGAAGTCGGCTACCAGTGCGGCGGAGGTGCAGGAATGCGCAACCCTAAGGGGGAGCGTTTCCAATCCTTTCAGCATCACCCAGGCATTGAACGGGCTCATGGACGGGCCGGTATGCTTGTAAAAATCGTGCAACGTGTCTTCGATATAGTCCGATGTTCCGAGCACGATGCCGCCCAGGCACCGGCCCTGGCCGTCGATATGCTTGGTGGCGGAATAGACAACGACATCGGCGCCAAGCTCCAGCGGCTTCTGCAGAATTGGCGTGGCGAACACATTGTCGATGACGGAGAGCGCACCGGCGTCACGGGCGATTTTGCACACGCCTTCCACGTCCACCAGCTCCAGCGACGGGTTGGTCGGCGTTTCGAAAAAGATCGCCTTTGTGTTGGGGCGCATGGCCGCTTCCCAGGCGCTTAAATCCGTACCGTCCACAAGGGTGGATTCTATGCCGAGACGCGGCAGCAAGGTTTCCACAACATAGAGGCAGGAGCCGAACAGCACCCGGCCCGCCACCATATGGTCGCCCGCATTGAGATGGCAGAGCAGCGAGGCGGTGACGGCCGACATGCCGCTGGCGGTGCCGCGCGCGGCTTGCGCCCCTTCAAGCGCGCACATCCGGTCCTCGAACATGGCGACGGTCGGGTTCGAATAGCGCGAATAGACAAAGCCTTCGGTGTCACCCTTGAAGCGGGCTTCGGCCTGCTCGGCGCTGTCATAGGCATAACCGGAGGTGAGGAACATGGCCTCGGACATTTCACCGAACTGGCTCCTGATCGTGCCGCCATGCACCAGCGACGTGGCCGCGTGCCAGTCATCGCTCCGGTTTTTATGTCCATCTTTTGAGACCATCTTCCTGCTCCACTTCGCGCATTGCTGATTTGCGCACAAAAAATCCCGGCCAGGCTCTCGCCATATGACCGGGTTCTTCTCCACACGGCCTTTTAGCGAGTTTTTTAGCGTGGCTGCAAGCCGGCCGGCTCAAATCACCACGTGAGTGTGGATTAAGCAGCGAACTGGCCTTGGCGTCAAGAGGGTGTTGGTCTACACGGAATGACTGAAGGAACCGATTGTATGGCGCTCGCCAACCAGAAATCCGCAACTGACCCCGCTCCCGCCAGCGGAGGCATCCTCCCCTGTCAGGCCATTGAGCGACTTATTGAGGATGGAGCGCTCGAGCTCGCGCAACCGGTTATCGAGGGTCAAATTCAGCCCGCAAGTCTCGATCTGCGTCTGGGGGCGACGGCTTACCGCGTGCGCGCGAGTTTTCTGCCTGGCCCCGGTGTCGCCGTCAATGACAGGCTGAATGATCTGGCGCTGCATGAAATTGATCTGAGCGAAGGCGCCGTCCTTGAAGTGGGATGCGTCTATATGGTGCCTCTTCTCGAGTCTCTCTCCCTGCGGCTGAACCTTTCAGCCGCCTGCAACCCGAAAAGTTCAACCGGGCGGCTGGATGTGTTCACCCGCGTGATAACGGACGGGTGTTCCGCGTTTGACAAGATTGAGGCGGCCTATAACGGCCTGCTTTATGCGGAGATATGCCCGCAGACATTTCCGGTGCTGGTGCGCACCGGGTCGCGGTTGTCGCAAATCCGTTTCCGGGAAGGGGTAGCTGAGGCCGCGCAGGAAGTTGCTGATGGCCAAGTGGATAACGTGGTCTCGCTGTCGGTCGATTTGGCGGGAGACCCGGATACGGGCTTTGTCGGCTACCGCGCCAAACGGCACACGGGCGTCGTTGATGTAGATAAGCCCGGCGCGTTGGATGTGCTTGATTTCTGGGAGCCCATTCATGCGCGTGGACGCACGCAACTGATCCTCGATCCGGACCAGTTTTATATCCTCGCCTCGAAAGAAGCGGTCACCGTGCCGCCCTCCCATGCGGCCGAGATGGTTCCGTTCAATCCATTGGTGGGTGAATTCCGGGTCCATTATGCCGGCTTCTTCGATCCCGGTTTCGGCTATAGCGAGGCAGGCGGCGAGGGGTCAAAGGCGGTGCTTGAAGTGCGCAGCCACAAGGTGCCGTTCATTTTGCAAGACGGCCAGATTATCGGCCAGCTGATCTATGAGCCCCTGACCGAGACACCCAACGAAGTTTACGGCGCTGGCATTGGCTCGCATTACCAGGCGCAGGGGCTGAAACTTTCCAAGCACTTCAGGCAGGACTGATACAGATCAAGGCGGGCCCGCTTCGCTAAAGGCATTCTCATATCTCGACACTGTGGAGGATATGAGATGAGCGAAGGTGAAATTCTGTATCTCGAGTTGGTGATCGGGGCGGTTACCCTGTTCACCCTGGTGATGGCCTATGTGACTGCGCGGCAGAAATAAGCCAACTAAGCAGGCGTGTTCACCCTGAACAGCTGCCTCCGCCGAGCACGCAGAATTTGGCGCAGTGCGGATGGCACAGCTTGACCGCGCCACGTTCGAACATGCCGCCACTGGTGTGCGCGGCCTGTTCGAGAGTTGAGCCCATGCCGTAGGCTGGCGAATAGGGCAACAGTGTGCAGGGGAGCACGGTTGGTTTTGCCTCGCCCTTGCGTTTCACCACCATGCGGCTCTTGGCGCACATCATGTCGCCCGGGTTCACTCCCAGCAGGCTCCAGCATTTTGTTGTGATTTCCGGAACCTCGATGGTTTCATCCATCTCGGGCAGCAGCATCAGCGCCACTGGGTCATTTTCATCAATGTTCCAGCCATGGGTGGCGATCAGCTCCGCGTAGCCTTTGCGGGCATCTGCTTCTTTTTCGTTCCAGCAGGTGCGCCCGGCAATCGCCAGCCGAAAGCCGTTCCGCGACAACCAGTCGAGGCCCTCAAGTGCGGACTTCCAGCTTTGCGGGCCCCGTTCGGTCTCGTGCAGGGCCTGGGTGTAATGGTCGAGGCTGACGCGCAGGGTGAGTTGATTGCCATGGTTGCTCAGTAAATCCAGCAGCCCGGCCTTGATGCGCTTGCGTTGCATAGGCTGCATGGCGTTTGTCAGGATCAAAACCTCATGGCCGCGGGCGAGAGCGTCGCGCGCCATCTCCAGCATATCGGGGTTCATGAACGGCTCGCCGCCGGTAAAACCAATCTCGCGAGTGTCCAGGGACAGGGTTTTTATTTCATCGAGAAGCGTGCCGGCTTCTTGCGCCGTGATATAGGCCAGCCGGTCGTTGCTCGGGCTCGATTCGATATAGCAATTGGCGCATTCAATGTTGCACAGCGTGCCAGTGTTGAACCAGAGCGTTTCCAGGGCGTCGAGCGCCACACTGGCGCGAGGCTGACCATTCGCAGTGATGTCGGGATCGGCGAATTTCCCGCGCGTCAACGGGCGCAGTTTACTCCCTTGTTCCACAACAGCATCGCTCATGGCGCGTCTCTAATCCCTCGTCGTTTCAGGCCGCGGACACTATCATGTAAGCCGCACACTGATAATCACAATCGGGTCAGGGAACCGCAAGGCATAATGCGGCTTGCTTTTCGCGCGGCACCGAGCGTGGTATGAGAACCACCGGGCAGTTTTCGCGGGTGTAGCTCAGTGGTAGAGCACGAGCTTCCCAAGCTCGGTGTCGAGGGTTCGATTCCCTTCACCCGCTCCATCACACATCATCATTCCGTGGAAATATGAACAAAGACACGCCAGCCATCGATCTTGCCGCCCGCGACAGTTTCAATCACTGGACGCCTGTCACCATCCGCTTTTCGGACCAGGACTCTCTCGGCCATGTGAATAATGTGGCCGTGGCGGCATTCGTGGAATCATGCCGTACACGGTTGATCCAACCCTTTCTCATGACGCAGAAATTCCCCGATCTCAACTATGCGCTGGTGCATATGGAGATCGACTACAGGGCCGAGTTTCATTATCCGGGAACTGTCGACGTTGGCGGGCGTTTTCTGCGGATTGGCGCCAAATCCTTCACCACCGGCTACGGGCTGTTCGTTGACGAGCACTGCGTCGCCACGGCGGGCAGCGTGAACTGCTTTTTCGATCTGGAGAAGCGGCAGTCCATATTGCCGCCCGATGAGGTGCGCGAGCTCCTTGAAAAGGCACTCGCCGGTGAGCCGTCCTAGGATGTGGACCCTAGATCAGAATGCCATCTTCAAAGACGTGATTGACGCGCCCGCGTGGCTTCTTCGCCGGTGCACTGATGCTGAAAGCGGCCGGCCGCAGCTTTTTTGAGACGGGAGGCTTCTTCTTGCTGCGCATCGGCCCCACATAGTCGTTGGTGATGACGAAGGGTTTCGGGTCGGCCAGCATCGCGTGAATGCGGTGGTAGAGATCCTTCGCCGCGATGGGCTTGGCCAGCATGCTGTTGATGCCTGCGTCCAGCACTTTCATCACCTTGTGGTGGTCCGGCATGCCGGTGATCAGCAGGATTGGCACTTCGCGGTTGCAGCAGTCTTCATCATGGCGGACATGCTTGGCGAAATCGGCGCCATCGAGCTCGCCAAGAAAGAAGTCGAGAATTATCGCGTCGAAATCCTCGCCATAGACAAATTCCACCGCGCCCGGCACATCGCGGGCAAAGCGCACATGCTGCACGTCGAAGCCGCGCAGCATCTCGCCCAGCAACCGGCGCATGAGCGCATGGTTCTCGATAATGAGTATGCGAAGCTGTGAGAAGTCGATTGATGGTTTGTACATAGGCCTAGGTCATGAACGCGCCGAACTGATTACCCTTCGATCGTGCCGCTCGAAGGTTAAAAAAGCGCTAGGGTCCGTGGAGCGTTAAGGTCGCGCGGATCAATCATAGCGAGGCGTATTCCCTCGACGGTATCAGCACCGGCCTTGGACAATTTATCCAAAGGTTTGGTAGTGATGCATTTCCACCGCTTCAACGAGGTTTGCTTCATCTGCTAGAAGTACGGCTTGCCGCCAGTCCTCTCCTACTGCCCTACGGATTGATTCAACATCTTCCCATACCGAAATCATCGAATATTCGTGGCTTTCTTCGTCCATCGGTTTGCCGGGATAAAACGCGATCAAGCCGTCTTGCCGGCGCATCCAAGGGATTGAATGTTCTTCGACTTTTTGCTGCCACTCGTCCAGCTTACCGTGCTGAATGCGCACGCGAAATATACGAACGATCATCACATTGCTCCCTAACAGGCCACCACATCGCGAAGCTCATTATACTATTTTGATTGCCTCATGGCCGTGTGGGGCCTGTGGATTTGTCCACGTACCGGCTCACCCCGTGTTCCGTCTTCTCCCAGTGAAACGGCCGGGTGATGATCTGCCCGAGCGCGCGGTAGGCGGCGAATATGTAACGAATCGCAATATAATGTAACGAAGCGCAATATCTTATTGAAAAAACAACCTGTAGTATATGTATTACAACCTATAATAGATAATAAAATTAGCCTAAGGGCGATCTATTCTATCAGTAATTTCTACTTCTTGATCTCCAATGCTTGCCCATCTCGCCACTTGCGGGCGGCGGAGCGAGCGGTATTATGCCCAGCTATGAATCTCAAATTTCAGCTCTGGGCGCTGTGTGCCGTGGTTGTTCTCTGCGTTCTGGCGCCGGCTCCCGCCCGCGCGCAGGAGCCGGCGTCCCAGGAGGGTGTGGAGGTGCAGGAAAACATCCTGCGTATCCCCAAGCCCGACCTTGTCGATCTCGATCATATCCGCTTTGTGACCGACAATGATTACCCGCCGTTCAACTATCTTGACGAAGAGGGGGAGTTGACCGGGTTCAATGTCGATCTGATGCGTACCATCTGTGATGAGTTGTCCGTTGAGTGCTCAATCCGCACAGTGTCATGGAACAGACTTCTGTCTTCGCTCAAGGATGGCGAGACGGACGCGGTGATTGCCTCCATCCGCGTCAGTGAAGAAACCCTGCAGCAGGCTGATTTCACCGACAGCTATTACCACACGCCGGCGCGGTTCGCCGCGCTCAAGGCCAATCCGGTAAAGGCCATCACGCCCGAGACCCTTTCGGGCAAAAAGATCGGCGTGATTGGCGGTACGGCCCACGAGGCTTATCTGGGAGATTTTTTCACCCATTCGGCCGTGGTTGCCTATGACACCACGGATGAAGCCAGATCCTCCTTGCGCGAGGGCAAGATCGATTTCCTGTTTGGCGATGGTGTCTCGCTGATGTTCTGGCTGAACGGAACCTTGTCCGTGGAGTGCTGTGAATTTCGTGGCGGACCTTTCACCGAGAGCAAGTATTTCGGCGAGGGTGTCGGCATTGCCGTTCGAAAGGGCAACCGCAAACTGCGCGATGCTTTGAATTACGGACTACATCTGGCGCGCAGCGAGGGGCGCTTCGAGGAACTATATCTGCGTTATTTCCCCTTGAGTTTTTTCTGATCCGAGGCGCGCTTTATCTGCCTGAAGGGCAGCATCAGGCTCCAGATGAGCTTTTTCGGATTTTCATCCAGATGGTTTTTCTGGCCGATTGTCATGGCCAGATGCCCGTCGCGGGGCTGGGCCGTATAAGTTCCGAACAGCCGGTCCCAGAGCGACAGGTTGAAGCCGTAATTGGTGTCATGTTCGGACGGGTAAATGGAGTGATGCACCCGGTGCATGTCCGGTGTAACGATGAGTGCCCGCACCAGCCTGTCGAGCCATAGCGGAAGCGCAATATTGGCGTGGTTGAACATGGCGCAGCCATTGAGCGTGACCTCGAACAGCACGACCGCCCACGGCGATGCGCCGAGGGTCAGAACCACGATAATCTTCCACACCATTGAGAGGGCGATTTCAACCGGGTGGAACCGCACCGCGGTGGTGACGTCGAAATCCACATCCGTGTGATGGACCTTGTGGAGCCGCCACAGCAGCGGAACTTTGTGCGAGACGATGTGCTGGGCGTAAATCGCCAGATCGAGGATGATCATGGCCATGAGGACTTCGAGCCAGCCGGGTGCTTCGAACCAGTTCAGCAAACCCCAACCCTGCGCCTGCGCCCAGGCCGCCGCAGAGACGGCGGCGATGGGGGCGGCCAGCATTGCCATCGTCCTTATGATGAGGCTGTCGATCCCGGCGATCATCAGGTTGGTGAACCAGCGCGTAGCTTTTCCCTGACCCGGCACACGCCGCGGCAAGGCAAGCTCCAGCAGCGCCATCGCCACGAATATGCCGATAAAGGCCGCCAGCCTCAGGGGTGCTTCACCGATTGCGTTTAAAATATCCATGGCGCCAGTCTATACGGCGAGAAAGGACCTGGTGATGCGGTTTTTTCACCCACAGATCACCTTCTGTTCATCACCATTGCTTTACCACACCCGAGCTGAACCGGTAATGTTTACGCCATGAAAAAGATGCGCAACAAACATCTGTCCGCGACATGGATATTTCTGGCTGTTCTGTGCGGCGCGCTTTTGACGTCTCACGGGGTTGCGCGCGCGCAGTCAATGAAACGGGTCGATCTTGAACTGGTGCTCGCGGTAGATACTTCCGGCAGCGTAGACAGCAACGAGTATCAACTCCAGATCGAAGGGCTGATCCAGGCCTTCCGGGATCCGGCGGTGATTGCCGCAATTATCGGCACCAGCGCTGTTGGCGGCGTGGCGGCCACGGTCGTGCATTGGAGCTCGGTCAACGATCAGGCGCAGATCGTGCCCTGGACGGTGCTGACGAACGAAAATTCCGCGCATGCTTTTTCTGATGCCATCGCCGCTGCTCCCAGCCGCAGTTTTGCCGACAGCACAGGAATTGGCGGCGTGCTCCAATACTCGGAGCGGCTCATCAGGCGGAACAGATTCTTGGGCAGGCGCAAGTCCATAGACGTGTCGGGAGACGGCTCCAACAATTCCGGCATCCCGCCGGTGCTGGTGCGCGATATGGTGACGGACGAAGGCATCACCGTGAACGGGCTCACCATTTTAACCGACGAGCCGTTCCTGCATCTCTATTTCGTGGAGAATGTCATCGGCGGGGCGGGCGCCTTTGTCATGTCCGTAAACGATTACGCAGATATTGTGATAGGCACGCGCAACAAGTTGCTGCGGGAAATCTCGATCAATATTGCGCTGGGGCCTCAGCCGAGACTGGTGACGGCGCGCCCCTGAATGACATTTTTAAAGAAAAAGGCGACGCCCTGAGAGCGCCGCCTCCGCAGAAAACTTCGTGATAAAAACAACTGGCCATTGAAGCCCGCTCGTTAGGGCGCGCCCGCACAGGCCCGAGCCTGGTGGGCGAGGAACAGCCGTGAGCGATATGATATTCAACCTTACCCGCGCGGACCCATGCCGCCGCCTTTATGGGGACGTTTATCTTTGTCATCGCCGTCACCTCCGCGATGATGCTCGCCATCCATCATATGCTGGCCACGACCGCGCCAGCCGCGATGGCGGTGGTCTTGAAGATCGAGCACGCCATCGTCATTGCGGTCCATCCGCTCGACAATCCTTGAATAGGGTTTCAGGAATTCATCGAGAGTGATCGACGCATCGCCGTCCTTGTCGATGCGCTGAAAGCTGCGCACCATGCGTTGGCGTTTCACTTCAAGCCAGAGCTTCTCGAACTCGGCCAGCGTCAACTTTCCGTCCTTGTCGCCGTCATGGTCGCTGAGAAGTTTATTGCGGGCTCCGTCCAACTCTTCCTGGGTGAGTTTGCCGTCTTCATTCGTGTCGAAACGCTTCATCATCCCATACATGCCCCAGCCTTTATGGCCTTTTCCATGACGTCCGCGCCGGTGATGACCCCAGCCGCGGCCTTCGGAATTATTGCCGCCTGAGTGATGGCCCCAGCCACTTGAACCGCGATATTCGGCCGAAGCCATGCTTGAAAGTCCAGCAGCGCCAACGATGGCAATGGCGGATGCGGCCAGTGCAATTTTGGTCCCTTTACGCATCAATATTCTCCTTGGAAGTTTTAGGAGCAGCCCGTGTCTGGGCCACGCTCTGGAGGTTGTACGGTGTGACATCCACAAATCCGTTGCTGCGGGAAGTATTTGACTGGAGAGACCCGGAAGTGCATGAGCTGCGCTTCCGTCTCGTGGTGCCTTTCCAGAGGGTTTCGGCTGCCCCGAACCTGAAATAAATCCAGGACTTGGCGGGCTACTCCGCGGCCGCGCTTTGCACGCGCGCCGGAATAGCTTTTGGCAGCATGAGGACGGCGAGCAGGATGAACGACGCCACCACCGCCAGCAGCATGAACAGCCGGTCAAAACCCCAACTGGCGTGAATCCAGGCGATCATCGGGATCGAGGCAGCGAGCGCGGAAAAAGTCACGATATAGCGGCAGGCAAAAACACGGCTGCGCCACTCGCTCGTGGTCAATCTTCCCACCAGCACGTCGTTGATGGGGATTTGCCCAAACGCTGCCAGCATGAAGGCAACGGCGACGACAAGCGCGGCCCAGTCATGAAGCCCGGGCATCAGCGCGAAGAAGATGGCCTGAAGCGACGCGACGCCGATGAACACGCTTCGCGCCGAATGACGGTCGAGCAGATACCCGACAACCAGCTGCGCGAGCGCGGCCAGTGCGAACACCAGGAATGCGTACCAGCCCACCAGCGTGGCCGAGAGCGCCATTCCGTCGAGGCGTTCGTCAAAGACCTTGGGCAGTGCGAATGTGGTGGACTGGAAGACGATGCCGCCGAGTGCCGTTGTCATCAGGATGATTGCAAAAATACGGATCAGAGGCACGCCCTGGTAGTTGCGTTTTGCTTTCGCGCTTTTCTTCGGCGCGCTCGCGCCTGAAGTCCGGGGCATCTTTGCTATCAGCCAGAGATAGATGAGGCCGAGTGCAATTGAGAACAGGCCGGGCCAGACAAAGGCTTCGCGCCAGCCCACATTGTCGATCATGAAGCCGGTGATGAGGGCCGCGCTGGCGACGCCCAGATTTCCGTAAACGCCGTTGATGGCGATGGGCATGCCGGTTTTGCCGCTGGTATTTCCCTCGATGACGAGAGGGATGCCGACGGGGTGATAGATCGCCGCGAAAACACCCAAGGCGAACAGCGCCATGCCCATTTGCAGCGGTGTCGTGGCAAGAGCTGTCAGTATCGAACAGGCGCCGATGCCAATGAAGAACATCGCCATCATGCCGTACCGGCTCCATTTATCCGCAATCCAGCCCGCCGGCAGCGCAAACATGCCAAAGGCAATGAAACCCGGCGTGGCATAGGGGATCAACTCGCCATAGCTCATGCCCCACTCCGATGTGAGCGTCAGCGCAGCCACGGTGGCGAAGACGAGCATGAAGAAATGATCGAGAAAGTGGCCGATGTTCAAAAAAGCAAAGTGGAGCCGCGAATATGTCATTGGAGTTTGTGTCCCTGTTGTTTCGCCGCTGACTCTAGCCGTGGCGAATTATAGATGTCATGCCAATTTTCGTCGCGGAGGAGACAGCGGCAACGGTCAGCATCCGGTATCCGTTAATCGCACCCGCCTCAGGGCCTTGATGGTCCAGGGATAGACTTGGCTTAATGGTGACGGTTTATTTATACTCGTTCAAATTCGTCGAATGAACCGTGTAAAAAGCAATGGCTGAGACCACCCGCAGCACCGACCCGATGGACTATCAGTCCGCTTGCCCGTGTTGATATTGTTGTATTATTTGCATATATGTCGCGTATGTGTCGCGCCTAACCCACCAAGAATTTCTCTGCTGCTGCCAGTTCTTCATCCATGTTTGGGTTGGGGAATAAATGGCCGTAAACATCCATTGTGAGCGTGATAGATGCATGACCCAAATATCCCTGCACCATCTTGGGTGGCAGCCCCATGCCACCATCCTCAATTCTGTTGATGCACCATGAGGCGTAGAAGTGCCTGAGCGCGTGTATGCCGGGATATTTAGCCTTGCCTTCAGGCGTCACCACACCGGCACGTATCTGCGCCGGTTGTAGCCCTTGCTCAACGATGCTGCCATGGTCGGCAATATTGCCAAGGCTGTTCGGAAATACCAAATCAAGCTCTCCCTTCGGGCATTTCAGTTTCCATTCGCGCAGAGTGTTCAGGGTGAATGGTGAGAGCGGCACTTTGCGGTTGGCTGACTTAGACTTGGGTGAGCCTATCTTGTTGTAAGCATCGGCACGTTGGCAGACGTGGAGTTTGCGCTTTTTGAAGTCAATGTTAGCCCACGTCAGTCCTCGAAGCTCTGAAGCGCGAAGCCCCGTGAAGACCGCCGTGATAATAAGAGGCCGCCATTGACCTTCAAGGTTGTGGATGATGGCTTTTATCTCTTCGTTCTTCGGATAATTTTTCCCCTCCGCCAGCCGGTTTTTCTGACGCGCATCGTTCAGCACCTTCTTGCCCTTGCGGCGTTTCCGGCTCAAATCGCGTACTGCATTGTGGGCTGCAAGGCCGCTCTCCTGAGCTTCGGAAATCAGAGACCCGAGACTTCTGAGAACTTTGCTCACCATGACCTTTGAACGCCCTTCTTCACGAAGCTTATCCTTGAAGGCTTTGACCGCCGGACCATTCAACTGTGTCAGGCGCTTGGCACCAAGGAACGGCTTAATGTGAATATTTAGGTGTGACCGATATTGCATAATTGTGGAGCGTTCCAGATCGTCTGCCTCAGCTTCAGCTATCCATAAATCTCCAGCTTCCCCAACTGTAATGCTAACGCTGTCAGCGACGTGCGTGCCCTCAAGAATTTGAACGCTTGTTTTGTTGGACCATACATCCGCATCCTTTTTCCGTTTGAACGTCTTTATGTGGCGCGTGCCTGACTGATCGGTGTAATCAACCACCCAGGCGATACGTGCCTCGCCTTTCTCGGTTTTCCATACTCGCTTTCTCACTGACATGGTCTACCTCCTTTCTATTTCTTCACTCGTTTACGGGGCTTTTTGCTGGCAGCCTTTTTTCTTTTCCGGTGCGCCGCGAGCCGACACCGGGGGGAGCAATATTTTGAATCTGTGCGCTTGGCTTTTTCACCACCCATGACATAGAAGCCGCCGCAATGAGGGCATGTGGTCACTTCTGCATGACCGCACACAATTAACGCCGCCTCTATTTTCATAAACTCGAAAAGAGAGTTGGGCTGTAATAACAGCCCCGGCTGCTGTCCTTTCTTGGGCGACGGTATTCTCATTTTCACCAAAGCTGCAAATTGATCGGCGAAGTTTGAAGTTGACTTTGATTGAACGAGTTTTCGTATTTCAGCCTGGTCCCATAGAATCTCCTCCAGCACCGTCCCCTCAGGCTGAGTTAACCTGTACAAAACGGTGTGGGGGTCATCATCCACATAAGGCGTTCCCTCAGGGGTAACTTTGCCCTCGTGAGGCATGCCGTAGTCCGATAGAAACCGTTGAATCCCCTCTTCGGTATTTGCGGAGGCAAATTTCAGTACGAGGCTGTCGCGATAGTTAGCGCTTT
>CAXMMX010000037.1:0-41290 GCA_964194535.1 uncultured Alphaproteobacteria bacterium | reverse complement strand
TTGTCCTACCGCTTCGCTATTTGATGACGAATTATTCGTTTGTGGCGCGTCAGAGTCTAGCCGCTCAAAGTCCCCTTGGTGGATGGCACCATATCTGCCTGTCTCGGATCGATCGCCAGCGCCTGTCCAAGCGCGCGGGCAAGCCCCTTGAAGCAGGATTCGATCATGTGATGGTTATTCTCGCCATAAAGGCACTCCACGTGAAGCGTCAGTCCGGCATTCTGGGCAAAGGCGCCAAACCATTCACGAAATAGCTCAGTATCCATTTCGCCGATCTCGGGCCGGGTCAAATTCACCTTCCAGACCAGGAACGGCCTCCCCGATATATCAAGCGCCACCCGGGTTAGCGCCTCATCCATGGGCAGATAGACCGACGCAAATCGGGAAATGCCCTTTTTGTCGCCTAGCGCTTTTGTCAGCGCCTGGCCGAGCGCAATACCTGAATCCTCCACCGTGTGGTGCTGGTCCACATGCAGATCGCCCTTGGCTTTGAGCGTAATATCCATCAGCGAATGGCGCGCCACCTGTTCCAGCATATGGTCGAGAAAACCGATTCCGGTCGAAATATCTGCTTTTCCTTGGCCATCTATGTTCACGGAGACCGAAATTTTGGTCTCTTTCGTGTTGCGCTCGAGGCTTGCTGTGCGCATGGGGCTTCTCTTCGCTCTGCGTGGAATAAATACTTTTTCAGGGCGCCGGTGTAGCACCTCTCGGCAATGCGCGCTACAACCGGCATGCCACATGGTTGCCTCCGGGATTTCCGGCGTTCACCATAATTCACGCGTTTTAGGCACAATTCCCGCAAGTCCTTGACTTGTCATGCCCAGATGCCGATATGGCGGGGACATAAAGCACATGATGAACGACATGCAAACTTCAACCGGGCTCTGGCACGGAACGACCATTTTGACCGTCCGCAAGGGCGGCAAGGTGGTAATTGCCGGCGACGGCCAGGTCAGCCTCGGCAACACTGTCATCAAGTCAAACGCGCTCAAGGTGCGTGAGCTTGGGACGGGCGGCGTTATCGCCGGGTTTGCCGGCGCGACGGCTGACGCTTTTACCCTGTTTGAGCGGCTTGAGAACAAACTTGAGCGTTTTCCAGATCAACTCAAACGCGCCTGCGTTGAGCTGGCCAAGGACTGGCGCACTGACCGCTATCTGCGGCGCCTTGAAGCCATGATGCTGGTTGCGGATAAAACCGAATCGCTTGTGCTCACCGGCACCGGCGATGTTCTTGAGCCGACGGACGGGCTGATGGGTATCGGATCGGGCGGCAACTTTGCCCTCGCCGCGGCCCGCGCGCTTATCGATACGGACCAGAGCGCGGAAGAAATCGCCCGCAAGGCCATGGCCGTTGCTGCGGAGATTTGCGTCTTCACCAACGACCAGCTGGTTGTTGAAATCCTTGACACGGACAAGAGCTAGTCAAACGCTTCGAGGCAATAGATTCAGTAGACCCCTAAAAACATGACCAATTTTTCACCACGCGAAATCGTCTCCGAACTGGACCGCTATATCATCGGCCAGAAAGCCGCAAAGCGCGCCGTCGCCATTGCGCTCAGGAACCGCTGGCGGCGCCAGCAGCTCGAGGGCGAATTGCGCGAAGAGGTGCTGCCGAAAAATATCCTGATGATCGGCCCGACCGGCGTCGGCAAGACTGAGATTTCCCGCCGCCTCGCCAAGCTTGCCAACGCGCCCTTTATCAAGGTGGAGGCCACCAAATTCACCGAGGTCGGCTATGTCGGGCGCGACGTGGAACAGATCATCCGCGATCTGGTTGAAGCCGCCATTGGCCTGGTGCGCGATGTCAAGCGCAAGGAAGTTTCCGCCAAGGCCCATCTCATGGCCGAAGAACGGGTGCTCGATGCCCTGGTGGGTGAAAACGCCCAGAAGGGAACCCGCGAGAGCTTTCGCAAAAAACTCCGCGAAGGCGAGCTGGACGACAAGGAAATCGAGGTTCAGGTGGCCGATACCGGCGGCGGCATGCCCGCTTTCGATATTCCGGGGATGCCGGGCAGCCAGGTCGGCATGATAAATATCAACGAAATAATGGGCAAGGCCTTCGGCCAGCGCACAAAGGCGCGCCGGATCAATGTCAAGGACAGCTACGAATTACTTCTGGCCGAAGAATCCGACAAGCTGATCGACGACGATATCATTATGCAGGAAGCCATCTCTGTCGTTGAGAATAACGGCATCGTTTTCCTGGATGAAATCGACAAAATTTGTGCACGCTCCGAGCGCGTCGGCGGCGACGTCAGCCGGGAGGGCGTGCAGCGCGACCTTCTGCCGCTGATTGAAGGCACCACCGTCTCGACCAAATACGGGCCGGTTAAAACCGACCATGTTCTGTTCATCGCCAGCGGAGCCTTTCATGTCTCCAGGCCATCGGACCTGCTGCCCGAACTCCAGGGACGGCTGCCGATTCGGGTGGAACTCAGGGCGCTGACCAAGGATGACTTTAAACGCATCCTCACCGAGCCGCGCGCCAGCCTTACCAAGCAATATGTGGCGCTGATGGAGACCGAAGGCGTGGAGATCGAGTTTACCGATGATGGCGTCGACGCCATCGCCGATATCGCCGTCGAAGTAAATTCCAATGTGGAGAATATCGGCGCGCGCCGGCTTATGACAGTAATGGAGAAGATCCTAGACGAGATCAGTTTTGACGCGACCGACTATTCCGGCGATAAAATCGTCATCGACGAGAAACACGTCCGCGACAATATCGGCGACCTGGCCAAGAACACCGATCTGTCAAAATTTATTCTTTAAGCAGCGCCCTCATCGAGTAAGCCGCACCAGAATAGCTCGTTTCATACGATTGAAGACCGGGAGTTGATGGCAGGGCCTCCGAAGCTTATTAATCCGGGCAATATGTTACGTATTAATCCTATATCATAACATATGTAATATATGTTATGATACTGAGCCTTTCAAATCCTTGGCTTTTTACCCGCGCCTGAGCCGCACATAGAGCGCGCCCTCGCCGCCATGGCGTTTGCTCGCGGGGGTAAAACTCACCACCCACCGGCGAAATTCCGGCTCGGATAACCAGCGAGGCGCCTCGCGATTCAAGACGCCGCGATCAAAAGATCCATCATCTTCGCGCTTGCCGCCTTTCCCGGTAATCACAAGCACATGCCTGTGCCCCTGGCCCTGGGCACGCGCAAGAAAGGCCATCAGGCTCCCATACGCCTCGTGCTGACGCATGCCGTGCAGATCGATACGGGCATCGACGCTGATCCGCCCGGAGCCCAGCCGGCGCGCTTCTTTGCGGTCAAAGTTTGCCACTGGGGGAGGCACAGGCGGTTTTTTCGGCGTCACTTTGGGGTGTGGCGTTTCGGGCGAAGGCTTCTTGTGCGCCCGAGATGGTTCCGGCGCCGGGACCGCCACGCCCTCGGCGTGATCCACCACCCGGTTCTTGCCCTTGCGCAACGGCTCCGCGGAATCGGCAACACGCTGCCATAAATCAGCATCATCGGCGCTCATTGGACCGGCGGGTGATTTGTTTGAGCGGGTTTCCTTCGCCATCATCAGCTTGCCGAACTATCGCCATTGGGAAGCAAGAGAATAAATTCCGATTCGTGACGCGCCGCCCCTGCAATGTCGCCTGCGGCCGCGCCCGAGCCGAAGAATATATCACCGCGCTGCGGCCCCTTGATCGCAGAGCCGGCATCCTGGGCAATCATCAGCCGGGCGAAGCCGGACCGGCCTTGCCACTCCAGGTCAGGCGCGTTGACCCAAACGGGCATGCCAAGTGGGTGGATCGACGTATCGACCGCAAGGCTCCGCAGCGGCGTCAGGGCAACGCCTTGAGATCCAATTGGACCGGAAGCTGCTTCGCTCACCGGCAATTCGGAGAAGAATATATAGGAGCGGTTCTCCCACATGAGAGCACGTGCCTGATCCGGGTTTGCCTTGAGCCAGTTGCGGACAGCCTCCATGGACATCTCATCGCGCGAAATCGCACCGCGCTCGATCAGGCGTTTGCCGATGGCCATATAGGAATGCCCGTTCTTGGCGGCAAAGCTGAGACGCACATGTCCGCCCCCCTCAAGCTCCACGCGCCCCGAACCCTGCACATGCATGTAAAAGGCGTCCGTCCAGTCCGCCAGATAGAGAATTTCAATGCCGCGTCCCTTGAGCGCGCCCTGCTCAATTTCCTTGCGGTCATAGTAGGGAACGATGCCGTCCGCCGTCTTGCGCCCCGCTGTCATCTCGTGGTTGCGTCTGGCCCGCTCGGCATCGGGAAAGAGCTGCACCAGATCGTCAGGAACCGCGTAGACGGGAACCGGAAAACCTTCTGAGGATGTGCGCGACCCTTTCAATTCCGGTTCGTAATAGCCGGTGACGAACCCTCCCGCCTTGTTACCGGGATAGTGATGCGGCGTGAAATGGGTTTCAAAAAATTTGCGCGCCACACCCCTTTCAAGCTCCTCACCGAGCGCCAAAGCGGCCTGGCAAATATCAACCAGCGGGTGCGAGCCGCTTACGTCCGCGCCCTTCCTCGCCCTCGCCTCATCCACCTTCACAATCCGCTCGCAGGATCTGCGAAATGCGGCAAAGGCTTTGCCGTGATTATCGTCCTCCCATCCTGGTATGCTGGAGAAAGTGAGAGCAACAGGCGTTGGCGCACGCTCATCCATTGACCGCGTCCCGTTCAGGAAATTGATCATGAACAGGCCGGCACCAGCGCAAACAATGAGAAGACTTGTGCCTATGCTCCATGGGCGCATCATGCGCGAGGCGACCGCGCGCAGGCAATGCTCAATGGAAAACAACGCGTAAAAACGCGAGAGGGGCTAATTAGCGGCCTCGGTAGCGACCAGCTTCCAGTTTGGATCGCGCGAAGCGACCTCCCTGGCAAAGGTCCAGATATCGGTAACTTCGCGAACTTTCTTCGGGTCACCGTCGATCACCTTTCCCTTCTTGTCAGTGGTGGACGTGATCAACTGGCTGACGAACTTGACTGTAATCTGGGCTGACTTGCTCTTGCGTTCGGCCTCGATGATGTCGGCCCGGTCAATTCCGATAAAGGACGAGTCTACACTCTCGCCGCGCTCCTCGCGCTCCTCTATGGCGCCGATAAAACCATCAAAAACGTCCTCGCCAAGCAACTGGCGCAGAGTCCGCTTGTTTCCTCCGGCAAAGGCCATGACGATCATCTCGTAGGCCGATTTGGCGCCCTGGAGGAATTGTGCCGGATCAAAGCCCGGATCGGATTTGACGATTGCCAGCAATCCCTTGGCCAGCGGGCTTCCTTTGGGGGCAAAATTTTTCAGAAGCTCCTCGACATTTATCGCCTGCTCTCCAGCTTCCTTATCGCGGCCGCGCGGCAATGGTATAACTTTGTCCTTGCCGCTGGCGCTGGCGCCGTTGGTCTTGGCGTCGGATGCCGCGTAGGGATCGTATGGCTGGCGCTCATTACCCGTACGCCGGCCAAGCACGTTTCTCAGCCGCAGAAAGATCACCACTGCGAGAATAAGAAACAGGAGCGTGTAAATGTCGAAGGTTTCGCCCATCATATTACTGTTTTCCGTTTAGACAGCCCAAGTTCATGAACATGTGCCGCACCTTCTGAAATTCTGTGATGATGTTATATATATGGTGCCGACCACGCACATGCCAATCACCAGATGCAGATTTGAATCAACCCGGAATGTGTTGTTCTATTATTTTCAACTTACGGCATCGCTCAGGCTAAGCCAACTCTCAATCGTGAGAGGCTATAATGCAACAGCTCTCCATGGTTTTTAGGAACGCCGTATAAATGAAAATCCTTCCCCTCCTCCTGTTTGTCGCTGTGCCGCTCCTGGAACTCGCCATTCTCATCAAGGTCGGTGAAATTATTGGCGTCAGCGCGACTATTGTGCTGGTGATCTCAACTGCCGTGATCGGTGTATCACTGCTCAAAAGGCAGGGCCTCGCGGCGATGGCCCGCGCTCGTGAAACGGTTGAAGCGGGTTCGTTTCCCGTTGAATCCGTGGTTGACGGCGCTTGCCTGCTTGTCGCCGGCGCATTCCTGCTCACGCCGGGATTATTGACCGATACAGTGGGATTTTCTCTCCTTGTTCCAGGCGTGCGCCGAAACCTCGCGCATTGGCTTTTCTCTAAATTTTCAGGCTCTAGCCATGTGCACTCCGATACATTCGGTGCAGAGCCCCATAGCGGGCCGCGTCAAGATGGCGCAGAGCCATCACACGGGCCGTTAATCGAGGGCGAGTATGAGGACATGGACTACAAAGAATCAGAGAGCCAGAACAAGGCCGGTAAAGGTTCAAACGGGAAATCATCTCCCTGGCGGCAATAAGTGGATTAAGAGCGCCAAGGGTATTAACTCTCATCAGCAAATTTTGTGAACGTTGCCGGGGGCTCTCCGGCATGGTAGCGACAACTTCAGATATATATGGCATGAACCCGGCACAGGGTGCGTAGCTTCCCAAGGAGATATTTAAGCCATGGCAAAGAAGAAAAAGCCCGCAAGCGACGGCAATGGTGCGTCCAAGGCTTCTCCAGCAGCAGCCGAAGCTGCGGAACAGCCGGATGCTGATGGCGCCCAGTTCGGAATACTGGCGCAGTTTATCAAGGATCTCTCCTTCGAGAGCCCCAACTCACCCATTTCATTGCAAGCTCCTGGTGAAAATCCCAAGCTCGAGGTCAATGTCCAGGTGCAGGCCTTCATGCATACCGACGAGATTTACGAGGTCGATCTCATTTTCAATGCCAAGGCGGAGAGTGACTCCGGCGTCATTTACAATGTCGAGCTGGTCTATGGCTCCATGTTTCAGGCGACGAACATTCCCGACGAATTTATCCTGGCGGTCCTCTATGTCGATGCGCCGACCGTTGTTTTCCCGTTCCTGCGGCGGGTCGTGGCCGACCTTACCCGCGATGGCGGATTCCAACCTCTCATGCTTGATCCGATTGATTTCGCGGCCCTGTACGAGCAAAATTCCGAAAATGCGGTTATTCAGGACGCTCAGGCTACGAGTTCCTGACTTCATCCTTGTAGCGATTCCACATCGCCTTCGGGCCCAGGGTCGAGACGAAGGCCCTGTGAGCCTGCTTCTCGGCTGAACTCAGGCGCTGCGCCAGCGGTGCGGGGCGCTGGGGCGTTGAGAACGAGGCGCTGCCCTCGCCCGGGGCCGGGCGCACGCCCCTTGCCAGGTCAAGCCCCGCCTGATGTCCGCCTATAAGTTCTATATAGACGAAAGCCAGCAGAACGCAGTCGATCAATGCGCCATGGGTGGTGCGTTGAGAAGCATCAACACCGTATCGTTTGCACAGGGCATCAAGGGAGTTGGACGCGCCGGGATGCTTGCGCCGCGCAAGAGCCAGCGTATCAATGACCCTGCCCATCTCGATCAGGTTGCCGCCGGCATTTTCCAGCTCGGCATTCAGAAAGCCGACATCAAAACTTGCATTGTGGATGATCAGCCGGTCCTGCCCGATGAAGTCGAGAAACTCCTGCGAGATGTCCGCGAACAGAGGCTTGCCGTCGAGGAATTCACGTGAAAGACCATGCACTTCGAAGGCTGACTGCGGCATGTCTCTTTCAGGATCAAGATAACGGTGCCATTCGCGGCCTGACGGGATGTGATTGACGAGCTCGATACAGCCGATTTCAACCACGCGGTCGCCGCCCCTTGGATCAAGGCCGGTGGTTTCGGTATCGAGAACAATCTCGCGCATGGTGACGCTAAGCTCCTATTCAGCGGGTCGTTTCCGCGCCATTCCCTGCCGTGAGCTGGAACGCTGTTCCTTCACGCCCGCGCAGTGATTCGATGATCCTATCAATTTCCGCCGCTGTTTCTTCAAGCGAACGATTTGTGTCCACAACGAAATCCGCGCGCTCACGCTTTTCCTTATCCGCCATCTGGTTGGCAAGCAGCGCATCGAGCTTGTCCGCGCTCATGCCGGGGCGCTTGAGCACTCTGTTGCGCTGAACCCCGGCCGGCGCGGTGACGACCACGCTCACATCGATATGTTTTTCCGCCCCCGTTTCGAACAGCAGCGGAATTTCCAGCACCACCATTTCCGCGCCATCGCGGGCATGGCGGGTGAGAAAGTCTTGCCGCGCGGCGCGCACGAGCGGATGCACGATGGCTTCAAGCCGGGGCATGGCCTTCTTGTCAGCCAACAGGGCTTCAGCAAGAGCCGCGCGGTCGACCTTGCCGCTACGGGTCGTGCCGGGAAAGGCCTGTTCGATGAGCGGCGCCGCTGCGCCTTCATAAAGCCGGTGAACTTCTGCATCTGCATCGAACACGGGGATGGAGTTGGTGGCAAAGCGTTGCGCCGCAGTCGTCTTGCCCATGCCAATGGAGCCGGTGAGACCGATGACCAGCATCATGGCCCCGCAAGATCAGCAATGAGCAGATTTCGCAATTCGTCGCTCACATCCGGCCGCACGCCAAACCATTTTTCAAAGCCCGGCACCGCCTGGTGCAACAACATGCCGAGCCCGTCCACGCTCCTCAAGCCCCGGGCTTCAGCGCCCGCAAGCAGTTTTGTTTTGAGCGGGGCATATACAAGGTCCGCTACAACCATGGTCTCGCCGGCGCCGGCAAGATCGAACTCCAGAGGCGCCTGGCCCGTCATGCCCAGCGTGGTCGTGTTGACTGCCAGGGCACAGCCACCGGCAAGCCCATCACGCTCATCCCAGTCCACGACACGAACCGGACCCTTGAAATGGGCAGCGAGCGCATCGGCCCGGGCGCGGGTACGGTTGACGAGGATAATATCGCGAAACGAACGGCTCAAAAGCGCATGCAACACGGCGCGTGCCGCACCGCCAGCGCCCAGAACGAGGGTGGCACTCCTGTCCTTGTCCCAGCCGGGAGCCCTTTCATCGAGATTGGCGAGGAAGCCATAGGCATCGGTGTTGGAGGCATGGAGCGTGCCGTTTTCAAACCACAGCGTGTTGGCCGCCCCGATGGCGCGCGCGGCGTCATCAGCGCTTCCCGCGCATCCAAGCGCCGCCTCTTTATGGGGCAGGGTCACGTTGGCGCCGGCAAAACCGCGCTCACCCATGGTGGAGATGAAATCCTCGAATTCGCCAGGCCGAACCGCTGCTTTGGTGTAGCTGCCATCGATGCCGTAAGCGGACAGCCAGTGCCCGTGAATGAGCGGCGAACGCGAATGCTCGATCGGCCAGCCGATAACGCATGCCTTCAAGCTCATGGCGCACGTGTTCCTTCCAGCCGCAACTGTTTCAGCAGGGCCAGCATGGGAAGCCCAAGGATGGTGAAATAGTCCCCCTTGATTTCTTCAAACAAATGCACGCCCAGACCTTCAAGCTGATAGGCGCCAACCGAGGAGAGCACAATCTCGCCCGCCTGTCCCAGATACCGGCCGATATCTTCAGGCGAGAGCGCCCGCATGGTGAGATGCGCCGTTTCTATATGCGCCCAGAACACACGTCCTTCGCGGGCGAGAGCGACCGAGGCGTGCAGCTGATGGGTCTTGCTCTGCAGGATTAGCAGGATCCGGCGCGCGTCCTCCATGGAGTTCGGCTTTTCGAACAGCTCATCGCCGCAGGCCAGCACCTGATCCGCGCCGATAACCAGCGCCCCGGGGTTTCGCTCGCTGACGGTCTCGGCCTTGGCGCGGGCCAGAACATCGGCGATATCGCTCGGGGCCGCACCCCGGTCCCTGGTAACGACCTTGCGGATCGCCCGCTCATCAATCCCGGCCGGGTCCGTTTCGAACTCTAGGCCCGCCGCTTTAAGAAGAGCAGACCGGCTAGTGCTTGCCGAGCCCAGGATTAGCGGCGATGTCAGATCAAGGATCATGAAGAAGGGGCGCCTTCTAGGGTCCGTGGACAGTTAAGGTTGCGATGCCGCCGTGGCTGAGCGGTGATGATACTGTTGCAGAATAGCAGCCGCGGTTTCTTCCACCGAACGGCGCGTCACGTCGATCACCGGCCAGCTGTTGCGACTGCACAACCGCCTAGTATAGGTGATCTCTTCCTCGATAAGATCCCGGTCCACATATTCGTTCAGGTCCCTGTCGGCCAGCGCCAGAACGCGGTTGCGTCTCACCTGGGATATCCGGTCAGCACTGGCGACAAGACCGACAATGAAAACATCTCCCGCTTTCTCAAGCTGGGGTTGAAGCGGTATGCCCGGGATGAGCGGAACATTCGTGGTCTTGAACCCGCGCTGTGCCAGATAAATGCTGGTTGGCGTTTTCGATGTACGACTGATGCCAACGATGACAATGTCGGCATCGTTCAAATCTTCAGGAAGCCGCCCGTCATCATGCGCCATGGTGAAATTCAGCGCATCGATGCGGCTGAAATATTCCGCGTCTAGCACGTGCTGGCCACCGACGGTCGGAGTTGAGGGCGCTCCAAGATAAGACTCGAACACTTTCATGATCGTGGCCAGCACAGGCACGCAGGGGACATTCAGGCTGGCGCAAAAGTCCTCGAGCGAATTCGCGAGCTCGGGATTGACGATGGTGTAGAGCACGATGCCGGGAGCGGATTCAATCTCCTGCAACACCCTGTCGAGCTGACGTTTGGTCCGCACCAGGGAGTGGACATGCTCGATGCTGCGGATTTGCGAATATTGCACGATTGCCGCCTTGGCAATGGCGCTGATCGTTTCACCGGTGGCATCGGATATCAGATGCAGGTGGAAAAACTTGGGTAAATCCTTGGCCACTTATTGGATACTCCGTCGATAAGAATCATACCTTTGAGGCATCATCCACCTTTCACCCATTCCTGTCCCGCCTTCTCCACCAATTCGCCCACAGGCAAGATCGTGTGGACAGGAATTATTCTGTTCTCCACAGCTGAGCGTATCACCAGCTTCTTCAAGCTTTATCCCCAGTATATCAACAGGTATGCGAGCCTCCTTGCTCCCATGGCAGAGATGATAAATCTCTGTAAAAGTTTGTTATAGCGCTATAGCCAGGCAATATTGCTGACGCTTGTGGAAAATTCACCAGCTGCATGCATTTGTGTGTGAAGCAGATGTGGGAAGGCTGGTGCCATGAGACAATATTCGTTATCCACCCTTTAAAAGAAAAAACTGTAAAGAAGAATCTAGAATCCTTATTGGATAATTTAAGGATGGAAACGGTTATACCTTTACAACCCGACAACCCGAAAATTCTCAGAGCCCTTTCAGGTGAAGCCTGTCATCCGCCACCCATCTGGCTGATGCGCCAGGCTGGAAGATATCTGCCAGAGTATCGCGAGGTGCGCAGCGGTGCGGGATCGTTCCTTGATCTTTGCTACAATCCCGAATTGGCCTCAAGGGTCACCTTGCAGCCGATCGAGAGATTTGGTTTTGATGCAGCAATCCTGTTCTCGGATATCCTGGTTGTCCCAGATGCGTTGGGTCAGAAAGTCTCCTTCGTTCAAAATGAAGGACCTGTACTGGAGTCGGTTGAAAATAGCCGGGCGCTTAAGGCATTGAGCCGTGAAGGCTTTCTGGATCGCCTGGCGCCGGTATTCGAGACCGTGAAGCTGGTGCGTGCGGCACTTGATCCTAGTATCGCGCTGATTGGATTTTGCGGGGCTCCCTGGACGGTGGCGACCTACATGGTGGGCGGGCGCAGCAGCCCGGACCAGGCGGCGGCGCGAAGCTTTGCGTATGCAGATCCGCAAGGCTTTCAGAAGCTGATTGATCTGCTGGTGGATGTATCGGTGGACTATCTCCTGGCGCAGGTGAGCGCGGGTGCGCAGGCGTTGCAGATTTTCGATAGCTGGGCGGGGAATTTGCCTGAAGGTGAGTTTGCGCGCTGGTGTGTCTCGCCGGCGAAGCAGATTGTATCAGGGGTTCGCGCCAAGGCGCCTGATGTTCCGATCATCGGATTTCCGCGCGGGGTGGGATCGCTCTATCCACGCTATGCGAAAGAAACCGGTATTGACGCCATCAGTTGCGATACATCCCTGCCGCTCGGTTTCATCAAGGGGGAGCTTCAACCAAATCTCGCGGTCCAGGGAAACCTGGATCCCCTGCTGCTGGTATCGGGTGGCGCGGCGCTTGATCGCCGGATTGATGAAATCCTGGAAGTCCTGGGGGATGGGCCCCTTATCTTCAATCTGGGACACGGGATCGTACCCCAGACCCCGCCTGAACATGTGGCCCGGCTCATCGAGCGGGTGCGCCGATGAGCTATCTCATCATCAAATCCCTACACGTTGTGGCGGTTATTTCCTGGATGGCCGGGCTGCTCTATCTGCCACGGCTGTTCGTGTATCACGCCGACGCGGAGCCGGGGTCACAGATGTCGGAAACCTTCAAGGTGATGGAACGGCGTTTGTTGAAAACAATCATGACACCGGCCATGCTGGCAAGCTGGGCGCTGGGGTTATGGCTGGCATTCGGCGCAGGCGCGATAGACTGGTCTTCAGACTACTGGTTCCACGCCAAAGCGCTCTGCGTGGTGCTGCTGAGTGTATTCCACATGGCGCTCGCCAAATGGCGCAAGGAGTTCGAGGCAGACGCGAATGCGAGACCGTCCCGTTTTTACCGAATTGCCAATGAAGTGCCGACGCTGCTCATGGTGGCTATTGTACTGCTGGTAATCATTCGCCCATTTTGACAGCTCAACATTGCAATTGGCTTTGAATTCCCCGCCCGGGTCTGGTATAAGATGAGTCGAGCAACATTCTTCCGGCAGCCAATCCGGCGCCCAACCTAATTCAGCAACGCGAAAGACTCCCAGGCTTCCATGCGTGGCAGAGACAGGTTCATCCGGTACAGCTTGGCAGGCATTTGAACCTTCCAGAAATGCTTGAGGAGAACGGCGCAGTTGCAGCGCTTAGCTTTTTCCCATCCAAAGCCAGTTCAGAGTGGACCGTATGCAGGAAATGAAACTTCAAGAATTGAAGACGAAGAACCCCACCGAGCTTTTAAGCTTCGCTGAGGAGGTCTCGGTCGAGAATGCCAGCACCATGCGCAAGCAGGAGCTGATGTTCGCGATCCTCAAGCAGCTCGCCGAGCAGGATATTGATATCACCGGCATCGGCGTCGTCGAGGTGCTGCAAGACGGCTTCGGCTTCCTGCGTTCACCCGAGTCGAACTATCTAGCCGGGCCGGACGATATTTATGTCAGCCCCAGCCAGATACGCCGCTTTGCCCTGCGCACCGGCGACACGGTCGAGGGACAGATCCGAAGCCCCAAGGATGGTGAGCGGTATTTTGCCTTGCTGAAGGTCAACCAGATCAATTTCGACGATCCGGAGCAGATCAAGCACAAGGTCAATTTCGACAATCTGACACCGCTCTATCCTGATGAATGGCTGAAAATGGACGTGGACGATCCGACGCGCAAAGACGCAAGTGCGCGCATTATCGACATTGTTTCGCCGTTGGGTAAAGGCCAGCGCGGGCTGATCGTAGCGCCGCCGCGGACCGGTAAAACGATGATATTGCAGAATATCGCCCACTCGATTACCTGCAATCATCCCGAATGCTTCCTGATCGTTCTGCTCATCGACGAGCGCCCGGAAGAGGTGACGGATATGCAGCGCTCTGTGGATGGCGAGGTTATTTCCTCAACCTTTGATGAACCGGCAACGCGCCATGTGCAGGTGGCCGAAATGGTGATCGAGAAGGCCAAGCGGCTGGTCGAGCATAAGCGCGATGTCGTTATTCTGCTCGATTCCATCACCCGGCTCGGGCGTGCCTACAACACGGTGGTTCCCTCTTCCGGCAAGGTGCTGACAGGCGGCGTGGATGCCAATGCGCTGCAACGCCCGAAACGCTTCTTCGGTGCGGCGCGTAACATCGAGGAAGGCGGCTCCCTGACCATCATTGCGACGGCGCTGATCGATACGGGCAGCCGTATGGACGAGGTGATCTTTGAAGAGTTCAAGGGCACCGGCAACTCGGAACTTATGCTGGACCGCAAGGTTGCTGACAAGCGCGTGTGGCCGGCCATCGATATTGCCAAGTCCGGAACGCGCAAGGAGGAGCTTCTGGTTTCCGAGGAACAGCTCAAGAAAATGTATGTACTGAGGCGCTTTCTCAATCCCATGGGAACCATGGACTCCATCGAGTTCCTGCTCGACAAGCTGAAGCAGACCAAGAATAATGATGAGTTCTATGATTCCATGCAGACGTGATGCCCGCTTCTAACCTATTGTAATATAAGATAGATTAGCCGATTATTTTCACTCGGCTCAGCTTGGGCGGCGCCAGGAAGCCCATGACCCGGTCCTCACTCACCGACACCATCTTCGCGCTTTCAAGCGGGCGCGGGCGTTCGGGTGTGGCGGTCATAAGGGTGTCGGGACCAAAAGCCCGCACGGCCCTTGAGGCGATTGCCGCCCCGGCTCCCGATGCGCGCCAGGCCGTCCTGCGCAAGCTGATTGATCCAGATAGCGGAGAGCTGCTCGATGAAGCCATAGTGCTTCGCTTCGAAGCGCCCTTGAGCTTTACCGGCGAAGATGTGGTGGAGTTGCATGTGCATGGCGGGCCGGCCGTGATCGCAGGTCTCATCGCAGCACTGGGCAGGGTCGATGGCTTGCGCGCCGCCGAGGCGGGCGAGTTTGCCCGTCGCGCCTTTGACAATGACAAGCTCGACCTCACCCAGGCCGAAGGGCTGGCAGATCTGATCGAGGCAGAGACGCAGGCGCAACGGCGCCAGGCCCTTCGCCAGTCCGGCGGGGATCTACGCGCCCTGTGCGACAATTGGCGCGACCAGATCATCCACGCCTCGTCCCTGGTGGAGGCGGCGCTGGATTTCTCCGATGAAGCGGATGTGCCGGACCTGGTGGGGCGGCAGGCCCGCTCTGTCGTCGAAGACCTGGCCGGTGATCTCTCTCGCCATCTCGAAAGTGCTGCACGAGGCGAGCGGTTGCGCGAGGGACTGCAGGTCGTTCTGGCGGGCGCTCCCAATGCGGGCAAGTCGAGCCTGCTCAACGCGCTCAGCCATGGCGACGCGGCCATCGTTTCCACTGAGCCGGGCACCACGCGGGATCTCATCGAGGTACATCTGGATCTGGGCGGCTACCCGGTGACGCTGATTGACACGGCGGGCTTGCGCGACTCAGAAGGAGAAATCGAGATTGAAGGGATGCGCCGGACACGCACGCGAGCAAGGAGCGCCGATCTTGTCCTGTGGCTGGTGGACGCCGGCGCCCCCCAATGGGAACCGCCGGACAAGCTGACCGGTCCTGGCGGCGTCATCAGGGTTCTGAACAAGATTGATCTCGGGGAGCCGGGTGACGCTCCATCTGGCGAGTTCCTGAAAATTTCCGCCAGGTCGGGGGCGGGACTGGATGATCTGGTTGCGATGCTGGCTGCTCATGCGGCCGAAGGCATGGATGCCGGTGAACCGGCAATTGTAACCCGGGCGCGTCAGCGTCTAGAGCTGGAAACATGTGCGCAGGCTTTGCGCGATTTTCTTTCAGGGCAAGAGTCAGAGCTTGAATTGCGCGCGGAGGATTTGCGCGTCGCCGCCCGGGCACTTGGCAGGCTCTCGGGCCGGGTGGATGTGGAAGACGTGCTCGACCGCATTTTTGGCGATTTTTGCATCGGCAAGTGACGTTTCACGTGAAACAATTCGAATCCGGTTTCCCGGATTGCTTTGACGAAAATCATGCAACCGGCTAGATCATCGTCCCCATGAAGTCCTTTGATGTCATAGTGATCGGCGGCGGGCATGCCGGCTGCGAGGCCGCGGCGGCGGCTGCGCGCATGGGCGCGCGCACGGCACTCGTGACGCACACATTCTCGACCATCGGCGAAATGTCCTGCAATCCTGCCATTGGCGGGCTCGGCAAGGGCCACCTGGTGCGCGAGATAGATGCGATGGACGGGCTTATGGGCCGGGTGGCGGACGAGGCCGGAATCCAGTTCCGCGTGCTCAACCGCTCCAAGGGACCGGCCGTTCAGGGCCCGCGCGCCCAGGCCGACCGCAAGCTTTACCGCCAGGCCATGCAAGCGGCGATTCAAGGTACCAAAGGCCTTGTGGTGATCGAGGCCGCCGTTGAAGACCTGATAATCAAGAACAACAGGGTTTGCGGCGCGCTCACGGGCAGGGGTGAGGAAATCGCCGCCTCGTCCGTGGTGTTGACCACGGGAACCTTTCTCAATGGGCTTATTCACGTCGGGAAAAAGCAAATACCCGCGGGGCGTATGGGGGAGGCGCCGGCCCTAAAACTCTCCGACCGGCTTTACGATATGGGGCTTGCCATGGGCCGGCTGAAGACCGGAACCCCGCCGCGTCTTGATGGCACAACCATTGGCTGGGAGGATCTTGCCGTTCAGCATGGTGATGAGCCGGCCAAGCCGTTTTCGTTCCTGACACCGAAAATCGGGCGTAGCCAAGTGCCCTGCCATATCACTTTCACAAATTCCCGAACCCACGAGATTATCGAGCAAAACCTGGAGAATGCGCCGATTTATTCCGGCCAGATCGAAGGCACCGGGCCGCGCTATTGCCCCTCGATCGAGGACAAGGTGGTGCGTTTCAAGGAGCGCGACGCGCACCAGATTTTCCTCGAGCCCGAAGGCCTCGACGACGATACCGTCTATCCCAACGGCATTTCGACATCCCTGCCCGAAGACGTGCAGTACGCGTTCCTGAAGACCATTCCAGGCCTGGAGGAGGCGAAAGTGCTGCAACCTGGCTATGCTATCGAATATGACTATGTGGACCCGCGTGAGCTTGACCCGGGCTTGCAGGTCAAACAGCTCAAAGGGCTGTACCTGGCGGGCCAGATCAATGGCACAACCGGATATGAGGAGGCGGCTGGACAAGGCCTTGTGGCCGGGCTGAATGCCGCGCTGGCCGCGGCAGGCGGCACAGAAACCTTCATCCTGAGCCGGGCAGACGCGTATCTGGGCGTCATGATTGACGACCTTGTGACGCGCGGTGTTACCGAGCCCTACCGCATGTTCACCTCGCGCGCGGAATACCGCCTGAAACTGCGGGCCGACAATGCCGACCAGCGCCTGACGCCCCTGGGCGAGCAGATCGGGTGTGTTGGTCCTAAGCGCGCCATGGCTTTTGCAGACAAGACCAGCGCCTTGAAAGATGCGCGCGCCATGCTGGACTCCCTCTCCCTCACCCCCAACGAGGCCGTACGGGCCGGACTGGGCGTCAATCAGGACGGGCGGCGGCGCAGCGCATTCGAGCTGCTTTCCTATCCTGAAATAGACCTGGAGGCCCTTGCAGGCGTATGGCAGGAGATTTCCGGTATTCCCGGTCATATTGGCGCGCAAATCGCGATAGATGCGCGATATTCGGTCTATTTGCAGCGCCAGGAGGCGGACATTGCCGCTTTTCGCAAGGATGAGGCGGCGGCTATCCCGCAAGCGTTCGACTATGCCGCCATTTCCGGCCTGTCCAACGAGTTGCGCCAGAAACTGCAGCAGCACCGGCCAGCCACGCTGAGCCAGGCATCACGCATCGATGGCATAACGCCGGCCGCATTGATGCTGCTGGTGGCCCACATCAAGAAAGCTCCCGGCAGGAAATCCGCCTGATGGTGGCGATATCGTGACGCAACTCCAGCCCATCGATACGCCTGATCGTTTTGCCGCCCGGTTCAATGTTTCACGTGAAACGATTGAACGGCTCGAGATTTACGAGGCCCTGCTCAGGCAATGGCAAGAGGGCACTAACCTGGTTGCGCCAAAGACCCTCGATCAGGTCTGGCATCGGCATTTTGCCGATAGTGCGCAGCTATTAAACCTGGCCCCTGGTTCGGCCAAATGGCTCGATTTGGGGTCTGGCGCAGGTTTTCCCGGATTGGTTATTGCGATTTGCGCCGCGAATCGGGAGGATAGCCACGTGCACATCGTTGAGAGCAACGCGCGAAAATGCGCTTTTTGCCAGGAAGTTGTGCGTGAAACGGGGAGTTCTGTGGAAATTCACTGCACACGCATTGAAAGCCTTGGCCGTACGAATAGATTTGAGAGCGTTGAAATTGTCACCGCGCGCGCGCTTTCCCCTCTGAATGATCTGCTCGCGCTGGCGGAACCATTCTTGAGGGACAGCAGCACGGGCTTGTTTCTCAAGGGACGAAATGCTGAAAAAGAGCAGCAAGAGGCAGAAAAATACTGGACCTTCAAGGCAGAGCTGCATCCCAGCATCACGGACAGCCAGGCCAGTATTGTCAGGGTCACACAATTGCGGCAAAAGGGCCTGAGGCATGTGGAGGCGGCAGATGACTAAATCTCAAAAGGGGCCAAGAGTCCTGGCGCTGGCAAACCAGAAAGGCGGTGTCGGAAAAACGACAACGGCCATAAATCTCGGGACCGCGCTCGCCGCCGTTGGCGAAAAAATTCTGATTATCGATCTCGACCCTCAGGGCAATGCCAGCACCGGGCTTGGTATTCCCAATACGCCCGAGGCGCGATCGCCTTCTACGTTGGAAGTTCTCACTGGCGAATCCACCATCATGCAGGCGCAGCGCCCGACAGAAATAGAGCGCATGTCCATTGTTCCGGGCCATATCGACCTGATGTTGGCGGAACGTGAAGCGGCCAGCAACAAACACAAGAATTATGGGCTGCGCGATGCACTGAAGGCGCACAGCGCGTCTCTGGCGGCAAATGAAGACGCAAACGCTCCGACATATGTGCTGATCGATTGCCCGCCCTCGCTCAACGTGCTGACCCTCAATGCGCTCGCGGCGGCGGATGCGGTGATCGTGCCACTGCAATGTGAGTTCTTCGCCCTGGAGGGCCTGAGCCTGCTGGTGGACACCATCGATGAGGCACGCAAGAGCCTCAATCCGAACCTCATCATCCAGGGCGTGATTCTCACAATGCATGATGGCCGTCAGGCGCTGGCGCAGCAGGTCGAGGAGGATGTACGCGCTTTTCTGGGCAAGAAGGTCTATGCGAATACGATCCCGCGCAACGTGCGTTTATCCGAAGCCCCGTCCTTCGGTCAGCCGGCGCTCGTCTACGATATGCACTGCAAGGGTTCAAAGGCCTATATCGAGGTCGCCAAGGAGCTGATCCGCCGCGAGCGCGGATTGGCGGCGGCTTAAGGAGCTTATCTCATGGCGGCAACGAAGCGGCGGCTTGGGCGCGGACTTACCAGCCTCATAAACGAGGCGGCCGATGTCGCGGCCGCCACCGGGCTTGAAGGCTTGCGCAACGTCGCCATCGAGGCGGTGCGCCCGAGCGCCCTGAACCCGCGCGCCAGTTTTGCAGAGAGCGAGCTGAAAGAGCTTGCAGACTCCATCAGGGCGCGTGGGCTCGTTCAGCCGATTGTCGTGCGTCCTGTAAATGGCGAAACGGGCGGTTTTGAAATCATTGCCGGGGAGCGGCGCTGGCGCGCGGCGCAAGCCGCGGCCCTGCATGAGATCCCGGTGATCGTTCGTGACCTTTCCGATCAGGAAGCGCTTGAAGTCGCCATCATCGAAAACGTCCAGCGCACGGATCTGAACGCGATCGAGGAAGCGGCCGGCTACCGGCAGCTCATAGATGCGTACCAATACAAGCAGGACGAGTTAGCCGGCATTGTCGGCAAGAGCCGCTCTCATCTCACCAACACGCTCAGACTGTTGAAGCTGCCTGGGAGCGTCCAGAAACTGGTCCGCAATGGCTCTTTGAGCGCGGGGCACGCACGCGCGCTGATCGGCGTTGATGATGCTGAACAACTCGCCCGCGATATCGTCAGGCGCGAGATGAGCGTGCGCGATGTGGAAGCACTTATCCAGCGGCGCGGCAAGACAAAGAGCGCGCATGCGAGCAAATCCTCGCACAAGGATGCTGACACAAGGGCGGCGGAACGCGAGCTGTCGGATGCACTTGGGCTGAGTGTCAGCCTGGTGTCCGGCAAGGGGGAGAAGGGCGAAGTGCGGATTGCCTACTCATCGCTTGAGCAGTTTGAGGATGTCCGCCGGAAACTCCTCAAATAAACTATAATTACTAAGTAATATCAAACACATATAGTTTTTCGACAACTTATGGCGATGAGCAGTCTTTCGGTCAGCTCCGCGTCAAGTCCCGGTGTCACGCGGGTCGCTCGCATCGTCTCCTGTACCCGCTGCAGTGCATTCGCCGCCGCCCGTTTGCTCCAATTGCGCGACAGGGCCAGCAGGGTATCGCGCTGCTTGAAATGCAGCGGAGGCCGGAATTTGGAGATGGCCGAGCTGGCCTGCTCGCCGGCCTCGACAGCCGCACACAGCCGGTGAAGGCGCTGGAAGTACCGGCTTAAAGCCGCCAGTGCGGAATGGGTCGATTGACCGCTGGCGATGAGCGCGTCCAGCTGCGAAAGAGCCTCGCGCGTATTTCCTTCCGCCGCAGCCGAGACGAGCGCGTCCACCAGCCCTGCGCCGATATCGCCGATAATCGCGTCTATGTCCTCGATGGCAATTTCCGCGTCAGGACCGGCATAGGTTGCTAGCTTGGTGGATTCGCCTCGAGCCTGGCCCAGATCAGTGCCGAGCCTGTTGATCAGATAGCTACGGGCCTCAGGCGATATGCGCACGCGATTTTTCGCGAGCACACTTTCTATCAGCGGTCCCAGGTCGCGCGCCGGATCGGCGTAGCACGGCAGGGCGGCAGCACGATCACTTGTCTCAAACAATTTGCGCAAGGGGGACGAGGGTCGCAAATTGCCGGCCTCGACGATGAGAGTGGCGGCGAGATTTCCCGCGATCAGTTTTTTCAGTGCATCAGGTTTGAGGCGCCGTTCCGCCTTGACATGGACGACGCGCCGTTCGGTGAACATTGACAGCGTCTGCAATTCGATGGCGAGCCTGTCCGGATTTTCAGCCAGCTCGCGATCGTCAATGCGGATAAGTTCAGCCTCGGGCTGTTCAGCATTGGCGAAGGCGCGGGCAAGTTCGCGGGCGCGCTCCGAGACCAGTGAGGCTTCAGGCCCGTAGACAAGAGCGGCTACGAAGCGCGCCTGGGGTGATTTGATGAAAGAAGCTGATTGGGCAGCTTTGAAAGCAACCATGGATGTTGCCCGGTCCTGGATACGGCGAGAACTGGTGTCAGGCCGTGCTGGAAAGGAACGCGGCGATACGGGTCCTGATGCCATCTGCCACCACGCGCGCTGCGCGGTTCTCCGCGTCGATGCGAGCGCGGGTATTGGTGAAGATGGGATCGAAGCGATCAAAGGCCGCGCGGCCGGCGCTCCTGCCCTGAAGCACAGTCTGATTGTCAGCCAGTCGCACCAGAACGAAATACGCCTGGAGATTAAAAAGCTGGCCCTGGATATCGCCGGTCAGCTCGACCAGGATGGCGGTGATAGATTCGTGTACCGAGATGTCGAGGCGGTATTGCGCGTCCGCCGGATGGCCACCGCCGGTGACTTTGAAGATCAGCTCATTGCGAACACGCTGACCTACGCGGCCTGGTATTTCAGTAATATTTAGACCGGCCATCACATCATTGAGCCGGACGCCGCTTTGTGTTCTTCCGTAAAGCGGCTTGCAGGCAGACATGAGAGGTGCTGCAAGCAATGCAGAACCGATCAGCGCCAGCATGCGCCGGCGGCTGTGGGCGTGACTCGATCCTGGTGCGTTACGCAACGACATTGACGATCCTCTGGGGAACCACGATGACTTTTTTGACGTCTCGTCCCTCGATAGCGCGCAATACATTATCCAACTTAAGCGCAGCCGCTTCAATATCTTCTTTCGATGCGTTTCGCGCAACAGTCAATTCATCCCTCCGCTTCCCGTTTACCTGGACCGCGATAGTCACGGTGTCCTCCACCAGGAGGGCCGGATCAGCCTGCGGCCAGGGCGTTTCGGCGAGAAGTTGATCATGATCCAGCATTGACCAGCATTCTTCTCCCAAATGCGGCATCATTGAGCCGAACATTTGAATGACGATCTCACAGGCCTCGCGCGCCGCCCATTTGATACCGGCGTCATCCTCATATTTCGGGTTTCCTACAACAGTTTCTATGACCCTTGTAAATTCATGGACCTGGGCGACGGCGACATTGAATTTAAGCGATTCTATCGCCTCGCTCACACGTTGTATTCGCCGGTGTGAAACCCCTCGCAATTCAAGAGCCGGTTCGCTCAATTCACCAGGCATTTCTGACTTAGCGGGGGCAATCCAGCTAGAGGCCTTGCCCATCAGCCGCCATAGCCGTTGTACGAAGCGCCAGGCTCCCGCCACGCCGGCCTCTGTCCACTGCACATCACGTTCGGGGGGCGAATCGGACAGCATGAACCAGCGGATGGTGTCGGCGCCGTAATGGCCGATAATGTCTTCGGGGTCGACAGTGTTGTGCTTCGACTTGGACATCTTCTCAATTGAACCGATGGTGACCGGCGCGCAGGTCGTGACATGGACGGCGCGGCGCGCGTCCCCCTCGCCCTCGATCTTCACATCCGCGGGCACAACCCAGGCCCCGTCTTCCAGCTTGTATGTCTCGTGGTTGACCATGCCTTGCGTAAACAGCCCGTCGAAAGGTTCACTCAAGCCCGCATGGCCGGTTTCTTTCATGGCGCGGGTGAAGAAGCGGGAATAGAGCAAATGCAGAATGGCGTGCTCGATACCGCCGATATACTGGTCCACCGGAAGCCAGGCATCGACCGCCTCACGGACAGCCGGAACATCCGCGCGAGGAGAGCAAAAGCGGGCGAAATACCAGGAGGAGTCCACGAAAGTATCAAAGGTGTCGGTCTCTCGGGTTGCGTCTTTCCCGCATGTCGGACAGGTGGTATTTTTCCATGTCGGGTGCCGGTCAAGCGGATTGCCCGGCTTGTCGAAGCTCACATCCTCTGGAAGTTTAACCGGCAAATCGGCAGCCCGAACCGGAACGATGCCGCACGCCCCGCAATGGATGACGGGGATCGGACACCCCCAGTAGCGCTGGCGCGAGATGCCCCAGTCGCGCAGCCGGTAATTTACCTGCCGCTCGCCCTTGTCCATTGCCTCGAAGCGTTTGGCGATTTCCTGCTTGGCCTCGATGATGGTCATGCCATCGAGAAATTCTGAATTGATCAGCGTGCCTTCACCGTCATAAATCTCGGGCCGGTCTGAATAGTCTTCGATATATGAGACGAGCTCCACGCCCTTCAGATCGTCCGGCGCGACGACCGGGATTATGTCGAGCCCAAGCGCCTTGCAAAAATCAAAGTCACGCTGGTCGTGGCCGGGGCACCCGAAAATGGCGCCTGTGCCATAGCCCATCAGAACGAAGTTGGCGGTGAGAACGGGAACGGTTTTGCCATCGATAAAGGGGTGGGCGACACGCACATCCAGAACGTGGCCGGTCTTTTCTGCCTTCTCCAGTGCTTCTTCGGTTGTGCCCGAACGCCGGCATTCCTCGATATATTTTCCAAGTGCCTGATTGGTTTTCGCAGCCTCTGCCGTCAGTGGATGATCCATTGATACCGCGCAGAAGGTCATGCCGAATATGGTGTCGTGCCGGGTCGAGAAGACTTCAAGCTCGCCTGCGGACGCGCCCTCGTCATCCACCAGGTCGAGCTTGAACTGGAGGCCTTCGGATTTGCCGATCCAGTTGCGCTGCATGGTCCGGACTTTTTCCGGCCAGCGCTCCAATCCATCGAGAGCCTGCAATAGCTCTTCGGCCATGACGGAGATCTTGAAAAACCACTGGGTGAGTTCGCGCTGTTCAACCTCAGCGCCCGAACGCCACCCCTTGCCGTCGATCACCTGTTCATTGGCGAGAACGGTGTGGTCGACCGGGTCCCAGTTCACATTGGCGGAGTGGCGCGAAACGATGCCGGCTTCGAGGAAATCCAGAAACAGTTTTTGCTCCTGGGCGTAATATTCCGGGTCACATGTGGCCAGCTCCCGGCTCCAGTCGAGCGACAGGCCCAGCGCCTTGAGCTGGGTGCGCATGGCGTCGATATTGGCGTAGGTCCATTTCGCGGGATGAACGCCGCGTTCAATAGCGGCATTTTCCGCTGGCATGCCGAACGCGTCCCAGCCCATGGGGTGAAGCACGTTAAAGCCCCTGGCACGTTTATAGCGGGCCACAACGTCGCCCATGGTGTAGTTGCGCACATGGCCCATATGGATGCGCCCCGACGGGTAGGGGAACATCTCAAGGACGTAATATTTCTCACCCTTCGCATCCTCGCGGGCGAGAAAAAGATCCTTGTCGTTCCAGATTTTCTGCCAGTGGGATTCGCGTTCCCGCGGGTTATAACGCGATTGCACCATGGTGCGTCTTTCTTGTGAAGCGAGGCTGTTCGAGCGCCGTTGTGGGCAAAAACTGCCAGTGGGTCAAGACATGCGAGAGGCCCTTGCATAGCGGGTGGAGGCGCGTATGTTCCGGCAAGACAGATAATGCACTGGATAGAACTCATGAACAGAGCCCCCGAGCCCGATGAAAAGAATACGCCCGCAGACCGCATTGCAGGTGTGCGCGAGCAAATAGCGGCCGCGACCCGGCGCACAGGGAGCGGGGGTGGCGATGTTAAACTTATCGCCGTGTCGAAGACCTTCACGAGGACACATATCGAACCTGTTATTTTGACAGGGCAAAGAGAGTTTGGAGAAAATCGTGTGCAGGAAGCGCTGAGCAAATGGCCCGGCCTCAAGGCGCACTACACGGAGGTGGAATTGCACCTCATTGGCCCGCTGCAATCAAACAAGGCCCGCGATGCGGTCGAATTGTTCGATGTGATTCACACCATTGACCGCCCGAAAATAGCCAGGGCGATCTCCGCCGAGATTGAGCGCAGTGGACGCAAACCGCGTCTGCTGGTCCAGGTCAATACGGGCGAGGAGGCGCAAAAAGCAGGCGTACTCCTTGCCGATACAGATGATTTTTTAAATCAATGCCGCGAGGAACATGGTCTTGAGATTGAAGGACTGATGTGCATCCCGCCTTTAGACGAGGAGCCTTCGCTGCATTTCGCGCTGCTCAACAAGATCGCCGCGCGCAACTGTTTAAAGGAACTCTCCATGGGCATGAGCGCAGACTATGAGAGTGCGGTCGCCCTCGGCGCGACCTATGTGCGGGTCGGCACGGCGATCTTCGGGCCGCGGGGTTAGGGTAAAATAGAAACCGTACTGCCTGGCCCGCCGGCTTCCAGCAGCATTCTTAAATCCCGATGCTTGAAAGCGAGACATCCTTGCGTCGGCATGTAACCCTCCCGGGCCAGATGGATGAACACCGCGCTGCCGCGCCAGCGCTTCCTTGGACGCGTGTTATGGTCGAGAATAACGACGATGTCGTAAATCGAATCCTCGCGCCACATCTCTTCGGCGCTTCGAGGGTAAGGCAACTTGACCGGAGAATTGTAGTTGCGGTCGTTTGGGGCATCGCACCATCCGTCAGCACCGGAAATGGCGTTCACGGACAATGCGGTCACAGGTCTTGCAACACGGTCAGCGCGGTAGAGGACCCCCAAAAGTTTCCAGCATCCCGCGGGGGTGCTGCCATCACCTTCCCTTTTGCATACGCGTATTCCCGCCGTGCCCAGCGCGCAGGCATAAGTCCTGGATCTGAGTAATACCAAGCCCTGCCGGCGGTTGCCGGGCCGGGTTCGAACGGAAAAAGTAATCCGCTCACGGATTTTTGACCGTATGTTACGTCTCTTCATATTTACGCCGGCCCGAAAATGGGCAAGTTGACACTTTGAAAAGTGGGCTTACATCAATGATAGTCTAACTGAAAGAAAACTTGCGATGGAGCAGAGGATGAGCACCGCGCGAAAAATTCTGATAATTGACGACGACGACGACCTTCGTGAATCGTTGAGCGACCAATTTGCGCTGCATGATGAATTCGATTCTCTGGCTGCAGAGAATGCGGCACAAGGGCTTGAGCTGTCCAAGTCCGAGCGTATAGATCTTATTCTGCTCGACGTGGGCTTGCCCGACATGGATGGCAGGGAAAGTTGTAAAATCCTTCGAAAGAATGGATTCAAAAGCCCGATCATCATGCTCACCGGCCAGGACTCTGACGCAGACATGATCCTGGGACTCGAATCGGGCGCTAACGATGATGTGACCAAGCCGTTCCGCTTTTCCGTTCTCCTGGCGCGCGTTCGTGCCCAGTTGCGCCAGCATGAGCAGAGCGAGGATGCGGTATTCACCATTGGTCCTTACAGCTTTCGCCCCGCGACCAAAACGCTGGTCAACGACGGCGGGTCCAAGGTGCGGTTGACGGAGAAGGAAACATCGATCCTGAAATATCTCTACCGTGCCGGTGAAAAGGTTGTGACGCGAGATGTGCTGCTGCACGAAGTGTGGGGTTACAATGCCGGCGTCACCACGCACACGCTGGAAACCCACATCTACCGCTTGCGGCAAAAAATCGAAACAGATCCTTCCAACGCCGAGCTTTTGCTGACCGAAATGGGCGGCTACAAGCTGATGCCGTAAATTCATGTTGCATACCCCCCCCTGCTTTGCGCTAAGTTAGTGCGTCCCATTCGGGACGTGTATCGCGTATTCCTAAATCCAGTTTCAGTTCTGCGTACCCATATTTAGTACGGAGTTTGTGTCGATGCAGCATGACGCGGCGGTCGAGCTGCTCGCTCGCACACCCATGTTTCGTGGTTTAGGCGGCGAGTTGCTCACAGCAATATTGCAAAGAGGCGAGACATGCCGGTATGGCGTGGACCAGCCGCTCGTTGTCGCGGGCGCACCTGCTGATGGCGCTCTTTTCATCCTCGAAGGCAAGGCTTCCCTGGTAGATCCCGAGGGAAACAAGCTCGAATTAAAACTTGAGCCGGGCATGTCTCTGAACGACATGGCGATGTTCATTGATACCAGCCATTTCTATGGCGCTGTGGTGGAGGACGAAGTTATCGTGTTCAGCTTGATGCGCGACAACATGTCTCAACTGATGCTGGAGAATCCATATCTGGCGGCGCATTTCTCCCGCTGCATCAAACAAATTCTGACAGTCACGGCAGGAACACTGCAAGAGCTTTATGAAGGTCTCGCACGCTCGAAGCTTGAGATTCCTGAAGCGGACGAAGCGCCGCTCACCAACGGGGCTGCAAATGAGGCCGCGAATGGCGTCACGGATAGTTCAGTGAATGGCGGCGCCAAGGGCATGGCTAACGAGGCCGCTTCCGGCGCCTCGAAAAGCGTACTGAACGATGTGGAATCTGGTCTTCCGGCGCAGGATCTTCTGGCCGACCTGACCGCGGCTAGAGCCGGTGCAGATCAAACCCCGCCACAACCGGGACATGGTCAGAGGGCTTTTCCCAGTCTCGCGCCTCGTCGATCACGCGAAGCGAAACAGCAGATGCTTTCAGAGCCGGGGTCACCCATATATGGTCAAGACGCCGGCCACGATTTGAATCCCGCCAATTCCGCGCGCGGTAGCTCCACCAGGTAAACAGTTTCTCATCAGGGTGAATGTGCTCGCGCATGACGTCGACCCAGTCATGGGCGCAGCGCAGCGCCTCCATATGATCGACCTCGACAGGGGTATGGCTGACGACCCGCAACAATTGCTTGTGCGACCACACATCATTCTCCAGCGGCGCTACATTCAAGTCACCCACCAGGATGGCCCGGTTGGCGGACTTGTCGCCGTGCTCGGCGCACCAGCGCTCCATGGCCCGCAGATAGGTGAGTTTCTGTGTGAATTTCGGATTTGCCTCCTCATTGGGGACATCGCCGCCCGCCGGCACATAAAAATTGTGAACCACCGCGCCCTTGGCTTCAGGTGCGCTCAGCCGCACAGTCAGATGGCGCGCCTCGCCGGTACCATTGAAATCACGGGCGTCGACACGCTCGATTGGCAGCCGCGACAAGGTTGCGACCCCGTGATAAGCCTTTTGCCCGTTGATCTCGATATGATTGAACCCCAGCGCACGAAGATTTTCCGTAGGAAAGCTGCCATTGGCGCATTTGATTTCCTGAAGGCAGAGAATGTCGGGCTGGTAGGCTTCTACGAAGCGTTTGATCAGATTCAGGCGGATACGAACTGAATTGATGTTCCAGGTAGCAAGCGTGAACTTCATCGGACCTCATAACCCGGGCTGCGGGCGATTATTTGCGCAGGATGCCAGAAACCATAAAAAGACGCCCAACCTTTTTCAAAGCTGGGCGCCAAATCCGCGAATGCGCGGTGCGCCGGGAGGGAATCCGGCGCAAGCGAGCTCGTCTACGGCTAGACGGGGGGCACTACCGATGAAGTACGACGTCGCCCGCTTGTGTGATATATATTTAAGCCTGATATTCAGAATTTCAATCATTGGCGCTAAAGAAAATTAACGAATCATTTACCCGATCACGTAAATTGCGCCTGAAAAAAATCAGGCATTCAGATAACTATATGATATAGCATGATAATTATGGTCTATGGGAGAGCAATCATGGATCAAATGTAAACCGGAGCAGCACAGCATTAATTATTGTCCAGATTCTCCAGCTCAATTGCGGAAGACTGGAAAAATTCTTCCGATTTTTCATCTCCAGTCACCAGATCGGCGAGCTGGATGCGCGTGTCCAGCCCCTGGGCATCGGTGATAACCCACTCATACAGCTCTAATTCGGGCCGTTTGAAGAAAAGCTGCAGATGGCCTGGAGAGTTGCCGCTCTTGTCCTTGATCACGACCATCACGGCTGTATCGTCCTGGCGCATATCGAGGATCACCGCATCCCGGGTCAGATTGACGTCCTCGCCGAGCAATAACTGGATCGGCGTTGAGTTTAACGGGAATTTGTCGACAGTCTTGAGGTCGTGATCCTCGACCGAGAGATACTCTCCGTCGGAGACGATACGCAACATGCTGGGCGAGGAATAGTCGAAGCGTAACCGGCCCGGGCGCCGTACATAGAAACGGCCGCGCGTCTCCTCGTTTCGGTGATCGGTCTGGACGAAGCGCCCTTGCAGGTTGGTGAGAGAGTTCAGATAGGCGTTGATGTTGCCCAGCAAAGTGATCTGCTCTGAGCTCAGCACTATGGGCGGTTGGGAATCAAGCCACTTTTTCTGCCCAGCCGCTGCGCCCGTTTTGCTCTCGGTTGTCCAGCCCGCCACAGGTGGTTTGGTGGCGGGTTCGGCAGGGGGCTCTTGCGGTTGAGGCGTCTGACCAAATGCGCTCAGGGGTGCGGCAATCACGAAGATTGCACAAGCGCGCGCAACCCAGTGCGTCAGACCAAGACTGTCAAGATATGCCATATGCGATCTGTCACTGACCTTTTGATGTTGGGGCATAGATGATTCACGAGAAAATCGTCAACTTCTGGGCGAACTTAATCTCCGTGCCCCATGTGATTAGAATAAAGCGGTTCAGACCTCGCTGCCAACCAGAATTTCGCGCTTGCCCGCATGATTGGCTGAGGAGATGACGCCTTCTTCCTCCATCCGCTCGATCAGAGTTGCGGCGCGGTTATATCCGATCGACAGTCGGCGCTGCACATAACTGGTCGAGGCCTTTTGGTCCCGCAGCACCACAGCGACCGCTTCATCATACAGCGTATCGCCGCTTTCGCCATTGCCGTCCATGCCGGAGTAAGCGCCGCCCTCCTCCTCGGCGTCGGCTGTCACGGCCTCAAGATATTCAGGAACGCCCTGTTTCTTCAAATAGCGCACAACATTCTCGACTTCATCGTCTGATACGAAAGGCGCGTGAACGCGCATGATCCGCCCGCCGCCCGCCATGTAGAGCATGTCGCCCCGGCCGAGCAGCTGCTCCGCACCCTGCTCGCCCAGGATAGTGCGGCTGTCGATCTTCGAGGTGACCTGGAAGGAGATGCGGGTCGGGAAGTTGGCTTTGATGGTGCCGGTTATCACATCGACGCTGGGGCGCTGCGTAGCGGTGATGAGGTGAATACCGGCAGCACGCGCCATTTGCGCCAGCCGCTGGACCGCGCCCTCGATGTCCTTGCCAGCGACCATCATCAGGTCGGCCATCTCGTCAACGATTACAACGATGTAGGGCATCGTCTCGTAATCCATCTCCTCCTGCTCGTAGACCGCTTCCCCGGTCGCCTTGTCGAACCCGGTCTGGACCGTGCGAGTGAGCAGTTCACCCCTATCCTGCGCCTCGAGGACACGTTCATTGTAGCCGTCGATGTTGCGCACTCCGAGCTTGGACATGCGCTTGTAGCGCTCCTCCATCTCCTTGACGGTCCATTTGAGCGCCACGACGGCCTTCTTGGGATCGGTGACGACCGGCGCCAGCAGGTGCGGAATGCCGTCATAGACAGACAATTCCAGCATCTTGGGATCAATCATGATGAACTTGCACTGGCTCGGGTCGAGCCGATACAGAAGCGAAAGGATCATCGTATTGATGCCAACCGACTTGCCGGAGCCGGTGGTGCCGGCAATCAGCAGATGCGGCATCAGGGAAAGATCGACTGAAATCGGCTCACCGCCGATATTTTTGCCCAATGCAAGCGAGAGTCTATCTTCGGTTTGCCCGTCGCTCAGCGCCTCCAGCAATTCGCGCAGGAAAACCATCTGCCGGCGCATGTTCGGCAACTCGATACCAATCGCGTTGCGTCCGGGGATGATAGCAACACGCGCGGAAACGGCGCTCATGGAGCGCGCGATATCGTCCGCGAGCCCGATCACCCGCGATGATTTGGTGCCAGGTGCGGGCTCCAGCTCATAGAGCGTGACCACAGGGCCGGGGCTGACATTGGTAATTTCGCCTTTCACGCCGAAGTCCTGGAGCACCTCTTCAAGAAGCTGGGCATTTTGCTGCAGTATCTTGTCACTGATTCCGGTGACACGCCGCGATGCGGGCGGTTTCTTGAGCAAACGCATCGGCGGCAGCGAGAATGTGGCGGACATTGCGCCATGGCCAGAAGTAACGATGCCCGTTCTGATCTTTACCAGATCCTGGGCCTGCTTGCGGGTAATCGTGAAGGGCCCGTTACTTTCATCGTCATTCTCCGCGCCCTTCGTCATATTCGGCGTCATGGACTCAGAAAAGAAAGGTTCGATACGCCCCGACGCGTCGCTCTCGGCCGCCTCGCGCTCGCGGCGCAGAAACTTGGGAAGGGAATCATCGTCCTCCGGGTTGCCATCGAAATTATACTCTGTAGGCGATGGCTCGAAATGCTCCTCATCGGCACCCGAATAGGGGTCGGCGTCATGGGCCCGGCGGGGCAGGATGGCGGCTGCCGTATTAAGAATATTACCGGCGCTTTCAACAGATCTCATAAGCCAGGAGGATTGCTCAGGCCCATTTTCACTTGGCTCGCCCCTAAGAGCGTCGAGCGCTGCACTCGTTATGCCTGATGCATAGAGCACCGCGCCCGTGCCTCCAGCGAGGAACAGGATTGCCGTCACGCCGCGCATCAGAAAGCCCGACAGGGGCGCCAGCACCATCCCGGCGGCGGCGAGGGTCAAATCTCCCATGATGCCGCCAAACCCGTTTGGCAGCGGCCAGCTTTCCGGCTCCGGGAGGGCCGATAGTCCTCCGGCAACCAGAAGCACCCCTACGGGCCATGCCGCCAGTCGGAGCTTTGCCCGCGTGGGGATTTGTCCAAATGCAATATGATGGCCCCATGCGGCGAGCGGCAGGAACAGGGCGATTGCGCCCAGGCCCAGTGACTGGATGGAAAGGTCAGCGGTAACCGCGCCCCAATTGGCCAGCAGATTGCCCGCCGCTCCGCGCGTCGCATGGTTGAGGCTCGGGTCGTAGATCGACCAGGTGGCCAGGCTCAGCCAGCCGGCAAGCGCCATTGCGAAAAGCGCCGCGCTCATGGCCCGCCATGCCATGCGCTTCAGTCCGGCCTCGAATGTGCCGGGCAGGAGCTTCTTGCGTTCCGCGCTGCCGCCGGTGAGTGCCATAATCCTTACATCCTCATTTCAGCGTGCCGGTAATGCGGGTGAGCGCATCTTCGGTCGTCGCTAAATCCTGAACCATTGCCACGCGGACGAAGCTCTCGCCAGGGTTTGATCCGTCAGATTCGTCGTGTGCGAGATAGCGCCCTGGCAACAGTTTGACGCCACACTCTTTCCAAAGTGTTTTCACGGCCCTCTCGCTGCCGCCAAACTGTGAGACGTCCAGCCAGAGAAAAAACCCGCCTTCCGGGCGGTTATAGCCGTAACGTCCGTTCAATATCCTGTCCGCGGCCTCGAATTTCCCCCGGTATAGCTCGCGTGTGACCACCACATGGGCTTCGTCTTTCAGTATGAGCGAGCATGCATGCAGCACGGGAAGCGGTGTTTGCGGTGCAACCACATTGCGGAAAGAGGCAAAAGCTTCGACAAAATGAGGGTCACCGGCACAGAATCCGGCCCGTAATCCCGGCAGGTTTGAGCGTTTTGAGAAGGATTGCATGGAAATGACATTGGCCAGGCTTTTGCTGCCTTTCCAGGCGGTCTCAAGCGCCCCTGGCGGCGGGTTTTGCGTATAGATTTCCGAATAGCATTCGTCCGCAATCAGCAGAAAATCATGTGCACGGGCCAGGTGAACTGCTTTTCCCAGATACTCTTCATTCGCCACGACGCCTTGCGGGTTGGCCGGAGAGCTCAGGAAAAACGCCACCGTACGAGTGAGAATTTCCTCCTCAATGGCATCCAGGTCGGGAAGAAACCCGGTCTCGGGTCCGGCCCTCAAAAACACCGGCTCCGCGCCAGAAGCACCCGCCGCGGCGGCATAGGTGTGGTAAAAAGGATTAGGCATCAGCACCACTGCCTGTTCGATATCGGCTCTGCGCGCGCGCGCGGAAAACGCCACGTGAAACAGGCCCTCACGCGTGCCCGACAGCGGGATGATGCCGAGATTCGCTCCATCCATTGTTTTCAGGAGCGGATAGCGCCGGGCAAGCCAATCGGCCACCGCTGCGCGAAATTCTTCCGTCCCGCGGATTGGCGGATATTTTCCGAACAGGTCCTGTGCCTCGGTGAGGCCCCGCATCAGGAAATCGGGCATGGGATGATGCGGCTCACCGATTGTGAGGTCGATAACCTCGCCACCAGGTTCAAGCCCCTCAAGCAGCTCGGCCAGCCTGGCGAAGGGCGAGACGGGCGTCATGGATTGGCTGGAGGCTGTGGTTACTGATGACATGATACTGGACTGTTGCGACCCCTTACGCGCCCGTGATCGGCCAGGAATGCCAACCAGGCTCCGTAAACGATAGATTCTAACTGGTTAAGCCCGCATTAAGACTTTCCGTCACCGTTGGAGATGCACACCATGTTTGGCAGGGCTGCCGGGCAATAAATTGTCAAACTTGCGAAACCAACTCCCGGTAGATAATGGAGGGAGAGCTTACTTCAGGTTGTGCAAACTAATGGCATAAGTGTATTGCTGAATCATGCCTCATGGCTCGGCCGTCCAATAATCATTCTCGACTAGCCTTACCCTTGAACGCTCTGTTGTCCGGCCAATCGGTGTCGCGAGAGAGCGGTGCGTACAAGAGTAAGGCCGAAAAAATGCAGTTGCCGGCAAAATCCGCAAATTCTTCAAAGTCCGAAGAGCCGGGCAAACCTGAAACGGAGGGAGAGAGCCGCTCAGAAGTCTCCGCACCCCCGTCAGAAAATGTAACGGGTTCGGAGAATTCAGCCAGACCCGCTCAGAATTCAGGCCGTCTTCAACAATCTCTCATTGATCATGATGTTCTCACCTCCGCGTCCGGCAAATGAAGTGAGGGAGTTCTTTCCCGAAATCGTTAAACCGGCAATAAAAGAAGCCGGATAGACTCATCCAGACAGATAAACTCGGACGCCGAGGGGCATCCGGGCCGATTTTCGCATTGCCGCCTCACCAGGGCGGCGCGCCCTCCCAGGGAGAAGAGCGGTCGCCCCGGCAGCGAAGCTATTATTGAACAACCTCGCCGTGCAGATTGATGTCGAGGCCCTCGATCTCGCTGTTCTTCTCAACCCTCAGGCCGATAACAACATCGATGATCTTCAGGATCACGAAAGAGGCGATGGCTGACCAGGCAATTGTGGCAAGGATGCCTTCGATCTGGATAAAGACCTGGCCCATGCTGCCGGCGGTTCCGCCGATTGCCTCGACCGCGAAGAAACCGGTCAGGATAGCGCCCACGATGCCCCCGACGCCGTGAATGCCGAACACGTCGAGCGAATCGTCATATCCCAGCATATGCTTGAGCTTTACCGAGGCGAAGAAGCAGACAAGGCCTGCGGCGACGCCGATAAACAGCGCGCCCATGGGATCGACGAAGCCCGAGGCCGGCGTGATGGCGACAAGGCCGGCGACAGCGCCGGAAATGATACCAAGAACACTTGGCTTCTTGAGCACGAGCCATTCAACGAACATCCACGTCAACGCCGCCGTCGCGGTGCAAATCTGCGTGACCGCCATGGCCATGCCGGCAGCTCCGTCGGCTGCGACAGCGGAGCCCGCGTTGAAGCCGAACCAGCCGACCCACAGCAGCGATGCGCCGATAACCGAGAGCACCAGATTGTGAGGCGCCATGTTTTCGGTTCCGTAATTGTGGCGCTTGCCAAGCACGAGGGCCGCGACAAGACCGGCAATGCCGGAATTGATGTGAACCACTGTGCCGCCTGCGAAATCAAGCAAGCCGGCATCCGACAGAAAGCCGCCGCCCCACACCCAGTGCGTGATCGGTGCATAGACCACCAGCACCCAGGCGCTGAGGAACAACAGTAGTGCTGAAAATTTCATACGATCCGCGACTGCGCCGCAAATCAGCGCCGGCGTGATGATCGCAAATGTCATCTGGAAGGTCATAAAGACCGATTCCGGTATCGTGCCGGTGAGCGAATCCTTGCTCATACCGGCAAGAAACGCCTTGGACAATCCGCCCATATAGGCATTGAGCGAGCCGCCTTCGGTAAAGGCTATCGAGTAGCCCGCGATCATCCAGAGCACGCTCATGAGGCAGGTCACTGCAAAGCTCTGCATTACGGTTGCCAGCACATTTTTCCTGCGGACCATGCCGCCATAAAACAGTGCCACACCAGGAATGGTCATCATCAGCACCAGAACGGTGGATGTCATCATCCACGCGGTATCACCGGCGTTCAGTTTTGGTTCTTCCGCCGCGAGCGCAGGTTCGGCAAGCATGACCAGAGAGCCGGCCACGGCCGCAAGCGCTGTCAGCAGGCTGCGAGTAGGTTTCATCTCTATCCCCCAACAGGTACGAAAAGATTTGTTGTTACAGCGCATCGGCATCGGTCTCGCCAGTGCGAATGCGAATGGTTTTCTCTACCGGCCCGACAAATATTTTGCCGTCGCCGATTTGACCGGTCTTTGCAGCAGCGGTGATGACTTCGGCTACCTTTCCGGCGAGTTTTGATGGCACGACCACCTCGATCTTGACCTTTGGCAGGAAATTCACGGCATATTCCGCGCCGCGATAAATTTCCGTATGGCCCTTCTGGCGTCCGTAACCCTTGACTTCCGTTACCGTCATGCCTTCCAGCCCCATCTCGGTAAGCGCTTCGCGCACCTCGTCGAGTTTGAATGGCTTGATGACGGCTGTGACCAGTTTCATGACTAGCTCCCCGTCGTTCCTTCAGATGAAGGGCATTCATTCGCAATGCCCCCGGGCCATGCCCGTTTTGTCGTAACCACAGGCGCAAAAGCCCATGATTGAGAAAGAGCACTCAAGTGCCATGCCAGATTCGAAATAATTGCATAATCGATTGAATAATATGGAATTTATTTCCAGGGGTTCGGAAGCTCTCCGCCGTAAAAGGCGTAACTATGCCTATTGTTTGGGCATTAAAACAGCATTGCCTATAAAATAGTCATATTCGGCGGTCTTAGGACTCGGCGCGTCTTTCGCGGATCAAACCTTCCTGCGCGACTGATGCGACCAGCGTGCCATCGGCGGTGAAGATGCTGCCCCGGCAAAAACCGCGCGCGCCATGTGCCGCGGGGCTGTCCATGGTGTAGAGCAGCCAGACGTCAGCCCGGCAGGGCCGGTGGAACCACATGGCGTGATCGAGGCTGGCAAGCATGAGCCTGGGGTCGAACAGCACCCGCCCATGGGCGATGAGTGCGGTGTCCAGCAGTGAAAAGTCAGAAGCATAGGCAATTGCGCACTGGTGCAGCCCGGGATCATCCGGGAGTTCATCGCTCGCCCGAAACCAGACCGATTGCTTTGGATCACGCTTTTCATGCGTAAAAAAGCGGGATGTGTCCACGGGCCTTATCTCGATCGGCCGCTCGCGCTCGAAATAGGCTTTGATGTTGGGCGGCAGCTGGTCGATGAATTTCTCCTTGATCTCATTAAGACCCGGCAGTTCTTCGGGACCCGGCACATCGGGCATTTCTGACTGGTGCTCGAATCCTTCTTCATCGAGGTGAAATGAAACGCCCATGGAAAAAATTGCCTGCCCGTGCTGGGTTGCGACCACCCGGCGGGTGTTGAAGCTTTTACCGTCACGGATCCTGTCGACCTCGTAGATAATCGGAACTGACGGATCGCCCGGACGCAAGAAATAGGCGTGCAGCGAATGGGCGAGGCGCTTCTCCACCGTGCGTTCGGCCGCGACCAGCGCCTGACCGATAACCTGGCCGCCGAACACCCTTTGCCAGCCATCCTGGGGACTGTTGCCGCGGAACAGGTTGTGTTCCAGTTGCTCCAGATCGAGTATGGAGAGAAGACGTTTGACTGCGCTGACCATCTGATGCCCCCGTTACGTGCCGGGCCTCATGAGGGAGATGCGAATGCGCACTGTCAAGATGAACCGGTTGGATTGAAGCGATAATGATGCAGTGATTAGCAGCGAAGCGCTAAAATACGATGTGCTGATCGCCGGCGGCAGTTTCGTCGGCCTGACGTTGGCCATCGCATTGGCCAGCTCCGCGCGCGGGGCGCTGAAAGTTGCCGTTGTTGATCGAACGCCGCTTGAGGCGGCCCGGAACCAGGCAAATGACGGGCGGGCGTCAGCGCTGTCTGCCGCAAGCACCCATCTGTTCGACTCGCTCGGGATATGGCGCCATGTGAAGCACAGCGCACAGCCCATTGCCGGTATCGATATAACCGACAGCCGGATGCAGTCACTGGTGCGGCCCACATTGCTACATTTCGATGGTGATCTCGTTGAGGGCGAGCCCGCAGCGCACATGCTGGAGAACCATATTCTACGCGCTGCACTGATCTCTCGTGCTGGCGATACCCAGGGCCTGACATTTCTCGCCCCCGAAACGGTGCTCGATTTCACGTCTCATGCCCATGGCGTTTCGGCACGGCTGGAACATGGAGGAGATATCGAGGCGGCGCTGCTGATTGCCGCGGACGGCCGTAAATCCGCGTTGCGCAAGCGGGCCGGCATCAAGACCATCGGCTGGAATTATCCGCAAGCGGGGATTGTCGCGACCCTGGGACTGGAGAAGCCCCATGCGGGCTGTGCAACCCAGCATTTTTTGCCCCCGGGTCCGTTCGCCATTCTGCCATTGACGGAAAACCGCGTCTCGCTGGTGTGGACCGAGGCCCGCGCCCGCGCCCACGAAATCGTCGCCCTGTCAGATGCGGAATTCCTGGCAGAGGCAAAAAAACGCATCGGTGCGCGCTTCGGGGCCTTGTCGCTCGAGGGGCCTCGCGCCGTTTTCCCGCTTGATTTGCACCTGTCCAGAGCCTTCGTCGCGGACCGCGTGGCGCTTGTTGGAGACTCGGCGCACGGGGTGCACCCACTCGCAGGGCAGGGGCTCAATATCGGCCTTCGGGACGTGGCCGCCCTGGCCGAGGTCATCGTCGAGGCGGTGCGGCTCGGACTCGATCCAGGGTCTGCACCCGTGCTGCAACGTTACCAGCGCTGGCGGCGTTTCGACAGCGCCTTTTCCGGCCTCTCGATGGATGCCCTAAACCGGCTCTTCTCCAATGACAACGCACCCCTGAGAGCCATCCGTTCGCTCGGCCTGGGGCTTGTTGACCGTGCGCCCGCATTAAAGCGATTTTTCGTGCGTGAGGCCGCGGGGCTTACCGGCACGGTACCGAAGCTGCTGAAAGGCGAAGCTATCTGACCCCAGGTCATGACCTAGTCTTCCAGCTTGCGCGCCTCATCGGGGAGCATGATCGGGATGCCGTCGCGGATGGGATAAGCGAGGCCGGCCGAGCGCGAGATCAGCTCCTGAGCCTTGGCGTCATATTCCAGTTCATTCTTGGTGAGCGGGCACACCAGAATTTCCAGAAGTTTCGGATCAACGGCGTGAGTGCCGCCCTTTTTGCTTTCCTTGGCGTTCATGGTCTCTCCTGATAATCCTTGGCCCGGCGCGGGTCATGCGGGCCGGTATTGAAATTATTGCAAGGTTGAGCCGCCGCCGTCCGCGCCGGCAATTTCCATTTCCGCCAGTGCCACCAGCACCTCTGCCCGGTTTTTTAAATCTCCCGCCTCGAGCAGCGCCTGCTTTTCCTCCGCTCCATATGGCGAGATCATCGACAGGGTGTTGACCAGCAGTTCGTTCGAAGAGTTGTTGATGCCGTCCCAGTCGGCCGACAGATCATTGACTTCAAGATATTCCTTCAGCACGCTCAGCAACCGGTTGCGATCCACCTCATCTTCCCCAAAGCCCTGTTCGAGGTCATCTAGGTATGGCGACCAATCGACGCTGCACACCCGGTAGGGATCGTCGGTTTGCTCCTCGCCGGTGATGGTGAAGCGGGCAACACCGCTGATTGTAATGAGATAGCGCCCGTCGTCGGTCTCCTGAAAGGCGGTGAGCCGCCCTGCCCCGCCGGTTTGGCGCAAGGCAATATCTTTTCCTTCAGGTGATTCTGGCCCATCTTCATGGATGACTGGCTGTACAAAGCCGATCAGCCGGTCGCCCGCCAATACATCGTTTACAAGCGCCAGGTAGCGAGGCTCGAAAACGTTCAGCGGAAGAGAGGAGCGCGGCAGCATGATGATGCCGCGCAAGGGAAACACCTTGAGCGTCTTTGGCAGGTCGCTAAGTTTTAGATAATGGGCGGGCACCTGTTCGCTCTATGGCCTCTTTAATTCAATGCGGTCTGTTCGCGCCGCTCAGGAAAACAACAGCAGCGAGAGTTTCTGGCGCCCATCGACAGTCGCCGGATCGTCATTGCTCCAGGCCTCGAAAAACTGGAGCAACTGGGTTCTTGCCATACCTTCGTTCCAGTCGCGCTTGGCGGCAATCACCTCCAGCAGCTGGTCTGCCGCGGCTGCGCGATCGCCACTCGCGTTGAGCGCAATGGCCAGATCGCAGCGCGCCTGAAAATCCTGCGGGTTGCGTTCGACCTTTTTGCGCTCCGTGTCAACATCGCCCACCTCGCCTGCTTTGAGTTCCAGATCCAGCATGGCGCGCACCGCGTCGATTTTCATGCTGGACTTGCCGCCGGCCTCCCATAGGCCGAGGGTTTGTTCGGCGCGCGCAATGTCGCCGGTCTGAATATAACATTTTGCCAGCCCTGCGATGGCCTGGGCATTCTTTTGATCGGACTGAACCAGTTGCGCGAAGATCTGTGAAGCCGTGTTTACATCACCAGAGTCGAGGGCGGATTCCGCAGCCTCGATTTCGGCATCATCGCGTTGCTTGTCGGTCGGGTCTGCGTGGCGGGCGATAAATTCCTTCACCTGCGATTCGGGCAACGCGCCCATGAAACCGTCAACCGGTCGCCCGGCCTTGAAAGCAAACACGGCGGGGATCGATTGCACGCCCATCTGGCCGGGAATGGCCGGATGCTCATCGATATTGAGTTTCACCAGCCGTACCGCGCCACCTGCCTCCTTGACCACTTTTTCCAGGATCGGGGTGAGCTGCTTGCACGGTCCGCACCAGGGCGCCCAGAAGTCAACCAGCACGAGCGCTTCTTTCGAGGCGTCAATGACATCTGCCGCGAAGCTTTGCGTCGAGGTCTCCTTGATGAGATCGGCCCCGCCGCTCTCCTGCTTTTTCTCAAGAATTGGTGGTTCCATGCATTCCTTGCCTTGTCTTGTCTTGCCGTTATGTCTCATCCTTGGCGGGGCGCAACCGTGAGCTGGGTGAAAAATGAACCCCGCGTTGCCCTTTGGCAACCGCTTATGGCGTCATGCCGGCCTGACCGGTCTCATCGCTAACCGCAAGGATCATGGGTTCATGGCCGCAATCGCCAATAAAGGTGAGCAGGCCATCACGTGAGATGGTCGTTGTCGCCGTATTCTCCAGCGGGTGAAAGTTCAGTATTTCATGCCGCATCATCGCTTCGTCAAGCACGACCGAAACCCGCCTTTGTGTGTCGTTGATAAGAGAAAAGGGGGTGACGGAACCCGGCGGAACGCCAAGCGCCTCGAGCAGTAATTCAGGTTTCCCGAAGCTCAACCTGCCGCTCCCGAGCTTGGTGTGGACCCGTTTCAGATCGATTACAGCCTCCTCCAGCGCGACAACAAGCCACAACGTTCCTTTTTTGCACTTCAGAAACAGGTTCTTGGTATGTGCGCCGGGAATTTCGCCGCGAATCGCACGCGATTCCTCCACCGTGAACAGCGGCGGATGATCAGTGGTTTTGGCGTTTATGCCAAGCGACGTGAGCCGCTGAAGCAATATGTCGCGCGTTGCAGGTGTATTTTCCATGGATTATGACTCTAGATCATGGACCTATTAACTGCATACATTTCTGTTTGATCAGGAGGGCTCGTATACCGGCAAACAAGCGCAAGAACAGGCTTTTTGCCTTTTCGAGCATTGTTTACTGGGAGGCGAACCCTCCCGGTCAAACCCTCCGGGTGCGGCGGATTTGGCGCCTGAGTGCGTTGGAAAGAATTGAAAACCGCAAGGTTATCTGCGCCTTTCCGTCTTCTCAGGAACCAAATCCACTGCGCAGAATGGAAGCAGTTAATAGGTCCATGATCTAGGTCGAAGAATTGTTTTGTATAGTCCAAAGATATCTCCGGCGCGCTGTGGGGCCGGGGCTGAAATTCATGAATAGAAATTTGGTGGCGATATGACCAGGGCGGCGCTCAGCGTTTACATGTACGGGCTTTACCTGATCAGCTCGGGTCTGCCGTTCCTGCTGATTCCGCATTTTACGCTTGGCATGTTCGGATTGAGCGCGGGTGACAATTTGTGGGTCCGTTTTGTCGGCGTGCTCATCGCCATCATCGGTTCATTTTATGTTGCCGCAGTCCTCATCCGGAGCGACAGGATGCTGAGCTGGAGCGTGCCCGCACGCTACACGACGGCGACATTCATGGCGGTGATGGTGGCGTTGGGGGAGGCGGGATTGGCGCTGCTGATATTTGCCTCGCTCGATGCGCTGACCGCGTCGCTCACCTGGGTGGCGATCAGGGCCGACGAGGAGGAACGGGCCACGGCCTGAGCGCGCGTCACTGCCGGCGCGCAAGCGGTGTTGCATTGGCCGGGAGTTTGAGCGATAAATCGGCCACTGCCGCCAAGGCAGTCCAGCTTAAATGCTATGCGGGCGTAGCTCAGGGGTAGAGCGCAACCTTGCCAAGGTTGAAGTCGTGAGTTCGAATCTCATCGCCCGCTCCATTTTGTTTAATAAAATCAACAAGTTACAACAATCCTCAATTCTCTCTAAATAAGCCATTT
>CAXMMX010000036.1:0-15168 GCA_964194535.1 uncultured Alphaproteobacteria bacterium | reverse complement strand
GAAACGCGCCCCGACAAGGATATCAGAAGCTCTAGATGACGCTGTGCCGTCGATGCCCTGACCAGATTTTGGTTCGCCTGCCAGGAGACGAAAAGAAGCACAAGGATCGCCACGAGCGAGTATATGGCACCACCGCTGATGATCACTATCATCTTCGCTCGTAGTGATAGGCCAAATCTGGGCCGGTATTGTAGCGTGCGGCTCAACTGCTGGTCACGTCGGCTATCCCCATGCAAACTTTGGGTCTTCCGGGGAAGCCCGGTCAACCGTTGCCGCGCCTGGCAAACATCAAAAAGTAATGACCGAGCGGATGGATTTTCCCGCATGCATCAGCTCGAACGCCTCGTTGATCTCATCCAGCAGCATGACATGGGTGATGAGATCGTCGATGTTGATCTTGCCCTCCATGTACCAGTCCACGATCTTCGGCACGTCGGTTCGCCCCTTGGCGCCGCCGAACGCCGTGCCGCGCCAGTTACGCCCCGTAACCAACTGGAATGGCCGGGTTGAGATTTCCGCGCCCGCCGGAGCCACGCCGATGATAATGGAGGTGCCCCAGCCCTTGTGGCAGCACTCAAGCGCTGCGCGCATCACATCCACATTGCCGATGCACTCAAACGAGTAATCCGCACCGCCCTTGGTGAGGTCCACCAGATAAGGCACCAGATCACCCTCGACTTCGCTGGGATTTACGAAATGCGTCATGCCGAACTTTTCCGCGATGTCCTTGCGCGCGGGATTGAGGTCAACGCCGACGATCATGTCGGCGCCGGCAATGCGTGCGCCCTGAATGACATTGAGACCGATACCGCCGAGGCCGAAAATCACCACATTGTCGCCGGGCTGCACCTTGGCGGTATTCATCACGGCGCCAAGACCGGTGGTGACGCCGCAGCCGATGTAGCAAATTTTTTCGAAAGGCGCGTCCTCGCGCACTTTTGCCAGCGCGATTTCAGGCACCACCGTGTGATTAGCGAAAGTCGAGGTGCCCATATAGTGGAACAGCTTCTCACCGCCGGAAGAAAACCGGCTGGTTCCATCGGGCATGACGCCCTGCCCCTGCGTCTCGCGGATTGCCTGGCAGAGATTGGTCTTGCCTGACGTGCAATATTCGCACGTCCGGCATTCAGGCGTGTAGAGTGGAATCACATGATCGCCCTTCTTAAGGCCGCTCACGCCCTTGCCGATGTCCACAACAACGCCGGCGCCTTCATGGCCGAGAATGGCCGGAAACAATCCTTCAGGGTCCGCGCCCGAGCGTGTGAACTCATCCGTGTGGCAGACACCCGTCGCCTTGATCTCGACCAGAACCTCGCCCGCCTTGGGGCCTTCCAGATCGACATCGATGATCTCAAGGGGTTTGCCGGCCGCTGTAGCAACCGCCGCGCGCGTTTTCATGCTTCTGTTCCCTCCTGGTGCGCCAGTCTCTATTGTTTTGGCACTCGTTGATGCCGCACCGGCTCAAGAAAAAAATAATAAGGCTTTTGGCCGGTTTTTTCCACCCGCCAATAGGGTGTGCGTCTAGCATGACCCTGCTCGCGCATACTGGCTAGGGCATTCCGCGCAATCCAACCAGCCCCCGCTCGCAACTGCGGTGCGCCGTTATCGACCGTTGCCCCGCAATTGCCTATTGGTCATAACCAACAGACCAGAAGGAGTTCTTTGAAATGACGACAGTGCTGACGGGAGTTTCCGAAAACAAATGCTTTGGCGGCCGACAGCTCCGCTACTCACACCTGTCGGATGCATGTAAGTGCGACATGACATTTGCGATTTTTCTACCGCCGCAGGCGGAAGCCGGACGTGTCCCCGTATTGTATTGGCTGTCGGGCCTCACCTGCACCGACGAAAACTTCGTCGCGAAAGCCGGGGCACAGCAATATGCAGCCGAACATGGCATTGCCGTCGTCGCGCCCGATACGAGCCCGCGTGGCGCCGGCATTCCGGACGATCCAGAAGGCGCATATGATTTCGGCCTCGGCGCGGGATTTTACGTCAACGCAACCCAGACGCCCTGGTCGGAGCATTACCATATGTATGACTATGTCGTGCAGGAGTTACCGGAGGTCGTGAATGGGAATTTCGCGGTGGACCCGGAGCGCCAGTCCATATTCGGCCATTCCATGGGCGGACATGGCGCGCTCACCGTGGCGCTCAGGAATCCGGGCCAGTTTCGCTCCGTATCGGCCTTCGCGCCGATTGTGGCGCCGACGCAGGTTCCGTGGGGGCAAAAGGCGCTTGGCGGCTATCTTGGCGCCGACAGCGAGGCCTGGAAGGACCACGACACGTGCGAACTCATCGCCGCCGCCGGGGAGCGGTTGCCGCTTCTGGTTGATCAGGGCGACGCCGATCAGTTCCTGGAAGAACAGCTCAAGCCGGAGCTTTTGAAGTCAGCCTGTGAGGCGCACGACCATCCGCTCACCCTGCGCACGCAGCCAGGTTACGACCACAGTTACTTCTTCATGGCCAGTTTCATGAAGGATCATTTCGCGCATCACGGCGCGGCGCTGGCCGGTTAAACAATCCCTGTCCATCGACCGGTATTTTTAATGATCGGAGCGATAAATGGCGCACGGGAGCGGAGGTCGTTTTGGAAGCAAATAGGAAGCATCTATGTTGTGCTCGAGATATGTTTGTTCGTGTATGCTCGGTTCTAGTTGTTGCATTTTGTTTGGTGACCAATAGCGGATTCTAGGCAATCTGGATCGCTGCGATTGCATTTTGCTGAACAGTGCATATTCACGTACTAGGAGTACAGAATCCCACCATCGGATATAATGAATGATTATCTCGACCTTGACCGACAATTTATGCCCCTCCAAGACGAAGAGTCCTGAGAGGTTCAGTATCATTCGTTTCTCTCAGATAGTTTCTATGGCTGCGAACGATGGTCGGACCTCCTTTCTCATAAGTGCACGGTTATTCTAGCTGAGGCAGGCGCGGGAAAGACTGCTGAGATGCGTGAGAGAGCGAACGCGCTGTTCAAGGGCGACTCCGTAGCGATTTTCGTCACCGTCAACGATATTGCATCGAAATCGTTCCGCGAGGCACTTATCAGTTCGGAAGATCAGGCGCGTTTTGATGCCTGGCTTATCAGTAATGAGGAGGGGATATTTTTATCGACTCCGTCGATGATGCGCGCCTGTCCGGCAAGAGTTTTCGCTAAGCCTTATCTAATTTGGCCAAAGCGCTTGCTGGGAATGCGGAGCGTGCAAAAATTCTCGTATCATGCCGGTGAACGACTTCCGATCATTGGGCGATAGCCGAAATCGAAGCTTAGGGACACCGAAAGTGTAGCCGTTCACGAGCCCGCTCCAGGCTGCGCCAAAAGCTTGGGTCGCGATATTTGAGACGCTTCTTCAATTCATGGATTACATGGTGTGGCAGTTGTTCACCAATAGATGAGTCATCAAGGCTGAGTGCAGCGGCTAGCCCAGCGGAACCACCCACAAAGGCGACTCCTCAAGCCTCAGCCAGGCCCAGAACGCAAAGCACCCGGCGATTTCCGCAATTGCAGCACCAATATAGACAACCGCGGCATTCATAACACCTGACCTATTTGCTCATGTGCGCATCGTAGAGCGTATCAATGATCGGGCATTCTGGCACATCCCCGCGGCTACACTCGGCAGCCATGTCCTTCAGGATGCGCTCCAGCCGACGGAGATCGGCAAGCTTTTTCCGGACGGTCGCGAGGTGTTTCGTTGTCATTTCGTGCACCTCGGCGCACGTATAGGTGTCAGTGTCCACCAGATCGAGTAAAGCGCGGATTTCGCCAAGACTGAATCCCAGTTCTCGGCTGCGCTTGATGAAGGCCAGGTGTTTAAGCTGATCTGCGTCATAGGCACGATGCCCGCCTTCCGTGCGCACCGGTTTCGGCATGATACCAATCCGCTCGTAATAGCGGATGGTCTCGATTTTGACCCCGGTCTTGTGCGACATCTCCCCAATCGGCAGCGCTCGCGAAGCTGTGATGTCAGACATCGAAATTCACTCTTGAACCTGTAGTCACTACAGGTCCCATATTAACATCGATGGATAATTTTGGGAGCATGATTTCGCATGTCTGAGAACACACGGACAGTGGCGGTGGAAGAGGTCACCGGGATGGCGCCAGCCGGAGACGAAGGATTGCGCCAGGGTCTCATTGCCACCGGCGGTATACTTGGCGCACTCGCCGCCGAGCAGACCGTCAAGTTGGATGTACAGGGCATGTCTTGCCTCTCATGCCCCTACCAGGTTGAATCCGCGCTCAAGGGAGTTGACGGCGTGATAAGCGCCAAGGCCTCGCTCGCGGAAGGATCTGCCATCGTTAGGTATGGCGACGCCAAAACGGACCTTGCCGAACTCACGAAAGCGACGACGGATGTTGGTTTTCCATCTGCGCTCGCGAAACAGGGAAGCTGAAATGACCAACAACGCATTGCTGGCGACCGGCCTGATTGGAACCATTGTTGTGGCCTTGTGCTGCTTTACACCGATCTTGGTTGTCCTTTTGGGAATAGTCGGCCTATCGGCGCTTGTCGGCTGGCTTGATATTGTTCTGTTCCCCGCGCTCGCGTTTTTCATTGGCCTGACCATCTATGCCCTCTGGCGCCGCCAGAAACACGCCAGAGCTTCGTGAGGGACCGGCAAATGTTGCAATGCCGCGAGTCAAAGCCGGCAAATGGCCGCTGTAATCAGGCTGTCATTGGGGCCGGATCAGCGGGCTGTTGCGTCGCCGGCAAAGCCGCGAAAAGAGCGCTCTCAAAAGAGACACTCACCATCAGCGAATAAGTGCACGAGAAATCTTATGCTGGACCAGGCCCAATACAAACATCGCGATGACTTTCATACCTATCTCCGGGAGGGGAATTTCCTCGCCGGTGCTGCGCACCTGGTTCCCCTCACGCTCGCGCTCTACCGGCTTCTTGGAGAAGGTCTGCCGGTGCACCGGACCGCCCTGGCGAAATGGTTAAGCCTGTCCCCGGTTCAACTGGACTCTCTGCTGAATGACATACCGCGCTCGACTATTGATTTTGACGCGACCGGCGCGGTCACGGCTTTCGGGGGGCTGAGTCTTATACCGGCAAACCACGTATTTAAGGCCGGGAACAGGGAGCTGTACACATGGTGCGTTTTCGATGCGCTGTTCCTGCCGGAGATACTCGACAAGCCGGCCACGGTTTCGACGCGCTGTCCCGCCACGGGCAAGACAATTGAAATCGAGATGACGCCCCAGGCAATCGTATCGTCACGGCCAGCGGAGCCGGTAATGTTGATCGTAGCCCCCGATAGCCCCGCATGTTGCGAAAACCTGCGCGGCGCGTTTTGTAACCACGTCAACTTTTTCATCGAGGCCGACGCGTTTCGGACGTGGGCCGATGAACGTAATGACGTCGGCTTCGTAACGTTGAACGAGGCTCATGAACTGGCACTTCAGCGGAACCGTTACCGTTATGGCAATCACTTGCGAGCGGAATAGAAGGGAATATCATGTCCGAGAAGAGTGAATCCTTTTGTCCTGCTCCCTCTAGAACAGGAAAAGGCAACAAATATGATCTCGCGGTCATCGGCGCCGGATCGGCGGGCTTTTCCGCTGCCATTACCGCTTCTGATGAGGGCGCCCAGGTTGCCCTTATCGGCCACGGCACAATAGGCGGAACATGCGTCAATGTTGGCTGCGTGCCTTCAAAAGCCCTGATCCGCGCAACAGAAGCGGTGCATCACGCCAACACGGCTTCCCGCTTTGCCGGTGTGACCGCAAAGGGTCAGGTTGTGGACTGGGCAGCAGTCCGCCAGCAAAAGGACGAGCTTGTCGCATCGCTCCGGCAGGCCAAATATATCGACTTGCTGCCGGCCTATAACGGCGTGGCCTATCTTGAAGGGAAGGCCAGACTTGGCAATGGCGGCATCAGCCTGGATGGCAAACATATCGATGCCGGTAAAGTTATTATTGCTACCGGTTCCCGGGAGTTTGTTCCGCCAATCCCCGGAATGAACGAGGTTTCCTATCTGACCAGCACCACATCGTTTGAACTCGATGATCTGCCGACGTCGATGATTGTCCTGGGCGGTGGATATATCGGTTGTGAGCTTGCTCAGATGTTCGCGCGTGCAGGCGTGAAGGTAACACTCTTGTTCCGCAGCCATCTGTTGCCCGAAGGCGAGCCGGAAATCAGCGAGGCCTTGGCATCCTATTTCAGCGAAGAAGGCATTCGCGTACAGCAAGTGCAAAGCTACGATCTTGTAGAGCAGACAGACTTCGGCATCGCCTTGTCGGTTCAGATCGACGGCGAGTTGCAAAAACTGGATGCTCAACATTTACTGCTGTCTGCGGGCCGCGTGGCAAACACGGAAGGGTTGGGTCTGGCAGACGCGGGTGTGGAAGTGTTGCCCAATGGCGGCATCAAGATTGATGACCACATGCGCACAACCAGAGCGAACGTCTATGCGGTTGGCGATGTAACCGGGCGGGACCAGTTTGTTTACATGGCCGCATATGGCGCGAAGATCGCTGCGAAGAATGCACTCAACGGCGACGCTCTCATCTATGACAATGCAGCCATGCCTGCGGTGGTGTTCACCGACCCGCAGGTCGCAAGCGTCGGCATGACGGAGGCAGCTGCGCGAGTACAGGGGATGCAAGTCAAAACTTCTGTTCTCACGCTCGACAACGTGCCCAGGGCACTTGCTGCGCGCGACACGCGCGGATTCATCAAACTCGTGGCTGATGAGGCCACAGGCAAGCTGATAGGTGCACATATTCTTGCTCCGGAAGGCGCCGACAGCATTCAGACAGCCGCGCTCGCCATCAGGCAGGGCATGACTTATGGCGAGCTTGGGGAGATGATCTTTCCGTATTTGACAACCGTCGAAGGCCTGAAGCTTGCCGCGCAAACCTTCGATATGGATGTGTCGAAGCTGTCATGTTGCGCTGAATAGCGTATGAGGATCCGCAATCCGCGTAATTTTCGCTGGTCGCACTTCAAAGCCTGCCGCCATTTCTGGATTTGATTGCATACGGCGCCCCATTGACTCCGTATTATGGTACGGACTTTAGGATCAAGCTTATATAGGAGGTTTGCTGTGCGAATCAGTGAGGTGGCAAGAGCTGCTGATGTTGGCGTCGAGACCGTGCGGTTTTATGAGCGCAGGGGCTTGATCCACCAGCCGAAAAAACCGGCCAATGGCGGATACCGTTCTTATCCGGAATCGGTCATGATGCAGATACGCTTTATCCGGCAAGCGCAGGAGTTGGGTTTCTCGCTGGGCGAGATCGAGGACCTTCTCTCGCTCAAATCCGAGCCGGATACCGACTGCAGCGATATTCGTCAGCGAGCGTTGAGCAAACGCGAGGATGTCGATCTCAAGATCAATAAGCTGCGGCATATCCGGACGACGCTGACAAATTTGATTGATGCCTGCCCGGGCAAGGGCGCTCTGGAGTTCTGCTCAATTCTGGGCACGATGGAGCCTCCCGGGCACACCGGCTCTCAACCCGAACGAACAGATGGAATGAGAAGGAACGGCACATCATGAGGACGGTCTGCAAATACCTGCTTCACTTAACCGTGCTGGCCATCCTGTTTGCCGGCAATATTCAGGCTTGGGCGGCAAGCGTCCACAGCTTCAAAGTGGACGGTCTGGCCTGCCCCTTCTGCTCTTACGGTGTTGAGAAACAGCTCAAAGCCATTCCCGGCGTGAGCGGCATCAAGATTTCGATCAAGACCAGCACGGTGACCGTGACCATGAAAGACGGAACGAAGCTGACAAGGGCCCAGGCTGACAGGGCGGTGAAGGATGCGGGCTTCACCATGCGGAACTTCCGGTAAGGGTGCGTTGTTCAGGGGACTATAGATGCAACGGATTTCCAGTGTCTGCATAGCCGTATTGATCGCTACGGGGACATCGCTTCCAACCGGCGCCGCCCCTATCACCACCAATACAGCCCTGCCCGTCGCCAAGGGGGAGTATGTGTTTCGCGAGCAAGTTATTTTCAACCAATCCGGCGATGATCCCAGTGGCGCCAATCGGGACCATCATGTGGCAGTCTCCGCTTCGGTTCTGGGTTACGGCGTCACGCCCGATCTGGCGCTGTTCGGCGTCATGCCGGTGGCCTACAAAAAACTGAAGCTGAACCCACCAGGCGGCGCGCGCGTGACACGCAAGGACAGCGGTCTGGGGGATATCCGCGCCTTCGCCCGCTACACGGCCTACAAGAAGAACATGCCGGGCAAGACATTCCGCATTGCGCCCTTTGCCGGCGTCGAACTCCCGACAGGCTCAAATACCGGGACCGACGCGCTGGGGCGCCTGCCGCCGTCCGTGCAACTGGGCTCCGGGTCATGGGACCCCTTTGGCGGTGTGATCGTCACCTATCAGACCCTCGATTTCGAGATTGATCTTCAGGCCGGCTATCAGGCCAATACCAAAGCCGATGGTTTTGAATCTGGCGATGTGGCGCGCCTCGACGGATCTCTGCAGTACCGGTTGTGGCCTGCCAAACTCGCCGATGACACGTCCGCGTTTATCTATGGCGTGGGCGAGCTGAATCTCATCCATCAGGAAAAGAACCGGGCAAACGGTATCGCCAATCCCAATTCAGGCGGCACAACGCTTTGGGGACTGGTTGGCCTGCAATATGTCACGGCTCGCAGGATCATCGAGGCGGGCGTGCAGCTGCCGCTCATGCAGGACCTGAACGGGACCGCGCTGGAACGCGACTATATTGTCCGCGGCAGCGTCCGGTTAAATTTCTGATTCCCCCATGCGCAAGCTGATCTTTAGAATAAGCGCAGGATCGCTCGCGCTGTTCCTGCTTATCCTCCTTGCTGGATGGATTGCCTTTGTGCCCGGCGCAAAAGAGCCGCCTTACGCTTTTGTCGCTGCCTGGGGCAGCAAGGGGGAGGGTGAGGGGCAGTTTAATGATCCCACGGGCATCGCCGTCTCTGAAACGCAAGTCTTTGTGTCGGATGCGCGTAACGGGCGCATCCAGGTGTTCGACTTGAACGGCAAATTCCTGCGCAGTTTTGGCAACCCAGGCGACAAGCTTGGAGAGTTGAGCCGACCAATGAACTTGTCGGTTCGCGGCGGCGCGCTCTATGTCGCGGAATATTTCAATGATCGGATACAGGTTTTCTCACTGGACGGGACGCCCAAGCGCGTCATAGGCAAGGCCGGGGCCGGGCCGGGAGAATTTAATGCGCCAGGCGGGGTTGCCGTTGATCGCGCCGGCACGATTTATGTGGCCGATTTCTACAACCATCGCATCCAGAAGCTGAAAGCTGACGGGAAATTTGTCCGTCAATGGGGCGCAAGCGCTGAGCGAAAACCGCTGAGCGACGCCGATGGAGTTTCTTTCAGCTATCCGACCGACGTGGCCATCGCGGCTGACGGAAAGCTGTATGTGGCCGACGGCTATAATGACCGGGTGCAGGTGTTCAACACCGACGGAACCTTTTCGCACAAATGGGGTGGTCCGTTCGCCGCAAACATATACGGGCCGTTCAAAGGCTGGTTTGCGACCGTGACGAGTGTTGCGATCGGCCCGAAGGGCAACATCTTCGTTGCCGATTTCTATAATGACCGTATCCAGAAATTTGCGCCCGACGGCACGTTTTTGACGAGTTTTGGGCAGCGCGGCAATGGCAAGGGTGAGCTGCGCTATCCGATTGCGGTGGCCGTGGCGGGCGATGGAAGTGTGTTTGTTGCGGATTACGGCAATAACCGCATTCAGAAATGGCGACAATAGCGCAGGCGGCCTAGGCCTGATGATCTAGCACCATTCGCATTGACCTAGGGTCCGGACACTACCCCTTCCTGCAATGCCTTTTGTGCTCCGAAGGGGATGGGCAGAAATCAGGCGGTATGATCAACCGGCGGAATACACCTTAACCAGGCAGCCAAACCATCCAGCTATGTGGGACCAGCTCACACGAGATCGGTAGAGATTTGCCATATGTGAGCCCCCGCTCTCTATCGGCGCCGCAAAATTGCGTGTAACCAGTCCCCCACGGTGAGGGTGCGCCGGTCATCCCTGATGCGGCCAATCAACTGCACGCCGACGGGCAGCCCCGAACCGCCGCTGAGCCCGGGAATGCTCACGCAAGGCGCTCTCAGCGCCGTTCCCACGCGGTTGAATATGGGGTCGCCGGTGGTGCCGAGGCCCTCGGGCGCCTGCCCCGGGGCGCTCGGGCAGAGCAGCACGTCGACGCCGTCCATTGCCGCGTCGAGGCCGGCTTGCGCGGTGGCGATGACGGAAAGGGCATCGTCATATTGCTCCACCGTGCAGGCGAGGCCGGCCTCGGCTCGCGCGACAAAACTTTTGCTGACCCTGTCGCGATGGAAAGCGAGCTCATAGGCGGCCGAATTGGCGGCTTCGAAATCAACGACATTCGCCTGAGCTTCTGCCAGCCGCGAGAACGGCTCCGGCAGGGTGATCTCGCGGATCCCGCCCCCGGCGCCGGCGGCCAGCCGGGCGGCGGTTTCCAGGGCGGTCTTGGCATCCTCGTCGGCGGCTGGCCATTCGTGGGTGCGGCATAGGCCGATGCGGGGCGGTGTCCCGAGTTTGCTATCGAGGCGGAGGGAAGGCCGTCGGCTCAGAATGGAAACCAAGTATGCGGCGTCGGCGACACTGCGCGAAAACACCCCGACCGTGTCGAAGGTATCGGCCAATGGCCGTATGCCGGTGCGGTCGATAAGACCGAAACTCGGCTTATATCCGACCACGCCACAATACGATGCCGGCCGCAGGATTGATCCCACCGTCTGCGTACCAAACGCCAGTGGCGCCATGAAGTCGGCGACGGCGGCGGCCGATCCACTCGATGAACCGCCCGGGGTATGCGCCGGATTATGGGGATTGGCTGTTTTGCCCGGTTCGAAAAAGGCGAACTCCGTTGATACCGTCTTGCCGAGCACCAGGCCCCCCGCGGCCCGCGTCCGAGCCACGCAGGACGCATCCGATGGCGGGCGATATCCCTCGTAGATCGGGGAGCCGTAGGCGGTCGGCATGTCGACGGTATCGAAGATGTCCTTGACGGCGACCGGGATGCCGTGAAGCGGCCGGTCGGAGGAGTCGTTGTCGGCGTTGCGGGCGGCGTCAAGCGCCTGTTCGGGAGACAGGAACGTCCAGGCGCCGACTGTGTCCTCGCGTTGCTCGATTCGCTGCAGACAGGAGGTAACCAGCGCTTCCGAGGTCAAGGTCCCCGCCCGGATCCGACTCAAGGCCTCGATAGCGGTGAGTTCGTTGGGCTGTTGCGGCGCCATTACCGGGTATTCCAGCGTCGGGCGATTTCGGTATACGCTTCGACCGCCTCACCGATCCTATTGACGATGCAGTATTCATCGGTCTGATGGGCCATGGTCGCTTCGCCAGGGCCGAGGATGACGGTTGGGGCGCCACCATAAGCCGGCGCCAGGGCGGAAGCGTCGGTGAAGTAGGTCGCAGTATGCGCCTCGGGGCGGGACCCCAGAATACCGCTCATGATGTCGAAAACCTCTTGCATCCACTCATTGGCGGGATCGGTCAGCACCCCGCCGACATCGACGACGGTCTCAAGCTTGACGCCGTCGTCGAGATACCCGGAAAGGTCGGAAAGAATGGTGGCGTGGTCCTGACCCGGGATGGTGCGAATGTCGATGCCGATTTCGGCCATATCCGGAACCGAGTTGAAATTCAATCCACCATGCACCGTGCCGACATTGAGCGTCGGCTTGCCGAGTATGGCGTCCCGGGCGATGTTAAAATCGAAATCCTCGAGCTTGCCGATGGCGTTTGCCGCCTTATAGACGGCGTTGACGCCTTGCTCCGGCATTGATCCGTGAGCCGTGACTCCGGTGGTTCTGGCGGTCAACCAAATCGCCCCCTTGTGGCCGATCCAAGGCTGGTTCGACGACGGTTCGGCGACGACGATGGCACCGGCTTCCCCGAGCACGTCTCCGAGACCGGCCAGGTGATAGGCACCTTCGCACCCGGTCTCCTCGCCGGCGGTAATCACCAGGATCACGCCGGGTCCCGCCGCCAGCTCCCGGCCCAACCGCAGTACGGCGACGACGAACGCGGCGACGCCGTTTTTCATGTCGGTGGTTCCCCTGCCGTAAAGTTTTCCGTCTGAAATCTCACCGGCGAACGGCTCGACGGTCCATGGCGTGGCGCCCAGGGGAACGGTATCGATGTGTCCGGTGAAACAGAGCGGTGTTGTCTCCGATGATCCGCCGATGCGGGCCACCAGACTGGTCCGCCGTTCGGCGAATTCATGATAGGAAACCGTGAACCCCACGTCCTCCAGGAGGCGTCCCAGGTGCTCGGCGCAGGGCCGTTCGTCGCCCGGTGGGTTGATCGTGTCGAAGGCGACCAGGGTTCGCGTCAGTTCGACCGGGTCGAGGCGTTCGTTCATGAGGTCATCCGCCAGGGTTCAATGCTTGGATTCAATATAAGGGTGACCGGCCAGATCTGTCGAAAATCATCGGGCGCCGACGGTATCACACCGGGCGGCGAGAAACCAAAGAAAGGCGACCGCCTGTGCGCCCAGCAACAAACCGAACCCGGCCTGATAGCTTTGCGCCGCATATCCTCCGCCCGGCGTCGGCGGCGGATACGGGCCGCCATCGAAAAGATCCCGCGAATGAGTGTTGGCGGACGTCCTCGACGGCAAAATAAGTCGGGAATCGGCGGTGGAATATTATGGAGTCGATCCCAATGCGGCGGTGGGTTCCGAATGACCGGATCCATTCCAAGATTTCAAATCAGTTGCAATCTCATGTGTCTACAATTTAATGTATTATTGTGTAGTACTAATATGGTTCGAATAATGAACCTAACAGCTAGGGGGGTAGGTTTGCCACATGCTGAAATTAGACGGCGCTTCTTGCTTTTGAAGTCGACCCCAGGCGGTCCGGAATTACGCGGCTACGTCGGCGTCGGCCTTTCCGTCGATCAAACGTGCGATGTGCGATCGGAGTGAGTGACAAAAATTAACCGCAAGACCTTTCGCAAAAGGGAGAGAAATCATGAACAATAGAATCATAAAATCGATGATCACGATGGCCGCCTTTGGCGTCCTATCAACGGCCGGGGTGGTGAGCGCCGGTGAAACCACCGGTCTGACCGACACCACCATCAAGGTTGGCGTCATGGGGCCGTTCACCGGCAATGCGTCGAGCTACAGCAAGACCCAAATCGGGCTCATGGCCTACTTCAAGCACACCAACGACCAAGGCGGAATCAACGGCCGCAAGTTTGAGATCGTCCAAGAGGACACCGCCTGCGCGCCGGCCAAGGGGATCGCCGCGGCCAAGAAGCTGATCCACCAGGACGAAGTGTTTTATTTGCACGGCAATTCGTGCAGCGGCGTCGCCATGGCGGTCAAGCCGACAGTGTCGCCGACCGGCATACCTTGGATCATCGCCCATGCGGTCAATCCTAAAATCAGCATGCCGGTGAATGAAAAAGGGAGCATCTACCACGGCGTTCCGGCCGGTCCAACCTACGGTTCGGCGATGGGCAAATTCGTGATGTCGAAGCCCAATACCAAGCGGGTCGCGATGATCGCGCATACCAACGATTGGGCCAAAGCGTACTGCGATCCCGCAATCGAAGTTATCAAGGCAGCTGGCGGCGAAATAATTCAGGAACTCGCCCTCGAGCGCGGCCAGACAGATGCTACGGCCCAAGTGCTGAAGCTGAAGCAGACCAAGCCGGACTTCATTCTTGGTTGCCTTTACGAAGCCGAGACCGTGATCTTCCTGCGCGACGCCAAAAAATACGATGTCAGAATTCCGGTCATGGGAACAGCCGGGACGGATTTGGAGAACACCTTGGAGCGACTGGGTGATCCCGATGCGGTGAAGGATTACTACGTGCTGCACGCCTTCGTCGACAAGGTGGACGGCCCGAAGATGAAGAAGTGGAACGATATCATCCTGAAATATTATCCAAATGAGACGATCACCGGGTTCAGCGCCATCTCGATGGCCAGCGGCGTCGCCGCCGTGAAGGCTCTTAAAGCCGCGGGACGCGACTTGACCCGTTCGAAACTGATCGCCGAACTCGATAAAATTCGGGGACTGACGACGGGTATCCTGGCGTGTGACATAACGTGGTCGCCAACGGAACGCCACGGTTGCAAGACATCGGCGGTCGCCGGATTCATCGATGGCAAGCCAACGGTACTGTCGGCCTGGGGCAAGTCCTGGTAGGCTGACGAACTCTTGAAATAGGGCGGGCCGTTCCGCCCCTTGGCAGAGCCGCCTGGGGGTATGGAACGGCCCAGCTATTTTGGGTTTCGAAAGGCATTTTTGGCGGATGTACTACTTCCTTCAACTTACCCTCAGTGGACTGTCGCAAGGCGCCATCTATGGTTTGATCGCGCTTTCCATGACCGTCGTCTATCGGGCGACGACCATCGTCAATTTCGGGCACGGTGATTTCGTCATGGCCGGCGCCTTCGTGGTCTACGTGTTGGTGATTTATCTCGGCCTGCCTTACGTTCCGGCCGCCGTTCTGGCCATCGTGATCCTGTTCTTTCTGGGTGTCGGAATCAGCCGCGGCTTCATCGATCCCATCAAGGCCGGCCCCCACATCGGCTTCGCCATGATGAGCATATCCTTGGGCTACGTTCTCAGGGGCGGCGCACGGGTTCTTTGGGGGCGAGAGGTCTTTCCCATGCCTCGAGTCTTCGAAGCTGACCCCATATTCATCGGTGAACTGGTGGTGACGGGTGACGTTCTGTATATCTCCGCCATTGTGGCGGTATTACTGACTATCTTCTTCCTGATCTTCTATCGGACAACGATTGGTACCGTGATTCAGGCGGTCTATCAGTCAGAGCGCGGGGCTACGTTAATTGGCGTCAACGTCCAGGCTTTCCATCAGTCCATGTGGGGTGTCGGCCTCGCAATGGGGGCGATGGGAGGAATCCTGATCGCACCAATATCGCTGCTCCATCCCGATCTCGGCGCTACGTTCCTGATTCGCGGGTTTGCGGCGATGACGCTCGGCGGGTTCGGGTCGCTTCGCGGCGCTGTCGTCGGCGGCCTCCTATTGGGCGTCGCCGAGCAGAATCTCGGCTTTTATGTAAATTCGGCCTTAATCGACATCACAGCCTACCTGGTAATTGTTGCGGTGCTGGTCATTCGCCCGGCCGGTCTGTTCGGCAAGACCGTCACGGTCCGCGTGTGAGGGGC
>CAXMMX010000035.1:0-16850 GCA_964194535.1 uncultured Alphaproteobacteria bacterium | reverse complement strand
AGTTCCAAAAGCTGAAATTGATGTTCCAATTCGGATTCCGATCAGACGAATGTATGCCCCACAAAAGTTGCAGGACAGCTCCCAAAACGCAAGTTAGTGACTGACTGACATGGGTGGAAATGAAAATGGAATGACGACCTGACACCAGCCAACAAAAAAGGGCCAGCGCAATGCTGGCCCCTGTACGCGGTGGTTTGCGATGTCTGTTTTCGGGGGTAAAGCAGACATTGTGAGGGTAAGTGATTTATGTCTGCTTATGACCCAAAGCGGACATTAGACAAGATGTTGTGATAAGTTATAGGTTGATATTCCTAAAATAGTGTTTGTGGATCAAGAGGTCCCTAGTTCGATTCTAGGCAGCGGTACCATTTTAAACTATTCCTCAGGCAGCCTCAGATTGCTGGCCGGAAGGCCCTGTCAGTCGTTTTTCGCTCCCGCATAGAGCGAGGCCAGGGCGCGGAACAAGCCTCCGCCGATCAGGGCGCCCACGACCGGCGCCGCGATATAGACGATGAACCAGCCGCCCCGCGGTCCCGGGATGGCGATATCACCCCAACCCAAGAAGAACGAAACCAGCCGGGGCCCGAAGTCGCGGGCAGGGTTGAGCGCCGCCTGTGTCAGCGGCGCAATGATGGAGATGATGGCGGCGACGCCGAGCCCGATTATGACAGCCGCCATGGCCGGTGACGGTCTGGCCGCGTTCCGGTCGCTGGTGACGGCGCCGACCAGGAATGCCAGCAATGCCGTTCCCACCATTTCAGCGAGGAACGCGGTTTTCAGGCTGACCACCCGCCAGGCTTCTTCAGTTGTGCCGTAAATGGCAGGATTGGGAAAATATTCACCGAACACCATGGCGCTCAACTGGCTGCCCGGGCCGCCGCGCAGCACCCCCTTCTGGCGTTCAAATTCAATGATAGCTTCGGCGAACAGCGCGTAAAGGACCAGGGAAGCAGCCGCCGCGCCAGCCACTTGCGCCACCCAGTAAGGAACAACCCGGCCCAGTGGAAAACGGTCGTACAGGGCGGCGACAGCGGTAATCGCGGGATTGATATGCCCGCCCGACAACGACGCCGAAGCGTAGATGCCCAGGGCTACGCCGATGGCCCAAACCGCGGCCACCTGCCACAGGCCAACCAGTGCGCCGCTGATGACGGAGGCGTTAACGGCGCCAACGCCAAAAAACACCAGCAGGAAAGTCCCGGTGAATTCACCTGCCAGCGCCGGCCAGAACCTGGGAAGAAGTTCAGCTGCCGGCTTTTTCGCCGCCCCGGCATTGGCGGTTCTCTTGGTATCATTCACTGTTTTAGCCCCTTTGACCTTCACCAGGAACAATCCTGCATCAGGAGCAATCCCGATGGTGCGCGAACCCAATAACAAAAACACTAAAGTTTTGTCTTTTATTTTTCTGAGGTAGCCTGAATCCGGGGAGAGACCCAAAACAGGAAAGGGAGCCGTATCCCAGTGAACAGGCTTGCACATACCCTGATGGCGCTGCTTGTGGCGCTGAGCTTCATTGCGCCGCAGATTGCCACTGCGCGCGAACCTTTCACGCTGGACGCCGTTCGTGCGCAGGTGAGGAAGGACTATGGAAGCGTGGCCCAACTCCCGGCCAATGCGCTTGTGAATATCATGCGGCAGGAAGAGGATTTCCTGCTGCTCGATGTGCGCGAGAGCCAGGAGTTTGCGGTCAGCCGGATTGCCGGCGCTGAGCGCGTTGATCCCGGCATCTGGCGCAAGAGTTTCATGACCAGGTTTGGGGATCATGTACTCGGCAAAATGGTGGTGTTCTATTGTTCCGTCGGCGTGCGCTCATCGCGTCTTGCGGCAAATGTTCAGGCGGCGCTGATGGAGCAGGGAGCGAAGCATGTTTTCAATCTCGATGGCGGTGTATTTGCCTGGCATAATGAGAACCGCGCGCTCGAGAATGCCAAGGGTGCAACGGACTATGTGCATCCCTTCGATGCTCACTGGGGCAAGCTTGTGCGGCGGCAGGAGTTGTTGAAGAGCGTGCCCTAGCGGGTTTCCGGCGCGGCGGCCCGAAAGCAGACATAAAACGTGGTCATGCACAATGTCCGCGAATAGCCATAAGCGGACATTCGCCAGTTTTGCTCGAACTGGCTAGTACCCTATCGCTGCGCCATCTCCGCGCGGGTCGGCGCCACCTTCAAGAAATCCTGTATCGGCATTGATCCGGATCGCTTGAGCATGGCCCAGATTGTCATTCCAGTCATACTGGATCCTGACTGGCTGTCCGCGATGGACAAGTTCGCGGGCCACTTGAGGTCCAACCCGTGCCTCCAGTGACAAATCTCTCACAGAAGTGCCCCAGGTCCGGCCCATCAGCCAGCGTGGTGATTCAATGGCCTGCTGTACGTCATAGCCAAAATCGACAATTCGGGTCACCAGTGCAGCATGGGATTGCGGCTGGCCTTCCCCGCCCATCGATCCATAAACCAGATAGGGCGCGTCACCCTTGAAGAGCATCGCTGGAATAAGCGTGTGGAAGGTCTTCTTGCCGGGCTCCAGCCGGTTGGCGCTGTCATCGTCGAGCGCAAAGAACGAGCCCCGGTTCTGCATGATGATGCCGGTATCGCCACTCACAACTCCACTGCCGAAATCATGGTAGATCGATTCAATGATCGAAACGGCAAAACCCTCGCCATCGACCGCGCAGAAATAGCAGGTATCGCCGCCAGCATCCTTGTTGTGCGAACCCTTGCCGAACCTGATCCCGGCCGGGATATCCACCATGTTGGCGGCGTGCTCCGGATCGATCAATTCCCGGCGCTTGGCTGCATAGGATTTGTCCAGTAGTTTTTCGAGGGGGATATCGACGAATTTCGGGTCAGTGAGCCAATCATTGCGGTCTGCAAGCGCCAGTTTCGTCGCTTCGGCCATAAAATGATAGTAATCGGCAGTGTTATCGCCAAAGCCCTGCAGATCATAACCCTCGATAATATTGAAGATTTGAAGTGCCGCGAATCCTTGCGTATTGGGCGGAAATTCGTAGGCAGTATACCCGCGATAATCGGTCGAGATCGGCTCGACCCATTCCGCCCTGTAAGCAGCAAAATCATCCGCGCTCAGCGGTGAACCGTCAGCGCCTAGTGCCTTGCACATCACCTCGGCTGTTTCGCCCTCATAGAAGCCCTTGCGCGCCCCATGCTTTGCAAGCCGCTCGAAGGATTCGGCGAGCTTTGGCAGGGCCAGACGATCACCATCGCGGGGCGCTTTGCCGCCGGGGAGGAAGGTTTTCGCCGATAGCGGGAATTGGCTGAGTACCGGAATATCTGTGATCGTCCAGTCGGTAAGTGACCTGCTGACCGGGAAGCCCATCCGGGCATGGTGAATTGCATCGTCGAACAGGTCTGCCCAGTCAAGCTTGCCATAACGCTCATGAGCTTCACGCCAGCCATCAACGGCACCGGGAACGGTCACCGCAGCTAGGGCGCCGCGGGCGGGAATCTCATCGGTATGCCCGCGTTCGCGGTAGTAATCCCGCGTGGCGGCCCTCCCTGAGGGACCGCTTGCGTTAAGCGCCTGCACGCCACCCTTCTTCGGATCGTGGATCAACATGAAGCAGTCACCTCCGAGGCCTGCCATGTGAGGGTATACGACGCAGAGAACCGCGTTTGCCGCAATCACCGCGTCAACCGCGCTGCCGCCTTTGCGCAAAGCATCTTCGCCCGCATTGCTTGCCAGCACGTGAGACGTCGCCACCATCCCGCGCGCGCCATGGGTAGGCGGGCGCCCGGTTCTCGGACCGTTCGGATGGCTCATTTCCTGTCTCCGGCTTTGTCGTATTGAGTGGCTGGCGCGTCTGCTGCTTTACTCCCCTTCATACGCAGACCCGGCGTGATGAAGCTGGCGCTCAGCAGGGCGAGGAACCCTATCCAGGTCAAAGCCGGTCTGTCAGCGGCCGTACTGGAGCTAATCAGCGGGATGGCCACGGGGTAGAGGAGAAGCGGTAGATTTGACAGAGTATACATGGGCCTGCATCTCAGCTGATGGAAACAAGGAAGACAGTGAGGATACCAGCCGGGAAGGCAATCGCCAAAGTCCATCACCACGCTTGGGTATGGCGACATTAGCCCGAATAACCCGGAAAAATCCTTCATCCTTGCCGTGCATCCAAATGCCGCCTGTCATGACACTATGAATGCCGGCGGGACCTGCTCGGCGGCCTCGAAGGCTTCGTTCTGGGGGTTTGAAGGGGTGGCTAGGCTCAGGCCAAGGAGGAGCATCGCAACAAAGCTGGCGACGAGTTGGCAGGCATGTCTCACGCTATACCTCCGGGCGGCTAGAATATCTGTAACGCAACGGGTGAGCCAGAAATCTTTTGGCTATCTCTAAAAATGAGACGTATTTCGACCTGAATCAGATAGCTAATGACCGGATTATCGATTGTGCGAGCCTGAAGTGCGCTACGACACGATTCAATCCACTGTTGGCCAAAACCGTTGATCCGTAGCATGTCCGCCTGGGATCATTAGCGGACATTTGACCTGACTATATTGTACGTCCTATCTGTGCCAGGATCGGATGTTTCCTGCTCAACCCAAAATGACTCGAGCCTCTGCGTTCTGCTACGGTCAGTACACTTAATATCAACAAATGCAATTGGCCCATAACCAGGTGGTTTGCCCATGGTCCTCCCACTGCAGACACTTTATTTCGAGGATCTCTCGCTCGGCATGACCGAGGCGCTTACCAAGGTCGTCTCGTCCGATGATGTTGTAGGCTTTGCGGAGATCACGGGTGACCGCAATCCGATCCATCTCTCCGAACATTTTGCTGCCAAGACACCCTTTGGAACACGTATCGTTCACGGGCTATATACAGCAGGGTTGATCTCGGCGCTTCTGGGAACGCGCCTGCCGGGCCCGGGTGCGATCTATATCTCCCAGACGTTGAACTTCCGTGCGCCAGTCAAAATCGGTGACACGGTGGAGGTCACGATCACAGTCGAGGAACTGATACCCGAGAGAACCCGCGCGCGGCTTGCCTGCGCCTGCAGGGTCGGTGATACGGTCGTGCTCGACGGCGAGGCCCTGGTCAAAGTGCCATCGAAATAGAAGGCTTTTGTTGAACAACCGCGCATCAGGAGCGGTGGTCCATACCGGCGTGTCTTGATGTCCGCTTTGGGTCATTAGCGGACATTCAATTCTGCCTTGGCCGGTGCCGAGTTCCAGACAAAACTCCATGCAGTGACAACTCCATAGATGGCAATGTCATCGCGATAGGGGCTGCCCAAAGGGCACGACCTTGTTTTGCGCATCATGCCCGATATCCGCGCGTCCCAGATACGCAATCCCAGCAACCACACACCAGTGCTGCGCCACCTGCTCTTCGGTCTGCCCGAAATCCGGATCGTTCGACGGAATATTGCCGCATCGTCCAAGCATGATCCCGGCGACCTCTCTGATGCCTGGATTGCTGGTTATATGGAACAAGGATCGGTCGATCCTGTACATATGCTCCGATATTTCCTCAAGCATCAGGACGTGACCCGACAAATCCGGTTGAAACGGGGTGCCAAGCAGGTTGCTCAGAATGGATATGTTGAAGGCGGCTGTCTTTTTTGCAGGCGAAACCGTTGCTTCGAGCGATGATTCATCGCAATCGAAGAGATAGGAAAGTGCGCGCCTGATAGCGTCCTCCCCGCGCTCACGGCTGACGTCTGCAGGCATTGGTCCGTGTGCAACCTTGGTGAAATTCTCCTTGTACAGGGCAGCCAGGATAGAGCCCACGTCGCTGTAGCCGAGATAATGCTTGTTGCGCGCTTCTCCCGACAGCTTCGGGAGCGCGTGTTCGATCAACCGGCAGGAACCGTATCCGCCGCGCGCGAACCACACCGCGTCGAAGCTCTCGTCGTTGGCGATCTCGACAAACGCATTGCAACGGGTAGTATCGTCGCCTGCAAAATGCCCCGAAGAGAGGAAGCATTGTGGATGAAAAAAAATTTCCGGCGTCCGGTCCTGAAAAAGGGAAGCGGCGAGCTGCGTCACCTTTTCGGCAATCTCCGGCTCAATGCGTGAGCCGGGAGCCACAACGCCTATCTTGAAACGCCGGTCAGTCATTCAAATGTCCTTCTCTCACCCATCCTTGCCGGACTGGCTTTGCCGCCGGCCGGAATCGCACCACCCTGCTCATATCCGATGACCCGCACCAGGCGCTATTTCTTTTGCGGCATCGGCGGTAGCGGCATGTTGCCATTGGCGATGATTATGCACGCCAGCGGGCATGTCGTTGAAGGTTCGGACCGCTCCCTCGACCAAGGGCGAACAGCGCCCAAGTTCGAATTTCTGCGGTCCCAGGGCATTCGGCTCCACCCGCAGGATGGCAGTGGTATCTCGGATGCCGATCAGATATTGGTCACCTCGACCGCGGTCGAGGACTCCGTGCCGGACGTAACCTCGGCACGCCGTATCGGAGCCAGGCAGACGACACGCGCGGAACTGCTCGCAGAGCTGTTTAACGCCGCCTCGCACAGCATCGGCGTTGGTGGCACCAGCGGCAAATCCACGACCACCGGGATGGTGGGGTGGATTTTGAACCGGGCCGGGCGTAAGCCGACGATCCTGAACGGCGCGGTCATGAACAACTTCATCACGCCCGACACTCCATTTGCGAGCGCCGTGGGAGGCGATCACAACCTTTTCGTCAGCGAAGTGGATGAAAGCGACGGTTCGATCGCGCGTTTCAGGCCCCGCATCGCAGTGCTAAACAACATCGCCATCGATCACAAGCCGCTCGATGAGCTGCGCTCCTTGTTTCGCGACTTCGCCGATACCGGCGAGACCGCAATATTAAACCTCAACAATGATGAGACCGCCGCAATCGCGGAAGAGATGCCCTCCGGCAAAACGATGACATACAGCCTGACAAACCCGGGAGCAGATCTCTGCGCGGGTGATCTCGTACCGGCGCCGGACGGAATTTCTTTTCAGGTGAAGCAGCGGGCATCGGGCGCGAGCTGGCCAGTCAATCTGCCGGTGCCTGGCCGGCACAATGTAGAGAACGCATTGGCAGCCCTTAGCGCGGCGCACGCCAGTGGCATAGCGCTGGAACAAGCGTGCGCCTTGCTTGGAAGCTTCAAGGGAATCCAGCGGCGGCTTGAGGTTGCAGGCACCGTCAGCGGTGTCACTGTGATTGATGATTTCGCCCACAACCCCGACAAGATCGGGGCAACGCTCGCCACGCTGCATGAGTTTCCTGGGCGGCTCCTGATCATGTTTCAGCCGCACGGTTTTGGCCCGTTGAGGCTGATGAAGGACACTTTCATCGATTGCTTTGCGTGCGGCCTGGAAGAAGCTGATATTCTGCTCATGCCTGAGCCGGTCTATTTTGGCGGTACGGTCGAGCGCACGATCACCAGTCAGGATATCGTGCGAGGCGTCGAGGCGCGGGGACGCGAAGCCTACGCGCTGGCGGACCGCAATGCCTGCGGCGAAAAGCTGCTCGAACTGGCCCGCCCCGGAGACCGGATTGTGGTGATGGGAGCACGGGACGACACGCTGTCCGAATTTGCCGCGGAATTGCTGCACGAACTTAGCTAGCCCTGAGTCGAACCGCAAACGTCGAAACCCCGATATAAAACCTGATCTAGAGAAGAGCCAGATGCCGGCTTTTAGCCAGAAGCGGATATAAAATGCACAGGCTGGAATGTCCGCTCATGCCCCGAAACCGCTATTGGACTGTTAAGAGGCCATTGCTTGATGGGTGGGAGTGTCTTGGGTTGAAGATTGCATCGCCAGTGCCGTCGGTTTAAATGCTTTCAGGATATCCGTATCCAACTTGCCATCCATATCAAGCATGATCTGATATGACTTGTCGGCCGGCATCGATTCCTTGTAGGGGCGATCGTCGATCAACGCGGAGAAGATATCGACGATCGTCATAATTCGCACCGAATCGCTAATCTGATCGCCCGCCAAACCCTCAGGATATCCGGTCCCGTCAAGCAATTCATGATGGTGCAATGCAATATCGACCACCTCGTCATCAAACTGCGCGTCCTTGCGTAAGATTTCGGCGCCATAGCTAGGGTGCTTGTTAATCTCCGCGCGCTCGCTGGGGGACAATTTTCCGGGTTTGTCGAGAATGTTCAGCGGAATATGTACTTTGCCTATGTCGTGCATCAAAGCGCCGACAGTAAGGCGCTGCACGTCCGCGTTGCGCATTCCAAGTTGCATTGCGAAGGCTACCGTGATCCCTGAAACGATCATGCAATGCCGGTATGTGTAGCTGTCATGCTGTTTGACCGCCTCCAGCCAGATTCCAATTGAACTTTCCTTCAGACTTTCGGCGATCAGATTGCCAGAAGAAATTACCTGGGACTTCGGAAGCGGCCCGTTGGATGATATGGCCTGATAGAAACTGTCGTTAAGTGACCCTATATCCTCGATGGCCTGTGTCGTCTTCTCGGAAATGATGTGCCCATTGTTTTTCTTAGGGAGTGTCGCATACCGCCGCAATATTTTAACAACATCCGATTTTTTAATTTCGGATGGTAGTATTGAAGCTGCTCCAAGAGCATTTGCCTGGGGAATTTCCGCCTGAAATTTCCCGTATGTTACGAAGATTTTTTCTATTGTTGATGGTGCGCTCTGAACTATTTTCTTGAATTGATCGATGGATTCCCTATCCGAAAGATCAATGTCCACCAATAAAAATAGCGCCCCTTGGTCGCAGCTTTCGGAATAATCCGACAAAGCAATTGACTTCGCAGACAACCAGTAGTTCATTTTTTTTACTACAGGTTCAGACCGCTTAAAGTTATCCGATATGAGCAAAAAATACATAGTTCAACTCATCAAAACGATATGCTGATTCTGACGCCGAAATTACTAATTGCGGCCTTATCAACACAAATGTATCTGCATTGTATGCTATGATAGTTCAAAAATATGTTAAATTGACTACTTGCATGCAATTTGAACTGTTGCCTGGCGAACCGGTCGCAATGTCCGCTTTGGGTCATTCGCGGACATAAATCACCTATCCCCCCGATGTCCGCTTTTAGCCAGAAGCAGCCCTCTTACCGGGTACGGGTATGCCAGAGGGTTTAAATCCCGAACCGTTTTGTGATGTCTTCAAAAATGGCTTTGCGATCGCGCTGGTTTATTGACAGTGCATTGGCAATATCGCCCAGGCAGGCGGTTTCACTCTCTGTCAGCGCATGATCGGAGACGCTGACCAGGAATGCACCCGCCAGAATATGCTCTTTGGACGCAATGGAGACCCTGCTCGCCTTGGATATATCGGATAGCGCAGTTTTTTTGTCGTTCTGAACAAGCTCGGCAGCTTTGATGACGGGTCTGAAGTCTATTTCATTTCCAGCCATTTGACCGAAAAGGTCCGCGACAAATCTCATCTCGCGATAATCTATGCTGCCGTCCGATGCCGCTTCCAGAAGCATAGCCGTCCAGAGCGCATGGCGGGTCACCTCTAACTCGTCTGCAGGAATTTCTGACCAGCCATCCAGAAGATTAGATGCGAGTAAAGCTCGTTTCTTATCAAGCGTTTCCGGTTGCGCTTGCTCAATAGAGGCCTGATCAGGCAAAGCTTTCGCAATTCTGAGATACTTTTTATATAATATCAATAGTAATATACTAGGAACAAATATTGCTATAAGAATGATTAATCCAATAATAATCGGCAATGTATCTAGATTATACATATCAAATTACTTCTCAGATTACAGCAATAATCCAGGAACCGCAGCGCCAGTACAGCAGCGCTCTGGCTTGCCCAAGTTTGGGTACCGCGCACACGGAGTGTCACATATGTGTCTGATCCGGGTCGATAGCTAAAATGTCCGCATCTGGCCTTAAGCGGATATCGGGCCGTTGCAACAAAGCTCATCAATGAACTAGCATTCAAACCGAACCAATCAAGTGAGCGGGTCAATGGACGGTCGTTTCCTGGTGAGACTTCTAGCTCTGTGCGCAGTTTTACTCATTGTCAGCGCCTGCGATGACTCCTCTGAAAAAGCGGATACCGAAAAACGGCCAGGGACGGAACCCGGCTCATCCAGCGCGGCCAGGATGGCCGAGACCCTGATCGCCCACGTCAATAAACCCTGGAAAGGTGACTACACGGGAATGGTTGAACGGCGCACGGTGCGCGTGCTGCTGCCCTACAGCAAGACCTTTTTCTTCGTCGACAAAGGGCAAAAGAAGGGCATCAACTACGAATTTCTCACCCGCTTCGAAAAATATCTGAATAAACAGGCGAAAGTGAAGACTGGCAAAAAGCCGTCCAGGATAAAAATCCTCATGATACCAACGCCGCGGGAGGAGTTACTGACACGCCTTGTCGAAGGCCGGGGTGATCTTGCCGCGGGCAACCTGACAATCACCAAACGCCGTCTCGGCAAAATAGATTTTTCCGAACCGTGGCTCACCAGCGTCAAGGAGTATGTGGTAACGCCCGCATCAACACCGGAGCTGACATCTGTCGATGAGCTGTCCGGTAAAACCGTTCATGTCCGCGAAAGCAGTAGCTACTGGACGAGCCTGAAAACCCTGAATGAACGTTTCAAGGCAGCGGGCAAAAAGCCGGTCAAGATCGTCAAGGCAAACGAATTTCTGGAAGACGAAGATCTGCTGGAAATGGTCAACGCCGAGGCCTTGCCGGCGATCATCGTCGACAGTCACAAAGCCCGGTTCTGGGTCCAGGTTTTTGACAAAATCAAAATCCATGAAAATGCCGCAATACGCGAACAGGGAGAGATCGCCTGGGCGTTCCGCAAGGATAGCCCGGAACTGGCCGCACAGGTCAACGCCTTCCTCAAGTCGGTCAATTTCGGCACCAAACTGGGTAGCAGCATCTTCGCAGCCTATCTCAAGCAGCAAAAATGGCTGAAGAATCTGAGCAACGAAAACGACCAGAAAAAATTCCTGGAGCTCGTCGGACTGTTTCAGAAGTATGGCAAACTCTATGACATTAATTGGCTGATTCTGGCGGCGAAGGCCTACCAGGAGTCGCGTCTGGATAATTCGGTTAAATACAAAGGCGCCGTTGGGATCATGCAGGTCAAGCCTGCGACCGCACGCGGTCCCGACATTAATATTCCCGATGTAACCGGGCTTGAAGACAATATCCATGCAGGGACGAAGTATGTCCACTTCCTCATGGACCGCTATTACGCGGATTTGGACAAGGATCGCTTCAATCAAACGCTCATGGCTTTCGCAGGCTATAACGCCGGTCCGGAACGGATCGCAAAATTGCGTAAAAAGGCGAAGGAACGCGGTCTGGATGACACCAAATGGTTCAACAATGTCGAATGGGTCGTCGCTGAATCCGTGGGATCGGTTACCGTCAACTATGTCGGCAATATCTTTCAGTATTTCATCATCTACAGCAACGTATATGGCACTCAACAGCGGCTGGAAAAGCCGTAATGACTGTCAAAGCCGTTTGCCTTGCATATGCTGCCTCATAGCGGGGTTCATCTGCCCGCTTCGCTCCGGGCCTGGTCGAGCCGGGTTGGATGAAACAACATGATCCTGCACCGCCCCGGGATACGGCACTCTGGTCAGTGCCAGGTGAATGACGACGAGCACAGCGACTGATTCAAGCGCCTGCGATCTTATGATCTATCCCTAAAGTGATAATCTGCGCCCCGACACACCCCTATTTGGGGTCTTATCGTCTCGCTTTAGATATTAAACAATCTGACCTTGATGATACAGATGTGAAGAAGTTTTGCGAGAGCAAACATTTTACGTTGAGATTGGTCCGGCAACGACCGGGCAGGAGAGTTACCTGATCTTTTGGTCAGACACGGCCGTTGGAATTTATCTCTCTCGGCAGGAGTACAACCGAAACACAAATATGTTGCGGAGGGTTCATTTGTCTCACGTGAAGAACCACGCGCAATCAACAATTACGATATCCCTTTTGGTGTTACCCCTTGTATAGGTTTCGTTGTTGTTTAGCGTCCCGGCCGCCCTCGCGCAGTCTCCCGATACGCCGGATCAACCCCTCCCCCCCGAACAACGTGAGCAGCTTGTTGCACCGATTGCGCTGCACCCGGATTCGCTGTTGACGCAGATATTGATGGCTTCGACCTATCCTTTGGAAGTGGTCCAGGCTGCGCGCTGGTCCAAGGAAAATCCGGATATTGCCGGCGATGCCCTTGAAGATGCGATGGAACAGCAACCTTGGGACCCGAGCGTCAAATCGCTGACCGCTTTCCAGCAGGTTTTGCAGATGATGAATGACGATCTGTCCTGGACGCAGCAGCTCGGCGATGCCTTTCTGGCGCAGCAGGAAGATGTTCTCGATGTGGTTCAGCGGCTCCGGATGAAAGCTGACGAAGCCGGCAATCTGAAGACCACAAAAGAGCAGAAGGTCGAAAAGCAGACGGTCACGGCAGAGAGCGGCCAAAAGGAAACAGTGATCATTGTCGAACAGGCCAACCCCGAAGTGATCTATGTACCGGCCTACAATCCGACAGTGATTTACGGCGGCTGGCCCTATTCCGCATACCCGCCCTATTACTGGTACCCGCCGGGCTATGTTGCGCGCAGGGCTTTCTAGTTTGGCGTAGGTATTATTGCCGGGCGTGCGTTGTGGGGGCGATGCGACTGGGGCCGCAGATCCGTCAACATCAACATCAACCGCTATAACTCGTTCAACCGGACAAATATCACCAGGCCAAACTGGAATCACAATCCAGCTCATCGCCGAGCCGTTCCCTACAAGGGCCGCGATGTCGCCAACCGCTACGGGAAAGGGACTCGTGACGTAAGCTCGCGCGAAAAATTCCGCGGCCGGGCGGAGGCTGGGCGCCGTGATTTGCAGCGTCCCGGTGCTGGACAGCGTCCTGGTGCTGGACAATTACCCGGAGCAGGACAACGTCCCGGTGCGGGGCAACGACCGGGTGCCGGCCAGCTTCCCGGTGCAGGACAACGCCCAAGTACAGGACAACGCCCAAGTACAGGGCAGCGCCCAAGTACTGGACAGCGGCCATCGGCTGCAGTCAGACCATCCGCCCCGGCATCACGACCGGCTTCACGGCCAAAGTCGCGTCCGGCTTCACGGCCCAGCCCGTCCAAAAGGCCTGCAGCCTATCAGGGTGTGGGACGAGGCAAGCAGGTCAGAAGGAACAGCTCGCGCGGAAAATCAAGCCGAAAATCTTCGAGGTCACGGCCTTCAAAATCGCGCTCGCGCTCGTCATCGAGATCGCGCGGCAAGAGTAGTGGCCGTAGTCGCGGTGGTGGCGGCCGTAGTCGCGGCGGTGGCAGGAGGCGTTGATGATCAAGGGTTCCTGTCAGATGATGAATGTAACCACTTTGCGGAGAGCCACCATGACGCGCCTCACGACTCGAGTGATCTGGATGCTGTTGCTGGGGAGCGTCCTAGTCTTGTCCGGACCATTAGGCACAACCCCCGTCTTCGCACAGGGCAGCAAGCCAAAAGCCTTCGCCTCGCCGAAGGCGGCAATCACGGCGCTGATCGATGCCGCGAAGAAGAAAGACTCAGCCACCATGCTCGCTATTCTCGGGTCGGAAACGAAACAGTGGATCACGTCCGGCGATCCGGTCCAGGACCGGCAGGGGCGGGAGGCTTTCATTGCCGCTTTTGATCAGAAGAACGAGATCGAAAAAGAAGGCGACGCCAAGGCAATCCTGGTGGTCGGAGATGATGTGTTTCCGTTTCCATTTCCTGTCGTCAAGTCAGCCAAGGGCTGGGCTTTCGACCCGGAGCAAGGACGGGAAGAGTTACTCAACCGCCGGATTGGGCGCAATGAACTGTCTACGATCAAGGTTCTGCTCGCTGTAGGTGATGCGCAACGTGAATATGCCAGTGTTGATCGCAATGGCGACGGCGTTCTGGAATATGCCGCGAAACTCAGAAGTTCAGACGGCAAACAGGACGGGCTCTATTGGCCCGCCGCGGAAGGTGAACCTTTAAGCCCGCTCGGTCCGCTCGTGGCCGAGGCGGTGCAGGAGGGGTACAGTGCGAAAAAACCTGATCCGAAAGCCGAACAGCCGCGTGCTTTCCATGGCTATCATTTCAAACTTATAACGGGCCAGGGCGAAGACGCGCCGGGCGGCGAACAGGATTATATTGTTGGCGGTAAGGTGATCGGCGGTTTTGCCGTTCTCGCCTATCCCGCCCGGTATGGAAATTCGGGCGTAATGACGTTCATGGTCAGCCATGACGGAACGATCTACGACGCCGACTTCGGGCCGGAAACCGCAAAAGAAGCTCGGGAGATCGACATCTTTAATCCGGGCAAGGGCTGGGAGAAGGTTGATCCGGAATAAGGGCCTCAAACTGACCCGACCCTGGTTTGCGCCGAGCCGCGCCAGCGGGACACAAGCGCATAACGGCCAATCAGCCCAAGGATTTTTGTGCCTGCCAGAATGGTGCCCTTGAGCGTGCCGGAGATTTTCGACACGCCGATGCGCGGCCGGTAACTCACCGGCACTTCGGTGGCCTTCAGCCCCAGCAGCGCGGCCTTGATCTGCATCTCCACCGTCCAGCCATAGGTGCGGTCCTGCATGGCCAGCCGCTTCAGCGCCGCCGCATCAATGGCGCGGAACGGGCCGAGGTCCGAATAGCAGGTGTGCCAGATTCCGTTCATGAGTTTGCACGCCAGCCAGTTGCCGAAACGCTGCTGGAGTGTCAGTGCGTCTCGTCGCGCATTGACATTGACGCGTGACCCGACGACAAACTCGCTCTCGCCTTCGATTATCGGATCGACCAGAAGCCCAAGCTCTTGCGGATGGTCGGAATAGTCCCCATCCAGGAACACGATGATGTCGGCATCGGAGCACGCGGCAATACCGGCAAGACACGCCGCGCCATAGCCCCGCTCGTTCTCATGCACGACGAATGCGCCCTGCGCTTGCGCGATTTGGCACGTACCATCGCTTGAGCCATTGTCGGCGACGATAATCCGGTCCACCCAATCGGGAATATCGCCGATGACATGGGCGATGGCGTCCGCCTCGTTGAGTGCGGGGATGACAACGCAGATATGTTTGCCTTGCCTCATGAGGTCTTCCTCGCACTTGCCGGGAACCTGAAGGGGATGTGCAATGAGGCGAACCAGTGACGCGCCTGCCACAGCAGCAAGCCCCATGCGGGCAGCCAGATAAGCCAGACGATACGCTCCGCGAACAACTCGTAGGCGCCGTGCGCGTGGAAATAAAATGCGGTGTAGTAGAGCGGCAGGGTTGCGGTGAGCACAAGCAGCCCGGCGCTCGGGAAACAGGCGAGCAGCGGCAAAACCCACAGATAGTACCAGGGGAACTGCGCCGGGGAGAGTAGGAACATGGTGCTCGACACGATAAAGAATTTCCAGGCGAGGTCCTGCGCGCTCTCAGCCGCTGTTCGGCACTGCCACAATATGATGCTCCCGATCAAGATCACCACGCCAGCGCGTGCAACAAGGCCCGCGCCGATGTCCGTGATATTTGCCGCGTCCAGCCCCCAGCGGGCCAAACCTTCGAGCGACGGCAACAGGGCGCTGTTGGTCTTCCATTTGCTTGCGTAAGCCACGAATCCGGACGAGGTGTCGAGGCCTGCCGTTAAAATCGGCCAGGCGAACAGGGCGCAAGCGCACGCCGTCAATGCAAGCGCCATAGCAAGCTTCCCGGGCTTGTCCAGAATCCCGCGCCAGACAAGGGGCAGGAAGATCAGCGGCCAGATTTTGGCCCCCGCTGCAAGCGTCAGGCAGGCCGTGGCCGTGAGTTCACGTTTGCGGATTGCAAGTATGAGTGCGCCCAGCACCAGTGGCACGATGAGAGCGTCCATGTGAGTGGAATTGAACAACTCTTTCAGGACAACCGGGTTCCACCAGTAGAGCGCGGCCCACAGCGGCAAGCGCCCAAGGTCACGCAGCAGGGTGAGGAGCAGGGCGATTGAGATGATATCCAGAGCCAGGATAATACCGCGCCAGGCGGTCAGGCTCCATGGAGCAATCCGATGGGCCAGCGCAAAGGCGCCTTGGGCGACGGGGGGATAGATCGTGCGCAATTCAGGGTGGTTGATGCGTCCAAGAACGGGGCCACTCTCCAGCGCAAGCCGCCCCAGCGCCATGAGTTCAGGATCAGCGGTCTTCGCCTCTCCGGGGGCTTTTTCATAAGGGTTCAGGCCGTTGGCCGTCACTGCGCCGTCCCACAAATAGCGCTGATAGTCGTCTTCAAGCACCGGTTCGCTGGCGAACAGTATGAGGCGCATGGCAAGGCCAGAAGCCAGCATGGCCCAGAGCAGCCCTTTGACGAGATCGGGCGCGGCGCGTTGCGTCACCCGGATCACCCAAGGTAATGCGAGGAACACAAAGCCTGCGGCGCAGAGCCCGAAGGCCAGCCAGAACACCGGCATGTCGCGCACTGCGTAGGCATATCTGAACAGGGGCGAGGCGAGGGTGAACCCAATCGTCAGCGCCAGCAGGCCGGTCCCGGCTGCGCCCCACCCAATCAGTACGGCGTGCGCGCCAAATTGCCTGTTTATGTGTTTCGGTAATTGCATGGGGCCTGAGTTTACCGGTGCGTGAATCAATAGTGGCAATCACATTACATCACGATGTCTTTTTCCCTGGTGCCTTCTGCGGCTTGCTGACCAGCAGGATCAGCGGGATAGCGGCGGCCGAGACCAGCGTGTACAGACCAAACGCATTGAGATAGCTGATCATCGCCGCTTGCCGGGCCATTTCTTTCGAAAGCCGTGCGAGGGATTCAGCACTGCCGGTGCTCCACTCGCCGCTGACCCAGGGCAGCGCGAAGGATTGCGAGAAGGGCGTGACCAGCTCCGTCATATGCTCGTAATTCATGGCCGTGGAGCGCACGATCTGCGTGACGGTCAGGGATATGAAAAAGCTCGAG
>CAXMMX010000034.1:0-17276 GCA_964194535.1 uncultured Alphaproteobacteria bacterium | reverse complement strand
CAACAATGTGGGGCTGGTTGTTGAAGATGACGATTTGCCGGCAAGTTCGCCTTGCGGAAGTGATAAAGAAACCCCGCTCTATGTTCGCTTCGCTGTTCATGAGGCAGGCGAGGCGATCAGGGTATTGGATGATGTTTGCGGGATGAAGGATTTCAATTACGCAGAAATGATCCGTGATCAGTTCAGCGAATTGGGGGATGATCCGGCAAAGGCGTTCTGGCATGAGGTATGGGAATATCTCATGTACATGCAGGTCAAAGACGCTGATACGCCGATCGTGATAACCGACGATCCCAAAGCCGAATTAAGCTGGGAGAGGAAGAAGTAAAAGAGCGGCTCCATGGTTGCTGGCTGCGGTTTTTCTGAGATCTTGTGCAGCATAAGCTACCGCTGCAGGCAGAGCGAGCGGGCTTAGAGCGTACTTCGCATACGAATTGCTGAATGGATGTGGCGCTTTAGGGTTGGAAGAACCGGCGGATGGCAATGATTTTATAATCAATTTTCACAAAAATATCTTGCAGTTATCAATTTTTATGCGTTAGAATCAATTTTCAGGGAACATTCCCTTTGTGATCAATTTTCGTAAGTAAGTAACACATTTCATGAATGAGGACGTTCAGATTCAATTTTCAGGGCCAGTTACCGTTTTTCAGGGACGGCGGCTTCCTGTTACCGCGACGCCGGCCGGCTACGCAGCCCTTATCGATGCCTATGGATTATCGGTACCGTTGCCCCGAGCACTCTGCGCTATTGGCGAGCGTCACAAGCTTTTTGCAGAATCGGGCTGGGACATTTATCCCCCATCATACGCGCCTGCGGCGACATTGGAAGGGCATCTGACATTTGCCCTCAAATATGAGGGGCTGGAGCTTGCCGTCCTGAAGCGGCTCTTCGAAGCTGTCGGCGCAAATCCTGTCGAACAGATCGTACGCGGTGCCCCGACCGGCGGGTATGCACGGCGCATCTGGTTTTTGTATGAGTGGCTGACGGGGCAGCGCCTGGATTTGCCGGATGCGGCAAGCGGGCGCTATGTGGAGATTGTCCATCTAGGTCTGCAATATGCAGCGGACGGGCACACCTCGCCGCGACATCGGGTGAAGAACAATCTGCCCGGAACGCCAGCCTTCTGCCCGATGGTGTACCGGACGAGTGTACTCGAAGAATTCATCGGCATGAATTTGTCGCGGCGGGCGCAGGAGGTGGCGGCGGATGTGCCGCATGACCTGCTGGCCCGTACGGCGGCGTTCTTGTTGCTGAAGGATTCGAAGTCAAGCTACGCCATTGAAGGTGAGCGCGCGCCGCAGGACCGCATTCAGCGATGGGGCCGCGCGATCGGCAAAGCCGGACGCACGCCGCTTGATCTGGAAGAGCTGTTGCGCCTGCAACAGATCGTTATTGGCGATGCACGGTTTGTGCGTATGGGTTTGCGGATCGAGGGCGGCTTCGTCGGAGAGCATGATCGTGAGAATCGTATGCCGCTGCCCGATCATATAAGCGCGCGGCCTGAAGATCTTTTATCGCTCATTGACGGGATGATCGTCTTCGACCGGGGAGCGGGTGGTGAGCTTGATGCCGTGATCGCGGCAACTATTCTGGCATTCGGCTTCGTTTATATCCATCCCTTCGAGGACGGGAACGGGCGCATTCACCGCTATCTTATCCATCATGTTTTGGCGCAGAGAGGATTTAACCCCGCAGGCCTGGTGTTTCCGGTTTCCGCGGCCATCCTTGAGCGGATAGATGATTACAGTGCTGTTCTGGAGGATTTCTCAAAGCGGCTTCTGCCGGTGATCGAATGGGAACCGACAGAAGACGCTAATGTGCGGGTCCTGAATGATACGGCTGATTTTTACCGCTTCTTCGATGCAACACTGCATGCCGAATTTCTTTATGAGTGTGTGCGCAAGACCATTGAGGAAGACCTGCCGCAGGAAACAGCTTTTCTGCGCCGCTATGACAGGTTTGAAGCCGGTGCACAGACAGTCGTTGATATGCCCGGCAGCACGGTCGATCTGCTGTTCCGCTTCCTGCACCAGAACGAGGGCCGCTTCTCAAAGCGTGCCCGCGAGGGTGAATTCAGGGACCTGACGGCGGAAGAACGTGAGCGCATTGAAACGCTCTATGCGGAAAGCTTCGATGAAACGGTTGAATGAGTAACGAGAGGTGCGAGGTGGCGCGTGTAGTCACGGGGCGCCTGAAATAGATAAGGTGAAATAAGATCAGACCAGGAAAGAAATTGGCTTCATGAAAACGGTAAGGGAAGCAACGCTGGGCGATGTCATGGTGCGCCTGGTGGAAACGGCCACCGGATACTCGGGGGTGGCCGTGGCCGGGGGAGAGATCAAATCCCGTATTGACGGCGAGGATCCTGATGAGGTCTGGCGCAGGCTCCATGATGAAGCGGCGAAAAGCAGCCCGAGCTTCTTTGGGTATGACGGTGCGATGGCCCGGTTCAAACGGATCTTCCCGGATGGGTTTGATGATGAGTCTTATCTGGGCCAGGAGCGCAATTACAAAATCGGCGCCAAGGAAAAGCTCGATAGCGGCGCACCGCTGGACGCCGCGCTTGAAGGGGCTGGAATGGCAGGCCACGTCGTTTCGGCTTTTCAGGCGACAAACCTTCTCTCGCAATTTGAGTTGATGCGCGTGCGCGATGCGCTAAAGAGCCCGGCGGCTGATGAGTTCATTCGGGCTGCGGCACGCTTTACGAAGGGAGATGTAAAGAACGGTCTTGCGGCAATGGCTCATGCGCTAAAGCCGCCGGAAATAAAATGGTCTGAATTCGGCTTAGAGGTGTGAAGCGGACTCCGATGCCAGCGGCGTGTTTCGTCTGCTCATGACCCAAAGCAGACTCCCGAATCATTCCCACAGCTAAGGTCAGAAACTGTCTGCCCCGAGCAACCTACGCCACCTGGGTGTCCGTCTGTTCTGTCTGATCCGGCCCGGTTCGGACTCTATGGATAGCCGGTATCCTTCATATGCCCGCGCGGGTGGACTCTCAGCTAAGGTATCAACGTCCTGCAATTTTTCACCTCAATGGCAAATCGCTTCGCCTCTCGGCAAATCGCCACGCCTCGATGCATATATTTTGGCATATATTATAAATAGACATTTCCGGGATGACCACTTTTCCCACCTGCAGCGTGCCGGACTGGCGATTAATTCGATCATGGCCTGAGCTAGGGACTGGGGATCGTCGGGCGCGACAAGAATGCCGGTCGTGCCCGATACGATGAATTCAGGGATTGCCGATATGACGGTCGAAATACATGGCAGGTGTTGGGATTGCGCTTCCATCAGGACATTGGGCAGACCGTCACGATCGCCATCGTCGCCTATTCGGCAGGCGAGAACGAAAATTTGCCCGTCTTTGAGCGTGTCAATCACCACGCTCTGTTCCTGGGCGCCCAGCCAGTCGATGCGTTGCTCCAGGCCCAGCGAGCGCGCCTGTTTTTTCAAGGCGCTTGTGAGCGGGCCGCCACTGACATGGACGAACCGCCAATTGATGTCCGGCGGAATCGCGGACAGCGCCGATAGCAGTGTGTCATATCCCTTTTTGGCAACGGCGCGGCCGGCGACGCATGACATCAAAAAATAGCGGACGGTTTGGAAAATTAGATTGATTGGAGATCGATGGGATCGGCTGAATTATGATGAAGACTTATTCAAATGAGGAAATTCTGCTTGTATGGCTTCCAATCCAAGAAAATGGCAAAGTCTCTCAAAAGAATCATCGCCTGCGACGTTAATTTCGAGAAAATCTCTTGGTCGATTACAAAAGCAGGTCTTTATTAAATTATTTCTCTCAATAAACATCTCAATTCTTAATTTTTTGTATTCTTCGTTGAAACATGACCCACCCAATTTTATTTTAAATTTTTCAAATGAAATAATCCACTCATCTGGATCTCGTTCCAGAAGAACGAATTTGCTGTTTGGAAAAGTCTTATCAATAATTTTCACAAAATCAATTATAGACCACGGCAGATCATCGAAACTATCAAAATATTTTGCGTGCCGCAATATTGTCCGGAATTTTCCGCGTTTATACCAATCCCAAACAACTGGATCCCATGTGCAATGCTTGTAACCTAATATTTTCATTGCTTCGGAAAAAGATGAGGTGCCGGTCCTTCGATAACCGACGCAGAATACCTTATCCATGCTATTTTTCTTAACGCCGCTGTAGCGTTCAGCGATAGTTTTTAGATAATTAGATATCTGCTTAAAATCGTTTTCAACCACCTGATACCCCCCAGATGATTTCGTTCCGTAGCGTGAGAATGGCATGGGCCGTTCCTTATTCCAATCCTGTTTTGGTTTGGTGCAGCACCTGACCGATTTTCCACGGATTTGACAACATTCGGGCGGGATTTGACCGATGATCCAGGATTTTGGGTATAACTCGGCATCACGCCTGTATGCCGAAAAGTTGACAACGCTCAAAAAAGTTTCATTAACTTGATATCCAAGTGTACAAACATCCAGCATCACCTCGCGCACATAGATTGAAACATGACGACGGATCGAGATCTGCTTCGTATCGAAGACCTGCGTATCAGCTTCAAGCTGCTTGACGCCCAGCTTGAAGTCGTAAAAGGGGTAAGTTTTCGTATCCGCCCGGGCAAAATCGTGGCTCTGATGGGCGAGACTGGATCTGGTAAATCCGTCATTTCGCAAGCCATTATGGGAATTCTTCCAAACACCGCATCAATCACCGGTGGTCACATCCATTTCTGCGATCCCAAATCTCGTGGCGAAACAATTGATATTGCCAGCCTGGCTTTGGATGGCAAACAAATGAGGTCCATTCGGGGGGGAAGGATCTCGATAATTTTCCAGGAACCGATGACGTCGTTGTCGCCGCTGCATACTATCGGCAACCAGGTTCAAGAAGCGTTGTGCCTGCATCGCGATGTGCAGCGCAACGAGGCGCGCGAATTAACCCAGGAGATGCTCGGAATGGTCGGGTTCCCCGATCCGGAACGAGCCTATCGCATGTATCCGTTCGAATTATCGGGCGGCCTGCGCCAGCGTGCCATGATTGCAATGGCGCTGATCTGCAGACCGGCCCTGCTTATTGCCGATGAGCCGACCACCGCGCTGGACGTTACAATCCAGGTTCAGATTCTGAAACTTCTGAAAGACCTGCAGCAGAAACTGGGCATGGCCGTCCTGTTGATTACCCACGATCTGGGCGTCGTCGCCAATATGGCAGATGACGTTGTCGTCATCTATCACGGCGAGATCATGGAAAGCGGCACTGTGGAGCATATTTTTAGAAACCCGCGCCATGCATATCTCAAGGCCTTGCTCAATGCTGTGCCGCATTTCGACATGAAGCCCGATGAGCGGCTGGTTTCGCTGCGCGATATTGAGTCTGAAATTAGCCCATTACGCGGTGAGCAGCGGCCAGAACCGAAAGACGCATCCGAATCAATTCTTTCGGTTCGCGATCTTCGCAAGACGTTTACCACCCGTAAGGGGAGTTTTTTCGGCCAGGGCATGCAAACCCGCACCGTTACCGTTGACAGTGTTAGTTTCGATATCAAACGCGGCGAATGCCTGGGCCTTGTCGGTGAGAGCGGCTGCGGCAAGACGACAGTTTCCAAGCTGATCATGCGGGCAGTCACCGCCGACAGCGGCTCAATCATCTTCAGGGATCATGACGGGGAAAGGGAACTTCTGGACCTGCCCTTGGACGAGTTGAAACCCTTGAGGCAGCGGATTCAAATGGTGTTTCAGGATCCCTATGGTTCATTGAACCCGCGCATGACGGTATTCGATATTTTGCGCGAACCCCTCATCATTCATGACATCGGCGACGCCAGCTCGCAGTCGGAAATGGTTACCACATTGATGCGTGTCGTCGGGCTCGATCCGCGGTTCTTGAACAGGTATCCGCACAGTTTTTCGGGTGGTCAGCGGCAGCGCATCGGCATTGCCCGCGCACTTGCGCTCAATCCCGAACTGCTGATTTGTGATGAACCGGTATCCGCGCTGGATACCTCGGTCCAGGCCCAGATTCTCAATTTTCTCAAGGATTTGCAAAAAGAGCTGGGGCTGACATATTTGTTCATTTCGCACGATCTTTCGGTGATCAACTATATGGCCGACCGCATTGCGGTGATGTATCAGGGCCGGCTCGTTGAAGTTGCGCCAAGTGAGACCCTGTTTAAGGCTCACATTCATCCCTATACGCGAAGGCTCCTCCAGGCAGTGCCATACGCCGACCTCGACCGGCCTCTGGACATTGAGGGGCTGCAAAGACTCTCAGGCGACGGCGAGGGCGATTGGGCGGGGGCGTTCAGAAGCGATTCCGGACAACCGCTCCAGCATCTCGAGATTGAACCGGGTCATCTGGTCCTGGCAAATCCGAACGCCGATATCGGGCAGCTGCGCCAGCTATGAGGACATGGCTTAAAATCGCACTCTGTCTGTTCGCAAGCTTGATGTTTGCGCACAGCGGCCTTGCTTCCAATTTCAAGGAAACCCCGGAGTTTGCCGAATTGGTCGCCGCCGGCAAGCTCCCGCCAGTCGCGGAGCGTCTGCCGGGCGAGCCGCGCGTCCTTAATCTGCCGGAGCTTGGATTGAAGCCGGGACGGCACGGAGGAGCGATGCGGTTGCTGATGGGCAAACAAAAAGATATCCGCATGATGACGGTTTATGGATATGGCCGCCTGGTAGGGTATGACCGGAACCTAAATCTGGTGCCGGACATCGTGAAAAGTTATGACGTTGAAGAGGGCCGGATTTTTACGTTCCACTTGAGAAAAGGGCACAAATGGTCGGACGGTCATCCGTTCACATCGGCCGATTTTGAATATTACTGGAAAGACGTCGCCAACAACCACGAATTGTCCAGAGGGGGTCCGCGGGCGCGCATGCTGGTGGACGGTAAGCCGCCGGTATTCGAGGTGATCGACGAGACCACGGTCAGGTACACATGGGACAAGCCAAACGCGAATTTTCTGTTCGCCCTGAGCGGCGGGCGGCCGCTGTACATCTATATGCCAGCGCACTATCTCAAGCAGTTTCACGCGTCTTACCAGGACCCGGAAAAACTTGCCGAAATGGTCAAAGCCGCCGCCGTGCGCAATTGGGTTTCTCTTCACATCAGAAGAGGACGCCAGTACCGTCCCGAAAACCCGCAATTACCCACGCTCCAGCCCTGGATGAACACGACCACTCCGCCATCCCAGCAGTTTATTTTTCGCCGTAATCCTTATTATCACAGAGTCGATGAGGCTGGGCGGCAATTGCCCTATATCGATAAAGTTGTCGTGGGTCTGGGTTCGAGCAAGATGATCCCCGCCAAGACCGGCAGTGGCGATGCGGACCTGCAAGCAAGATATCTGCGTTTTGATAATTACACTTTCCTCAAGGAAAGCGAGAAACGGAAGGGTTTTAATGTCAGGTTATGGCGCATCGCGCGAGGCTCGCAGGTTGCCCTGTTTCCCAATTTGAACGCCAAGGACCCGGTGTGGCGCAAATTATTACAGGATGTCCGCTTCCGTCGGGCGTTGTCTCTGGCCATCGACCGGCATGAGATTAACCAGGTGGTCTATTACGGTTTGATCAGGGAAAGCGCCAATACCGTGTTGCCGGACAGCCCGCTTTTCCGCCCCGCCTACCAGAATGCCTGGGCCAAATACGATATTTCAAAGGCAAACAAGTTGCTGAATGACATCGGCATGACCCGCAGGAACGCTGACGGTATTCGCCTGATGAGTACGGGTGAGCCTCTTGAAGTCGTTGTGGATACCGCTGGCGAGAGCACGGAGCAAACCGATGTTCTCGAACTCATTCAAGACAGCTGGGCCAAGATTGGCGTCAAGCTGATATCGCGCAGCTCTCAACGCGATATATTCCGCAAACGGATTTCCTCCGGCCTAACGGTCATGTCGGTTTGGACCGGTCTGGAAAATGCCATCCCCTCACCCCAGATGAGCCCTATGGAACTGGCGCCCACCAGCCAGCAGCAGCTGCAATGGCCGATGTGGGGCCTGTATAGCGATACCAATGGCAGGGCGGGTACGCCGCCATCTCTGGAGGAGGCGCTCGAGTTGCAAAAATTGAACACGGCATGGGAGCGCTCCACCAACGATAAAGAGCGCACGGAAATCTGGCATAAAATGCTCTCGATCTACACCGATCAGGTGTTCTCAATCGGCATCGTCAACGGTTCCCTACAGCCGGTGGTTGTCTCGAACACATTGAACAACGTCCCCGAAAAGGGGTTCTACAACTGGAGCCCGGGTGCATATTTCGGCATGTACATGCCGGATACATTCTGGTTTTCCAAGCGCGCGAACTAGGGTCAGGCTTATGCTGCACTATATCTTCAAACGCATCCTGATCATGATCCCGACGCTATTGCTCATCTCAATGCTGGTTTTCCTGTTAATTGAACTTCCTCCAGGCGATTATCTCGAAAGCTACATCGCGGAACTTCAAATGCAGGGCGAAACGGTCGACCCCCAGCATATCGAATTTCTGCGCAAGGAATACGGTTTGGACAAGCCCGTGCTGGAGCGCTATGTGCTCTGGATTTATGGCATGACCCATGGCGACTTCGGTTATTCGTTCGAATACCAGATGCCCGTGAGCCGCGTTGTCGGGGACCGGATGTTCCTGACGACTCTGTTGTCCGTATCGACCATTATTTTCACTTGGCTGGTCGCTTTCCCGATCGGTATTTATTCGGCGACCCATCAGTATAGCTGGGGGGATTATGGCTTGACGTTCATCGGCCTGATTGGACTGGCCACTCCTAATTTCCTGCTCGCTCTTGTCTTGCTGTATTTGGCGAATATCTGGTTCGGGACCTCGATCGGCGGCATCATGGATCCGGAATTCCTGAACCAGCCCATGAGCTGGGCCAAGCTGAAATCCATCCTGTCGCATTTGTGGATCCCGGTTATCGTCATCGGCACATCGGGGACCGCGGGAATGATCAGGCGTTTGCGCGCAAATCTTCTGGACGAGCTGCAAAAACAATATGTCATCACCGCCAGGGCGAAGGGCCTTCATCCTTTCCGCTCGCTGATGAAATATCCGTTGCGGATGTCGCTGAATTTTTTCATAGCCGATATCGGTAACATTTTGCCGAACATAATTTCAGGTTCCGTGCTGGTGGCCATCGTCCTGTCCCTGGAGACCACTGGCCCGGTGCTGGTTGCCGCTTTGCAAAGTCAGGATATGTATCTTGCGGGATCGTTCATGATGTTCCTCGCCACTTTATCGGTGGTCGGCGTGCTTGTATCCGACATTGCTCTGGCCATTCTGGACCCGCGAATACGGCTGCAGGGAGGTTCGACCAAATGAACCGGGAAAAAACTCCGCCATCCGAAGCCGAAACAGAGCATTTCGTTTCCCAGGCGCCGTTCGATCTCCAATCGATCGAGCAATTGAGCGAGGACCAGGAAAAGCTTTATCTGGCGTCGCAATGGACACTGATGTGGTGGAAATTCAAGCGCCACCGGCTGGCGGTGGTGTCGGGATTATTCCTGATTGCGCTTTATCTGTCGGTGTTGATCAGCGAGTTTCTGGCGCCCTACAATCTGCACAGCCGCCACGTAGATCATATTTACGCCCCGCCCCAGGCCATTCATCTGTTCCATGACGGAAGCTTCGTCGGGCCGTTTGTCTATGCTACGAACTTTAAGCTCGACATGACCAATTTGAGCCGGGTTTATACGGAAAACCGGACGAAGATTTACCCGATCCGTTTTCTATGCCGCGGCGATGACTATAAGCTCTGGGGTCAGTTTGAGAGCAATCTTCACCTGTTCTGTCCAGCCGAGGGCAGCACCTTATTTTTGCTTGGCACCGACCGGCTTGGACGCGATGTGCTGTCGCGCATCATTTATGGGGCGCGGATTTCATTGACGATCTCCCTGCTCGGGGTCACCGTCACTTTTCTGCTCGGCATTACCTTCGGCGGCATAGCCGGTTATTACGGCGGCGTGGTCGATCTCGTCATCCAGCGGATAATCGAGGTGATTCAATCCCTGCCCACCATCCCCTTGTGGCTGGTGCTGGCCGCCATCATGCCGGTCACATGGTCCCCGCTGCTGGTCTATTTCGGGATAACCATTATTTTAGGCCTGTTGGACTGGACGGGTCTCGCGCGCGCGGTGCGCTCCAAACTGCTGTCCTTGAGAGAAGAGGACTATGTGCTGGCCGCCCAACTCATGGGCGCAACTCCGCGCCGCATTATCGGCCGCCATCTCATCCCGGGCTTTATGAGCCATCTTATCGCTTCGGCGACCATTTCCATCCCGACAATGATCCTTGGCGAAACCGCCTTGAGTTTCCTCAAACTCGGCTTGCGCCCGCCAATTACCAGTTGGGGCGTGTTGCTGGTGGAAGCGCAAAATATCAATGTGGTGGTTCTTTATCCCTGGCTCATGCTGCCGGTTGTGCCGGTCATTATGGTCATCATCGCTTTTAGCTTCCTGGGCGACGGGCTAAGGGATGCCGCGGATCCTTACAAATAACCGTGCCCGGCAAAGCTGGTTTTGCGCACCGTTCATGCTTTCATAAAGCTGATTGATATGGCATGGTCGCTCCTTCTAAGAGGCCGCGCGTAGTAATCGTATTGTAAAATGGAACGCCTGGATCACGCCCGGATATTGATGTACAGCCACGACACCATGGGCCTGGGGCATCTGACTCGTTGCCGGACTATCGCCAGTTCCCTGATCAGGCAATACAAGGGATTGTTTATCCTCATCGTCACCGGCTCTACGGTGGCCGGCAGATTCAGCTTTCCGGCCCGCGTGGATTTCGTCAAAATCCCCAGCGTCATCAAGCTTTATAATGGCGAATATACATCGATGCACGAGCACATCGATCTGCATGAAACCCTGGCCATGCGCAAAGCAATCATTCGCCAGACCGCGGAAATCTTCAAACCCGACATGCTGATCGTCGATAAAGTGCCGCTCGGCCTGAAAGGTGAGCTTGAAGAAACGCTTGGCATGCTCAAACAACGCGGCTGTTCGCTTGTGCTGGGCCTTCGCGACGTTATGGATTCCCCCGAACGGCTGGATGAAGAATGGGGATCAAACGAAGTCCTGAGCCAGGTCGCGACTATTTACGACCGGCTTTGGATATACGGTACCCGTGAATTCTGGCACCCGCTCAAGGGTCTGGATGTGCCCAATGTGCTAGATTCCAAGATCTCTTTTACCGGGTATCTCAGACGCTATGCGGTGATCAAATCATCGCCCGTCCAACATTCGTTCACAAATCCATATGTACTCGCCACGGTGGGCGGCGGCGGCGATGGCGAAGCCTTGATCGGTCAGGTTTTAAAAGCCTATGAGAGCGACAACACGATACCATATCCAGCCCTTTTGGTACTTGGCCCATTTATGAAAAATTCAGCCCGTGACGCGATCCATGACCGGGCTCAAGCGTTTTCAAACGTCGAGGTTATCGATTTCGAAAATAATATGAGCCAGCTCATGAAAGGCGCGATAGGGGTCGTGGCCATGGGCGGGTACAATACGTTTTGCGATATCTTGTCTTACGACAAACGGGCTATCATTGTGCCCCGCACGCACCCCAGGCAAGAGCAATTGATCCGCGCGACAAGGGCACAGGAATTAGGCCTGGTCACCATGCTGCATCCCGAACAGGCCAACGATCCCCATGTGATGGCCGATGCATTACGCCACTTACCCATGCAGTCTTTGCCGTCCGAAGCCGATCAGCCTGGGCTTATGGATGGTCTAAAAAATGTTGCCGAATATACTGGCAGCATTTTTTCCGCCAGGCGCGCGCCCACACTGACAGTGATTGAAGGCGGAAGTTAGCAATGCCCGCCGGTGATACATCCAATCTGGGAATCGGAATCCTAGCGTGACGGAGCTTGCGCTGCTGCGCCATGGTCCAACGAAGTGGGCGGAACAAGGCCGCTTGCAGGGCCAGCGCGATGAGCCTTTGAGCGAGCAAGGCCGGGCTGTGGTTCTTGACTGGAAGCTGCCAGGCTGGGTTTCAACCCGTCAGTGGTACACAAGCCCGCTGTTGCGCGCATACGAAACGGCACACCTTCTGGGCGGACAAAATATAATTACCGAACATCGGCTGATCGAAATGGACTGGGCGCTCTGGGAGGGTGAATCGCTTGTTGAACTGAGACAACGAAACAGATCGGCAATGGCGGCCAATGAAGCGCGGGGCCTGGACTTTCGTCCTGAAGGGGGCGAAAGCCCAAAGGAAGTGCTGGACCGGGTGCAACCTTGGCTGATAGAGGTTGGGGCATCTTCCAAAGATGCTTTCGCGGTAACGCATAAGGGCGTCATCCGCACGATTATGGCAAAAGCGACCGGTTGGGATATGACCGGCAAGCCGCCGGTCAAGATCAAATGGGGTACTTTGCATATCTTCGAGGTCAACCCTGAAGGAAGCCTGCGGATGAAGGAGGCGATCCAGACAGCGGTGACCTCCTCATGAGCCGCCATGTGCTGTCTTACACACAACATCTTGAAGGCCTGGGCCATTTTGTAAGGTCCGTGCGCATTGCCGCGGGGCTCGAACAAGCGGGCCTTACCATCGATCTCGTCATGGGGGGTGTTCCGGTCAAGGGCATGGTGACCGGGGGCATTCATGTTATCGAATTGCCGCCGCTGAAGGCCGGTCCTGGCGGATTTTCCGATCTCAGGGATGGCGCCGGGGAGCGAGTGGGACCCGCTTACAAGAACAAGCGGCGCGATCAATTGCTTGGTTTGCTGGAAAGCTCAAGCCCAGACGCCATCATGATCGAAGCGTTTCCTTTTGGCCGCCGGCAAATGCGTTTCGAGCTTATCCCATTGCTGGACGCGGCCAGGAAACGCACCCCGCGTCCGCTGATCATATGCTCCGTGCGCGATATTCTGCAGGAGAACAAATCACCCGACCGGGTTGAGGAAACACTACAGTGCCTGAGGACCTATTTTGATCTGGTGCTTATTCATGGCGACCCGGATTTTGCCGATCTAGCGCTCACTTTTCCCCGCGCAGAGGAGATTTCCGGTCTTATCCGTTACACCGGCATTGTTGCCGGACCGCCGCCGCCGGCGGCGCAAAGCGATCAAGCCTATAAAGTGGTGGTTTCCGCAGGCGGCGGCGCGACCGGTGAAAACATTCTCAAATGCGCGGTAAAAGCGCGTCCCAAAACCCGTTTCGAGAATGACACCTGGTGCGTTGTCACCGGGCCTTACCTGCGTGAAGGTGCGGTCGAACACCTCAAGTCCGATGCTATGAGCGGACTTGAGGTCCACCGGTTTCGGAACGATCTGCCAAGCCTGATCGCGGGTGCTGCGGTATCTGTTTCCAGGTGCGGCTATAATACGGCCGTAGATATTTTTCAGACCGGGACCCGCGCAGTCGTCATTCCAAATGCCACTGCCGGGGAAACCGAGCAGACAAGACGGGCCAACCTGCTGGCGGAAATGCACGCCGCCATAGTGATCGACGAATCCGAACTTGATCCTGAACGGCTGGCTGCGGCCATCGACCAGGCGGCCGTCATGCCGGCTCGCGGCGCGGCGCCAAACCTGAACGGCGTTACAATTTCGGCGCGGATCGTTTTGAAGGCATTAAACGCGCATTGCGCAGGTGAACCGCACATGATGCTGGACTGACAGGCCTCGAGCCTATGCACGGCGGCAACACCTGGCGCTAGTGCGTATCACCGATAAGTGGGAACCGGTTATCGGAAAAATGATACGTATAAACAAATAGATAGATCGCTGTTTTGATTCCATCAAAACATGAAGCGATCTAGAGATTTTTCAGGAAAAGTGTGTGCGGTTTTTGCCTTAGAAAATGCGTAAAAACAAAGACCTATCCCATGATCACCAGAGTTTTCTCGCCCTTAACCCCGTGCAGCGTGCAGGTGACCGTTTCCAGCTCGCGGCCGGGGACATAGCCTTGAGCGACGGCCAGATCATAGGTCTCGCGGGTTGTCAGCGCACACGACCCTAATTCCTTGTTGTGTTTTTCAAGTTTGGCGGACAGGTTCACCGGGTCTCCGATAACGGTATATTCCAACCGTCTCTCATCGCCGACGGCGCCGAACGCGACCGAACCGGACGCAATCGCGGCATTGACCACGAGCGGTTTAAGTCTGGGCAAGGATTTCGTGGTCTGCCATTGCTTGCTTTCGGCGATAACTTGATCCATTGCCCTGAGCGAGTCGGCTGCAAATGTATCGCTTTGCGAGACCACGCCGAACGTCGCCATGATGCCGTCGCCCAGAAACTTGTCGATCGTGCCGCCATGGGCCTGAATGATGGGCACCAGTCGTTTTTGATAATCCGCAAGCATTCCCATCACATTGTTCGCGTCCATATCGGCAACAAGCCGGCTAAATCCCCGGATGTCCACATTGAGGACGGCCGCGGTTCGATTAACCCCTTGTCCGGCCGAAATCTGCTCCTCGGACCCCTTGATCAGGTTGGCTACGGATTCGTCGAAGAAATGCGACAAATCCTGTGCCGCGGCTTGTTGCGTGACGGCCCGCACCAAAAGGCGATGCGCACGGTTCAATGCAAGAGCCAATATGCCCGTCACCACCAGTATTGAAATGATCTTGTCGAATTCGGCGCCCAGCAAAATGGAATTGCTGGTCAGATAGTGCACATAATCGCGCGTGATCATGTTGTTCTGGGGGTCGGACATGGTGACGTACAAAATCATGGCGACCCAGCCTGCAGCCGCGACCAGACCGGCGGCGACCACGAACCGGGCCTGGAAACGCAGCGCCCGCAGCGCGATGAATATGAAAATGTAAAGCAGGGTCGGTGTTTTCAGATAGAAAGACGGCGGCTGATCATACTGGATATGGAAACTCCAGATCAGCACCATCAACAGCGCGATATCGATAACGATCGAAAGATAGACGGCCCAATTGGGCAGTCCCCGCCGGACGGCCCAGACAAGACCCGCTAAGTTGAACAAAAGATAACATGCAAGCGCAACGGGTACGGGCGAAAACGCCGTGCCGGCATCGGTTTTGGGCGAGATAAGATAGAGGACCCCGAACACCGTCACGACACCCAGCTGAATGATTTTTACGAGCACTTCGCTCGAATTGTCTTGTGTGCGGATCGCCTGGTTGATGCGCGAAGGCAATGCGACGGTCATTTCCCCGACCCCGAATTCCTTGAGGATTTGCCATGACTGTATATTGAACTTCGTCACGCTTCCTCGCCTTGCCGCAAGTGTTTGATGTTATGTGCCTTTAATTCGCTCGTAGTGACCGGTTTTGTACCGTCCCGCGGATTTTGGCCGATCGCGTCGCAATAAGCGTTCTTGGCTGCCGTGGACAAATAGTCAGCCGTCTTTTTGAACACAGGACCGAGTTTTTTTTCGATCTTGTCGGGACGATCCGCGCCTTTCTTTGCGATTGCCAGATCGAGTTCATTCGCGAATAGAATTTCGCACAAGATACGTGTGTCCGCGTCGCTGACCGCGATAGCACCATCCCCGAACCTGCTGACGATCCGGTTCGAGCCCAGCGAGTCCAGAAACTGGTCACGCTCCATGGCCGAAAACAGATATGCCAGCCGCTCCGCCTGTTCGCCGACGATTGCGCGCACACGCTGGCGTTCGCTAGGCGCCAGGCAGGCCGTTTCGAACGCGGACGTGCCGTAAACGCTGTGCATTAGCCCGGCGACCGCAACCGGCTGTTCGTGATGCCACCGCGCCAACAATTCGTAAATTGCGATCAAATGTTCGAGCAAATTGCGATTGGCCCGGTGCGCAATTGTGTCCGCACCCAACTCCTTGAGGAAGGCAATGGCGGATTTTGGCGGTAAGACAGCGCTTTCCATCATGCCTGGAACCTCGGTGAACCACCCGCTGACAATGGCATTGTTGTTGTGGGAATTCAATCGGGCGAACCCGGCGCAGTCCGTAACCGGTTGCGTCACTCATCGGCCTTGAAGGGTGTTCAAAACTGCATCAATTGGTATGTTTGGCATGGCCGATACTAGGGTCCGAACCCTAAAGCGCCTGGAGTGCTTGGATGCCAAATCTCATTCTGGTTTATCAACCGGCCAAAATGGCCATGTCCGATTATCAGACAATTGCCGCGGCCATTGCCAAAAAGCGGCCGGATATAAAAACATTTATCGTCGATACCAAGGAATTGAACTGGGCCGACGCGGCACAGGCCGCGCAAGCTCCGACACTGACGGTATCTCCGCTGCCGATCAAGAAATTCAAGCCGCCGCGCGGGCCGGTATTCGAAGGGTACGAATGGCCCAAGGGCCAGCAATATGAATGGCTCAGGGAAATAGGCGTGCCGGTGCCCGACTGGACAGAAATCACGCCGGATCTGAAACTCGACCCCGAGGAGTGGGGTCCATATGTGGTGGTCAAACCCGAATTAGGCCGCAAAGGCGCCGAAGTCCATATCAAACGTACCGGGCGTGTGCGCTATAAACCGCGAGATGCATATCCCGACGAACATCCCGGCTCCAAATGCGCGATGCTGGTGCAGCGCTTCGTCTACACCGGGCGCTGGGCGATCAACTACCGGGTCGCCGTCTTGTTCGGCAAAGCGCTGTTTTGCTGGCGGTGCGAGCTCGACAACAAGTTTCCGCCGCTGAATTCGCGTTACGACTTTCGCGACGGCGGCGGCATCTCCATTGTTTCGAATAAGCGATCGTCACGCTATACGCTCGCTTACGACAAGGATGTGATCGCCCTTGCCGAGCGCGTGCACGAAGTGTTTCCAAAGCAACCCATGTTAGGCAGCGATATCGTACGCGACGCGGATAGCGGCGAGCTGTACTTGATTGAAGCAAGTCCGCGGGGCGATGGCTGGAATATGTCGTCGGACACCGGAATGGAAATACAAAACACCAACGGCATCGATCTCACCAAACAGTTCGGCGCCCTTGAAATTGCCGCGGACGTGCTGATAGAAAAGACGCTCGAAGCGGCGCGTTAGGGTCCGGCCCAAGGATTGCGCGATGCCGCGCGGCAAAAAACAATGAAATTCCAAGACGCAAGAAACATCGTAGGCGATACCCCCTATCTCAGCGCCGATGAGGGCCAGGAGCTCTACAATCATATCCTCAAGACCCACCCGGCGAATTGTCTCGAGCTGGGACACGCGCACGGCGTTTCGACGATCTGACCGGGGTCCCTTTGGTGGTCCAGCTCCAGAGTTAGAGTCTGGCACGGTTTTGGACCTGCGGTAGGCTGGCCCGCTCCATAGCGTAGGCCAGCCGGTTTGCCGGTGGCAAGATGGCTTGTGGGGCCGGAGGACGATA
>CAXMMX010000033.1:0-35252 GCA_964194535.1 uncultured Alphaproteobacteria bacterium | reverse complement strand
ACATGTTCAGGAGCATGACCCCGAACCAGACAATGGCCGAGGCTGCGGGAAGCGCGCGGATCAGCAATTCGATGACCGGGGCCATCTTTTCCTTGTCCAGTCCCTGAGGCATCCCATCGGGAAACTGGCTGAAGAAGGTCTTGTCCAGGATCTCCTGTAGATTGGCACGGTAGGTCTCTACGTCCATGCCAAACAGTGGCACGCTCAATGCGGCAACGCCGCCAGCCATCAGCGCGGTCCACGCTACGATCCGGCCCGGCGGATACCATTCCATTGCACCGCTGCCGGCTTGCCCGTCCGCGGCTGCTTCTTCTGCCGGGCGGGCGAGAAGGGTCAGGTAACACAAAATGGCGATAGGCAGACCCAGCGTGAGGAAATATCCAACGCCCGCCATCGGCGCCAGTAGCACGCTGGTGAGACCAGCGCCCGTAAGCGCGGCAATGATACCCGCATGGGTCCCCCAGCCGAGCCCGGCAAGAAAGCCCGGCAGGGCCGTAATATAAAACAGCGCCATGGCCAGCACCGACCCGGTCATGGTCGAGGCAAACAGAACCGCGGAGACGAGCCCCGCGCCAATACCGATGAGGAGTGGTGAGTTCATGTGTTTAGCTGTCCCGCCTTATACAAAGTGCGGTTAGAGGTGGATTATTCCCTTCCGCCCCAACCAGTCGGTAAAATACGCTTGCGCCAGTCCTGATCCTACTTGATCAGGTAGGGGATGAGACCCAGGAACCGCGCGCGTTTAATGGCTTTGGCCAATTCTCTTTGTTTCTTCGCCGATACGGCCGTAATCCGGCTCGGCACGATCTTGCCACGCTCTGAAATATAGCGCTGCAATAATCTGATATCCTTATGGTCGATTTTCGGCGATGAGTCGCTTGAGAACGGGCATGTCTTGCGCCTGCGATAAAAAGGCTGGCGTCCAGATGAAGGGGCCATCGTGGTTACTCCTCTTCCTTGCTGGTGTCAGCCTTGTCAGTTTCAGGCTTGCTGGTCTCTGGGGTGCTGGTATCAGCCTTGCTGGTGTCAGCGACACTTTCCCCTGCTTGAGCAGTTTTCTCAGCGCCCTGTACGTCAGCCTTTGGTCTTTCAGTTCGTGGACCACGGTCACGGTCACGGTCGCCACGTGGGCCGCGGTCACGATCGCCGCGTCCACCGCGCCGGTCATCGCGATCGCCGCGTTTCATCATGGCTGAAGGACCTGGGTCCAGCTCATCCATGCGAAGCGTCAGAAAACGTATGACATCCGTCGAAAGACCCATTTGGCGCTCCATTTCCGCAACTGCTTGATGCGGCGCATCGATATTCATGAGTGCGAAATGGGCTTTGCGGTTCTTCTTTATTTTATAGGCGAGGTTCTTGATGCCCCAATTTTCGGTTTTCTCGATAGAACCGCCATTGTCCCTGATGATGGCCTGGTAGGTCTCGACAAGACTCTCGAACTGCTGCGCGGAAATATCCTGGCGGCCGAGTAATATGTGTTCGTAAAGCGGCATGGAAGACTGCCTTTCCTTTAATTTTGTCATACGGCCCGGCGCTAAGCCTCTTTGAGCCCTAAATTCCAGGAAAGGCTCAAAAATTGACCCGAAAGAGCGGAAACACGGGAAAGCTTCAAAACCTTCCGTTCAGCTTCCAGCCGGGGCCTGTGATGGAGCGCACTTATACGTGATTGGCGAAGCTTTGCAACCGCTAAAGCAGCCTTGGTAAGGTGCCGAACGGTTAACTTCGCGGGGGGGGGGTGAATTCACCTGGTCATGCCGCGCTTGACACGTATGGGTGAAACGGTGTCTTTGGCGCGAAAATTCGTACCACCAAATGGCTGGTATGAAACTCTATTGTTAAGCGATCCGGTGTGTCGGAATGAGCGTTGCATTTACATTTCCAGGACAAGGAAGCCAGCAAGTCGGCATGGGCGCCGATCTTGCGCAGGCGCATGAGACCGCGCGCCATGTGTTTGAGGAAGTCGACGAGGCGCTCGGGCTGAAGCTGTCGCAGATTATCTGGGAGGGACCGCTCGATACGCTGACACTCACGGAAAATACCCAGCCTGCGCTCATGGCCGTGTCTGTCGCCGCTGCGCGCGTGCTGGAGCAGGACAAGGGGATTTCCCTGAAAGACAAGGTTAAATTCGTGGCCGGTCATTCATTGGGCGAATATTCGGCTCTGACCGTGGCGGGATCACTTGGCCTGGGAGATACGGCGCGGTTGTTGAAAATACGCGGGCAATCCATGCAGTTGGCCGTTCCGGTTGGAGAAGGGGCGATGGCCGCCCTTCTCGGGATCGATTTGCCAGATGCTCAGAAACTGGCCGAAGCAGCAGCAGATGGCGACATTTGCCATGCAGCCAATGACAACGCACCGGGGCAGGTGGTTGTTTCAGGCGCCAGGACGGCGGTGGAACGCGCGGTCGAGATGGCATCGGACTATGGTGCGCGCCGTGCGGTCTTGCTGCCTGTCAGCGCGCCCTTTCATTGCGCCTTGATGCAGCCCGCCGCCGATGCAATGGAGCAAGCCCTTGGTGAAGTAGAGATAAAACAGCCTGCCGTGCCACTTATCGCCAATGTCGTGGCCGGTGAAATCACCGATCCGGAGGAAATTCGCAAATGCCTGGTGGAACAGATTACAGGCATTGTGCGGTGGCGGGAGTCTGTGATGTATATGGCCAATGCCGGGGTGACAACGCTCTATGAAATTGGTGCGGGACGGGTCCTGACCGGGTTGGCGCGGCGTATCGAGCGCTCACTCGAAGCGACATCGGCCGGAACAGCTGAAGAGGTTGAAGCAGCAGCGCAAACGCTCGCTTCGGTTTGAGTTTAAGGGGAATGGGAGCCATGTTTGATTTAACGGGAAAAGGTGCGCTGGTTACAGGCGCCAGCGGTGGTATCGGGGCAGCCATTGCCCGCGATCTGCATCGCAACGGAGCCATAGTTGCAATCTCCGGCACCCGCGAGGAACGCCTGAAGGAATTGGCCGATGAACTGGGTGAGCGTGTTCATGTACTGCCTTGCGATCTGAATGACCGCGCGGCGGTTACCAAACTGGCGGCGGATGCTGACGATGCGGTCGGCCAGTTGGATATTCTGGTGAACAATGCTGGCATTACCCGCGACAATTTGTTTATGCGCATGACCGATGAAGAATGGGACGATGTGATCACGGTCAATCTGACCTCCGTGTTCAGGCTCATCCGGGGCGCCCTACGGGGCATGATGCGCCGCCGCTATGGCCGTGTCGTCAATATCGCATCCATCAGCGGTATGATCGGCAATCCGGGACAGCCGAACTATTCCGCGTCAAAGGCCGGATTGATAGGAATGACCAAATCTCTTGCCCGTGAGGTGGCGACACGGGGCATCACGGCAAATTGTATCGCGCCAGGTTTCATTGAGACGCCGATGACGGCGGCGCTGAACGAGAAGCAGATGGAGGCTATTGCCAACGCCATTCCCGCGAGTGATTTCGGCAAACCGGAGGATATTTCGGCGGCGGCCGTTTATCTGGCAAGCGATGAGGCGGGCTATGTGACGGGCCATACGATTCATGTAAATGGCGGCATGGTGATGGTCTAGACGACAATACAGTGCGCGTGGCTTGTTTTGGTGCGGGCCAGGCAGCATGAGGGTGTTCTGGTCAACCAGAATAAAGTGTGTTACGAAGCGGCCAATCTCTGGGGGACAGAGACAGCCGAACTTCCAAATCACGGACAACCAACCGCTTGGCTTAGAGCCGGAAATGGAGTATCGCAGCTTGCATCACTCGCAGTAGGCGGTAAGACGGGAGTTGAGAATGATCATGGATAGGCAAGAAGATGAGTGACATTGCAGAACGCGTTGGCAAAATCGTTGTGGAACATCTTGGCGTTGAAGCGAGCAAGGTGTCTGAGAAAGCCAGCTTCATCGACGATCTGGGCGCTGACAGTCTTGATACTGTAGAGCTGGTTATGGCTTTCGAGGAAGAGTTTGGCTGTGAAATTCCGGATGATGCCGCGGAAACGATTTTGACCGTGGGTGACGCCGTTAAATTCATCGAAAAGAACAGCTCTTAAGCCCTGTTTCGGCAGCGCTAATCCTCTAAAGGCACTTTGTGCTTACAAAGGTGCGGGGCGCGGTGGCTACCCTCAGGCGTGGCCGATGTGCTGCTGTCTGATGATATTTCCTGAAGAGCCGCAATCCCGTGTGAGACGGATCTGACGAATATGCGACGTGTGGTCATCACCGGATTGGGATTAGTGTCGCCTTTGGCCTGCGGGGTGGAGGAAACCTGGTCACGCCTGCTGGCCGGCGAGAATGCAGCGCGGCGGGTAGAGTCATTCGACGTATCGGACCTCACATGCCAGGTGGCATGTGAAGTTCCACGTGGCGATGGTTCAAAGGGGACATTCAATCCGACAGACTGGATGGAACCGAAGGAACAGCGCAAGGTCGATGATTTCATCATCTACGCTGTTGCCGCCGCCAAACAGGCCCTGGATGACGCGGACTGGCATCCTGAAAGTTACGATGACCAGGCGCGCTCCGGCGTGCTTATCGGTTCAGGTATCGGCGGTCTGCAGGGTATCGAGAAAACCTCATTACTGATGGCCGAAAAAGGGCCGCGCCGCGTCAGCCCCTTCTTTATTCCGGGCCGGCTGATCAACCTGGCCTCTGGCCATGTCTCCATTCAAAACGGACTCAAAGGGCCTAATCATTCCGTTGTGACCGCCTGTTCGACCGGAGCGCATGCGGTAGGCGATGCCGCCAGGCTGATCATGCTCGATGATGCGGACGTGATGGTGGCCGGCGGCGCGGAGTCGCCCGTATGCAAGTTGTCCATGGCCGGATTTGCGGCTTGCCGCGCACTTTCAACCCACTTCAACGATGAGCCGCAACGCGCATCGCGTCCCTATGACGAAGATCGCGACGGTTTTGTCATGGGGGAGGGCGCCGGCATTGTCGTGCTCGAAGAGCTTGAACATGCACGCAATCGCGGCGCAACGATTTACGCAGAAGTCATTGGCTATGGGCTGAGTGGCGATGCCTACCACATCACCGCGCCGGCCGAGTCCGGTGATGGAGCAGAGCGCTGCATGAGGGCGGCGGTCAAACGGGCTGATATCGATCTGGCCGACATCGACTATATCAACGCCCACGGCACCTCAACGCCGATGGGTGACGAGATCGAACTGGCGGCGGTGGAGCGCCTGTTCGGGGATGCCTCAGCTAATCTCTCAATGTCCTCCACAAAATCGGCCATTGGCCATCTGCTGGGTGCGGCCGGGGCCGTTGAGACAATTTTCTCGGTGATCGCCATACGCGACAATATTGCCCCGCCAACTCTCAATCTCGATAATCCATCGGTTGATACTGTCATCGACCTGGTGCCTCATAAGGCGCGGGAAAGGGAGATAAATACGGTGCTGAGCAACTCTTTCGGGTTCGGCGGGACGAATGCCTCGCTCATCTTCCGAAGCGTGGAAGCGTAAGCGGTTTCCCGCGCTCACGCGCAATCCTGTAGCTAGAACATATTCCGGCATCCGTGCTTTCGCCATATTTGGCGTGGAACTTTCCTATGCAGAAAAGGTATAAATCAAATATGTCGAATCACGGTGATTTTTCGGATCAGGGGCGCGTGGCTTCCTCGCTCGAATCGATGGCCGCAAATGACGAGCTCCATGACGGATCGAGGCCGCGCAGCCCGGCCGAAGTGCTTGAGCCTGCCCGGGCGCCAGAGCCACCGAAAGGGCATAAGCGCAAACGCACCCATCCTATTTTCGTGCTGATGAATGCGATGATGAGCCTGCTCGTAATTGGGTTGCTGGCGCTGGGTGGCCTGATTTATTTTGCCAAGGACCAATTTAACCAGCGGGGGCCGCTTGCCCACTCGACTGTCCTTGTGATTCCCAGGGGCGAGGGAGTGAACGCGATCGCCGAGAGGCTGGAGCGTGACGGCATTATCAACGACCGGCGCATATTCGTGGCCAGCGTGATTTATTTCAAGGTTCAGGAACGCCTGCAAGCGGGCGAGTATGAAATCCTCAAACACGCCAGCATGCGCAATGTTCTCGACAAGCTCGTCGAAGGTCGGGCCGTTCTGCACAAGGTGAGTATTCCGGAAGGTTTGACCAGCGAGCAGATTGTGGGGCGCTTGAACGCCCATAAAATGCTTAAAGGCGAGATCACGGAGATTCCCTCGGAAGGATCAATGCTACCCGATACCTACAAGTTTTCACGTGGCATGACCCGGCAGGACCTGATCGAACGCATGAAGGCGGAGCAGCTTAAATATGTCAATCGCCTGTGGGAAAAACGCCAGCCCGGCTTGCCCGTCAAAACACCACAGGAAGCCATCATTCTGGCTTCTATCGTTGAAAAGGAAACAGGTCGTGCTGACGAGCGCTCACGCGTTGCCGGTGTTTTTGTAAATCGGCTTAAAAAGGGTATCCCGCTGCAATCCGATCCGACCATCATTTACGGGATTGCAGGGGGTAAGAGCACGCTCGGCAGGGGTATTCTCAAGAGCGAGCTGGAGAAGAAGACGCCCTACAATACGTATAAAATCAAGGGTCTGACGCCAACACCTATCGCCAATCCGGGGCGGGCGGCGATTGAGGCGGTACTCAATCCGGCCCAGACGGAAGACCTCTACTTTGTTGCCGATGGCACCGGTGGCCATGCCTTCGCGCCTTCCCTTGCAAAGCACAACGCCAATGTGGCGGTATGGCGCAGAATTGAGCGCGCGCGCCGCGAGAAGGAAGAGGCGGAAGCCAGGGCGAAGGCAGAAGCCGCCGCAATAGCTGCTGGCAAGATCGTTTTGCCGGCCCAGAGCGACATCCTGCCGGTAGGCGCCGAGCCGGAAAGTGGTTTGCTTTCCCAACCTGTTTTATCCGGCCTTTCTTCGCAGACGGCTCCTGGCGGTATCTCCGAGAGCATCATTGAAGGGCTGAGCATCACCTTGCCCCCACCCGACGGCGGCATTTCCCTGCCTGTGTTCATACCCGTTACAAAACCGGATCCGGCCAATGCAGGTGGGGCGGGTTCAGTGCCACCACCAAAGCGCAAGCCTGCGCCCTGACACGCTGGTTGCTGGCGCCATCCCCGATACAGGGAATTCTTGTTCTGCGGGCGGCTTGTTGGCTGGGCCGACAGGATTTACAGTCTCGCTCGAAATGGCGCGAGTCGCGATTGATTTGAGTGCGGGCGAAAGCCAGTCCGGCACAAGAAGCCGGTGGGGGATATGCAATGCCACTTAAGAGCATGACCGGGTTTGCCCGCAGCGATGGTCGCCACGGCTTGCATTCCTGGCATTGGGAGGCGCGGGCTGTTAACGGGCGCGGGCTGGATGTGCGGCTGCGGATGCCTGCAGGTTACGAGTCTATAGAACAGGGCGTTCGCGATGCCTGCAAGAAGCGGCTTGCGCGCGGCAATTGTTCGCTGACCTTGAGCGTGCAGCGCGATTCCGGTCAATCAGCGGCACGGCTGAATGAGGAAACTTTTCAGCAGGTGGTGCAGGCGGCAGAGAAAGCGCGCGGGCTGGTCGATGCCACGCCGCCAACACTGGATGGGTTGCTGTCCATGCGCGGCGTGATTGAATTTACCGAAGCGGACGAGGACGAGTCTGAACTCAAGGCCAGGCTGGACGCCATATTGTCCGACTTCGACGTGGTTCTCGACAGCCTGGTTGAAGCGCGTATCACCGAGGGGGAACATCTGACCAAAGAGATAGCAGGCCAGGTGGACGAGATTGAGAAGCTGGTCGCAATAATAGAGAAATCGCCTGGCAGGGAACCCGATACGATCAAAAAGAGGCTTCGCGAGCAATTAGCCCACCTTCTCGCAGAAGCGCCGCAACTCGATGAGCAGCGCCTTCATCAGGAAGCTGTGCTTCTGGCGGCCAAAGCAGACATGGAGGAAGAGATTGCACGGCTGAAAGCGCATGTGGCGGCCGCGCGTGAGCTGCTTGAAAAGACCGAGCCGGTCGGGCGAAAATTTGACTTTCTGACGCAGGAATTCAACCGGGAAGCCAATACGATTTGCTCCAAGTCGAACGCTTCAGATATCACAACAGCAGGCTTGGAGTTGAAGGCGGTTATCGACCGCATACGCGAACAGGTTCAGAACATTGAGTGAGCAATCCCAAAATATCGATCGCCGCGGCTTGATGCTCGTTCTGTCATCACCCTCAGGGGCCGGCAAGACAACGCTGTCGCGAAAACTCCTCGAGGCGGAATCCGGTCTGGAAATGTCGGTGTCCGTTACGACGAGACCCATGCGGCCCGGCGAGGTGGACGGCGAGGACTATATTTTTGTGAGTTCCGAAGAATTCAACGCCATGCGGGATGATGGAGACCTGCTTGAATGGGCGCTTGTGTTTGACAATTTTTACGGCACGCCAAAATCGCTAGTGGAAAAGGCTCTTCAACAAGGCCGGGATGTGTTGTTCGACATAGACTGGCAAGGGGCGGAGAATCTGACCAAGACAGATCATGAGAAAGACCTCGTTACAGTCTTTATCCTTCCGCCATCGGCAGATGAGCTTGAATCGCGCCTCAAAGGCAGAGCACAGGATACGCCTGAAGTGGTGAAACGGCGCATGGCCGGTGCGTCGAATGAAATACAGCACTGGGACGATTACGAATATGTCGTCATCAACACTGACGCCGAGCAATCCCTTCAGGAGTTAAAGGCCATTTTGGCGGCAGAACGGCTTAGACGCATTCGTAGAACCGGATTGGCGAAATTTGTTCGCAGCATCCAGACAAAGCTTTAGACAAGCTGTATAACGCATTGCTACTCAATATTATTGTCATGCCATATTTGCGCCAATGCGCAGAACTGGCTGACCGTGAGGGCCTCGGCGCGTAGCGAGGGGTCGATACCTGCATTTTCTAATGTATTTTCAGGTTCTTGCATGAGGGTCTTCAGACTCTGACGCAGCATTTTGCGTCTTTGGCCAAAGGCTGCCGCAACCATCTTTTGCAATGTGGCTGTGGACCCGGCCGGTTCGGGCTTTACCCGGGGTACGAACTCGACAAGACTGGAATCAACCTTTGGCGCGGGTGTGAAAGCCCGTGGCGGCAGCGTCAGAATTGTGCGTGGGGATGAGCGCCACTGCGCAAGGACAGACAGCCGGCCATAGGTCTTGTTACCGGGTGGGGCTATGATTCGCTCCGCGACCTCGCGCTGAAACATCAGCACCATCCTGTCATACCAGGGCGGCCACGGCTCGACGCTCAGCCAGCGGGCCAGCAATTCGGTTGACGCGCCGTAAGGCAGGTTGGCGACGATGCGCGCCGGGGAGGGGGCAATGGCAGACAAATCCAGCTCCAGCGCATCTCCGCGCACGATATCAAGGCGGCCCGGATAGTGTTCCGCGATTTGCTCAAGGATCGGGATACACCGGTCATCGCGTTCCACGGCGATAACCTTCGCGGCCCCTTCCAGCAGGAGCGCCCGGGTTAATCCGCCAGGACCAGCGCCGACCTCAATGACATTGATACCCTCAAGAGATCCCGCGGCGCGCGCAATGCAGCGGGTGAGGTTAAGATCGAGAATGAAATTCTGCCCCAGCCCCTTGCGCGCGGAAAGGCCGTGCTCGCGGATAATGTCGCTAAGAGTCGGCAGTCCGTCGGGCGTATTGGTCACGTGGAAGCCAGTTCGCTCAAGGCCAGGGTTTGCGCGAGCCGTAGCGACTCAATCAGGCTGCCGGGATTTGCATTGCCCGTTCCCGCAAGTTCGTAGGCTGGCCCGTGGTCGGGGCTGGTGCGCGTGATGGGGAGCCCAAGCGTTACATTCACGGTGCTGTCGAAGGCCAGCGTCTTGACCGGGATCAGCGCCTGGTCGTGATACATTGCGATGATTGCGTCATAGGTTCCACGGACGCGCTCCTGAAACACCGCGTCGGCCGGCAAGGGGCCGGTCACGTCGAGCCCGTTTGCGCGCAGTTTTTCAATTGCAGGAACAATCGTTTCAATTTCTTCTCCTCCCAGGGTGCCCTCTTCACCGGCATGCGGGTTAAGTCCGGTGATGCCGATGCGGGGCGCCGGGATGTGGAAGGAGTTCCGCAAGCTTCGCGCGGTAATATCCACAGTATCGATGATGAGCTGCTCATTGAGAGCTTGAGGCACATCCTTGAGAGGAATGTGTATCGTTACCGGCACCACGCGCAAATCACCACTCGTCAACAACATCACGGGGCGGGGAGCTTTACCCTCCTCAGCACACAACTCGGCCAGATATTCCGTATGGCCCGGGTGGGCAAAGCCCGCTTCCGACAACAGTTTTTTATTGATGGGGTTGGTAACCAGGGCGGCTGCCTTGCCATCCCGAACCCATTCGACCCCAATGTCGATGGCTTCGATAATGATTGCGGCACTGGTCACATCGGGCATACCGGAGCTAACCGGTTTTGGCAGGCGCAGCGGATAAACGGGCAGCGCGCGCGCAAACCACGCGCTTGCGGCGTCGGGCGCGCCCACTTCCTCTATCGGCACAGTGAGGCCCAGATCCCGGGCGCGCGTGGAGAAAACTTCAGGATCTCCCAGCATAATGAAGGCCGGAAGTCCCGCGGCATCGCGTTCACACCATGATTGCAGAGTGATATCGGGACCTATACCGGCCGGATCACCCATGGTGAGGGCGAGTAGGGGTGGGGATTTTTTTACGACAGGGGGCATTGTGCGCCAGGCTTGTTCTTCACTTGATGGACAATTGTACCTCTAGCGGCGTTCCACGAAAGCATCCTGGCGCAAGTCTCTCAAGTGACGGCGCGCCAGGATAGAATATTCTTGAGACACGAGCTTGGAGCGGACCTCTTGACGCTGTTTGTCATTGCGGTTGACCGTTCGGCGCGCGCAAACCACGTAAAGTTCAATGCCAGACGAGGTAATTGTCGGCGGAGTCATCTGGCCTTCTTTGGTTGCCAGTAATATGGCGCGTGTGGGTTGTGCAACCTGGTCCGCCTTTTTGCGGCCGATGGATTTCATCGAAGCCTTGCGTACAGGCTTGATCACCTTGGCGATGCTGCTGCATGAATTGATGCGGCTACGCAACCGGCCCGCCTCGACGAGGCGGTTTGCAATTGTTCTCTGGTCGGCGTCGTCGGGCAATTCGAGACGGACTCGTTGCAACTGAAATTCCGTCGCCTCTTGCTGGTCGCCGGATGGCGCCTCAATGGAAATGGCCTTGTCGATTTGCGAGGCATTGACGGATACCTGGTTCCTGAATTTGCGCTGGACCACTCGACGCCAGGCTAGCCGGGCGCGGATTTGTTCCTTCATTGTTTTTATATTGACGCCAAGCTGCTCAAGCGACGCGGTCAGTTGAGTTGCCGTCATATTGTTCGATTTGGCGACGCCGCCGAACACTTCATTGATCTGATCATCAGAAATGATGACGCTGCTCTTGATCGCTTCCTGAAGTTGAATGCGTTCTGAAATAAGGTCCTCAATGACCTTTTTACGCATGGCATCGCTGGCAGGTTTACGGGTTGTAATGGTGAGCAGGCGCATGCGCTGCGTGATGTCATAGTTGGTGATGGGTTCATCATTCACCAGCACGACGATGGACTGTTCGCTCTGCGCCAATGCAGGCATAAAGCCCGACAGGACAACGCTCGCCACACTTGTAAGGGCGACAAACATGATTCTGAAGAGCATATATAATTGCATGACTGTTCAGTGGGTTAGTGTCATTTGCACTCTGTTCGCTCACGGGCCAGTGATATCATCTATCGAAATGGGACTTGTATCAAACGCGCCTAAATATTTGAACTCTAAACGGACCATGATTGATTCATTCGGCTGGATATCGCGGTCACGGATGAACGTCTCTTGGTAGGTAACCGTGAGTGCGAAACAATCATCAGAATATTTGAGGCCCAAGCTGTCACTGATCTGTTGTGAGTTGGTAATGTCGTAACGGGCATTACCGAAGACCGACCAGTATTTAGCAAGCTGCAAGTTGCCATGAGCCTGAATTTCCTCGCGCTGCGTGGTTATGCCCAGTCCCGGCTGTGCATCCAGGTTTGCGTAGATGATCGCGCCATTGGCTGGCCCATAGTTGGCTGATGCAGACAGATCCGTTCTCTGGAGATCGAGGTTATCCTTGTCGAACCTGGCCTGGCCAATAAAGCTGAAATACTGCATTGGCTGTATGTACAGACCGGTGACAAAATCAGACGCGTCATGCTCAAGGCCGCTGTCAGGCTGGAAATCATTATCGCCCGCCAGCTGGTAGCTCTGCCCGACAACGGCACGGACATACCCGCCATTGAAGCGTTGCAGCGTGTAACGCAATCCTACATTAGCGCGCGTACCGCCCTCGATCAGGTCAAAACCGGAGAATTTATCGATATCGAACAGCAGCGTGTCATCGAACACGAGGCTGCGCGCGTCCTCATTGGGAACGTCATTCTGGTGTACGGCATTGGGCCGGGCGATAACCTGGGCAATGGGTTCAAGGATATGCGCGGCATTGGCGGTGCGCTGAATGAACGGGTAGCGATATTCAACACCGCCCCTGACCATACCTCGTGCCGTGTTCTCCTCTTTAAACATTACTCCCGTAACCTGATCGGTGAACTTCGATACATTGTAGAGATCACCGCGGGCGCTGAAGAAGGGTGTAATCACCTGACCGCGCCGATCGATGACCTGTTTGCGCCATTTGATTTCAGTGATGAGCTTCGATGAATCTGCGCCGCCGTCATCCCGGGTGAGGCTCACAATATTTGTGTCGAAGCTCAACTCACCGCCCATCACCGGATCGTTGAAAATGTAGTTGTAGTCGATGACCGGAAGGACCTGGGATTCCGAGGTGGGAGTGTCATCAAATGTCAGCCCGCCGAAATGATACAGTCGGGCGTCGAAATAGTTCCGGCCTTTTTGCCCGACGAGGTACACCTGATTGATGCGATCCGTGATCAGAATATTGTCGATATCGTAGAAGCGGCGGAACGTGTCATCCGTCTCTACGGTCACATCCCAGCCCCAGTCCCAATACTGGTTGAGTCTGAACCCACCCTCTGAGTCGATCGAGCCCCGGAAATCCCTGTTACTGGTGGTGAAGGCGCCCTTCTTGTCTGTCTGATCGATACCGGCCAGGTTGAGGTCGTAGCGGCCATTTTTCAAGCGGTGCCGCCAATTGCCCTTGACCAGAATGCCACGCTTTGACGTGTAGACCGGCGACAGCGTGAAGTCATAATTAGGCGCGAGCGCAAAGTAGTAGGGGGTCTCGACAAAGGTTCCCAGATCGGTAGAGCTGCCAGCGTTCGGGATCAGGAAACCTGATTTGCGTTTTACGGACGGATCGGCGTGCTTGAAGTAGGGGAGCTTCATCACCGGGTAACCGAACATTTCGAGTGTCGCGTTCTTGTATTCGATCGTAGCCTCGGATTTTTTATGAATAATCTTCGTGGCCTTGATGCGCCATGTGGGAGCTTTCTCCGGGTTGTCCTCACATATCTTGCAGGGCGTGAAGGAGGCCTGCTCGAATACAGTCGTTTCGCCTTTTTCGCGAATGGCCCGCACCGCCGAGATGCGGACGTCCTCCTGGGTTACAATTTTCAGCGACTGGATAAAGCCGTCACGGAAGTCGTCCGTCAACGTGATCCGGTTGGTGCTGATCAATGCGCCGTTAGGTTCCTTGATGCGGACGTTTCCTTCCGCCTTCAGAACATTGTTACCGCGATTGTAAATCACCTTGTCGGCCAGCAATGTGTAGTTGTTGTAATAGATCTCCACATTGCCCCGGGCGATGACCCTGTTGTTCTGATTGTCATAGATCATCTGATCGGCCTGAAGCAGCATGGGCAGGCTCGAGTCCGACCGGATTACCGAGTCGAACTGAGACTGCGCCATGGCCGCTTTCGGCAGCATTGTAGCTAGCAATGCAGCCGAAATGAGCAGAAGCAGGCTGGCGATGAAGACTGCCAGCCTTTTCCTGCTCCAAGCGTGCGTCAACCGGGCAGGGGTCGTTGCCCGGATCGCACAGCTGTCTATGTGCCTAAACTGCATCACGGTTATCCGTCCTCCCGATGCAGCAGCACTGTGATCGTGAGTAGCGTACCTATCGCGGCAGGCGCCCATGCCGCGACCTCCGGCGCGGCAAGACCTGATTTCCCGATAGAGTGGGAAACTTCGCGAATTAAGAAAAACAAAAATCCCGAACCCAGAGCGACAATTGCCATTCTCTGGATATTACCGAAGCGGAACGACTGCATGGAGCATGTCGCGGCCAGCAGAACCATGACGATCAGCAGTAACGGGAGTGACAGGAGCATCTGGTAACGCAGCTTGTGTCTTGTGGCAGGTAAACCCGCCTTGTCTGCAAGATCGATGAAACTCGGCAATTCCCAGAAAGAAATGGACGAGACCGACCCCAGACTGTCATTGACGTGGGTAGGTGTGAGGTGCGTGCTCACCAGATATTGCTCGTAGAAGGCCGGTTCGCGGCCAACGGCGCTGATGGTAGCCTGGCTAAGGACCCAGTAGCCCTTTTTCAGATCTGCCTCTGCTGCCTCGATGCGTTCAGAGAATTTTTTATCCTTGCCGTAATGCCACACGCTCACACCTCGCAGGGAAAGGCCGCGATTGGAGACGACCTGGGCGTGCATGACCGATTGTCCGTCGGTGCCGTCCTGGCGCAACCAGGCTCCCGCGTGTTTTGTGTCCAGTAATGAGGATTTCTTGCCAAAAGTTTCGGCGTACATGCGTTCGGATGCGGACTTCGCCACGGCAGATAGCGGATTGACCACAGTGACCATGAGCACCCCGAGCGTGGTAGCCACGATTATGCCGGGCATGATGAGTTGCCAGACTGACATGCCGGCGGCGCGCGCCACGATCAGTTCCGATTGCCGGCTAAGCGTGAGAAAGGCTCCGATCGAGCCGATCAGCACCGTGAAGGGGAGGATAATTTCCGACCTGGAGGGAAGCCTCAGAAGTGAAATCGCAACCAGATTTCCAGCAGCAATATCTTGGCTGATATTCTTGCCTGAACGGCGCAGCAATTCGATCATGTCGGCAAAGAAGAGCAGCAGCACGCATAGCGCAGTTACGGCCAAAATAGCCGCCAAAAAGCGCCACGAAACATAGCGCGCAAAGGTAACGGAAGCAGTCATCCCACCCGTCCACCGTTCTGTTCGGTCTTAACCCCCAACACGGCCATAACTTTATTGTTGAATATCTGAAGCTTAGCTAGAGCGTCCAGAATCATTCTAGGCCGTGCATATGGTGCCATTCTAACGTGTGCTGTGATCCCTGCAACGAGAATCGCACACACTGGTATACCGTATACCAAAATGATAGCCGAGGGCTGCAATGCCAGCAAATTGGTTGCGGTAAGACCAGCAACCCGGAGTAAAACAGCAACGCCAAAAGCCATCGAAATACTCCACAACCTGCTCTCGCGAATGGTGCGGGGATGACCCAGGAAATTGATCACGATCATGATATAGACGAGAGGGTAGAGCGCTGTTGAAAAGCGCTCATGTATCTCGGCCATGTATCGGCCTGGATTGCGCTTGTAATCCGGATTGTCGGGATCCGGATTCATGAGTTCGGATAAATAGAGCTCACCGCGCCGAAGGGAATTGGCCTGTGATTTGGGGCCGTATTGCGAGATGTCGAAGATATACTGCTCGAAGGCGACAATCTGGACTTCATTGTCTTTTTTTGCGTTCTCCTTGCGGTGAATGTGCCCATCCTTCATGACCAGGTAGGAGCCGTCATCGTTGGATATGATCTGACCGCGGTTCGCGAGGTAGGTCATGCTCAGATCTTTCGCGCGCGTATCATGCACGATCAGCCCATCCAGTTCGCCATCGGGGGTGCGGTCACGAATGTGAAAGGTGAGCCCATCTTCTGCCGCGGAAAACCGGCCGGGCTGTAACACCTGAGAGACGAGATCGGTCTGGACCTGGGTGATAAAGGAACGCAATTGCCGGAGGCTCGCCGGAGATACGACCAGATTGAGAATGAGAATGAACACGCCGACGATGCTGCCCAGGGCGATGCAGGGAAAGCCGAATTGCCACACCCGGGCGCCCGACGCCGACATGACGATAACCTCGCTGTCTCCATTGAGACGGTCGAGCGTGTAGAGGCAGGCAACCAGAAGCGCGTTGGGTGCAATAATCCCGATCAGCGTTGGCAGGGCCAGTCCCGTGATGTTCAGCAGCATCAACACCGACTGACCCTTGGTCGTCAGCAAGGAGAGCTTGGCCAGCGCGCTGGAGAGCCAGATGATCGTCGTCAGCGTGACCAGGATCAGAAAAAAGTTCCCAGTAATCTGCCGGAAAATATATCGACTAAAGAGGTCCATGAAGACCGTGTACGCTCCCCGTTTTCAGCTCCATGACGCCAGATTATTTGATTCTCATCGTCGAGGTCGCCATGAGCATGTAATAACTGACATTTTCACCACCGCAACATGGCGCAAATTGGACCAAAAAAGGCGCCTCTTGCCTTCGCGCCCCACACGATTTAGTTACCCGGGCAATGGGTTTTTTTGTGACCCAATCCCATCATGGTGCCGGGGCGCTGCCGACGCATCTCGAAACCGCGCTTCAACGCACTTCAATGTGTCGCCAAAAGGACGCCCTCATGAGCAAACCAACCAGCTTTTCCTTCTCCGGTCTCTCGCCCGTAAAACGGGGCGTCGCGATCCTGCTGGCAGAGGAGGGGGCGCCCCTTTCCGGATACGGAAAAGCACTCGACAAGACCAGTGGCGGGGCCATCACGAGGGCTGTCAAGCAACGGAAATTCAAGGGAAAAAAGAAGACCGCCCTGGATATCCTGGTGCCGGAAAAACTTGGTCTTTCGCGCCTTCTCATTGTCGGTACCGGGCCCTTGAAGGACTATAGCGACAATGACTGGCTTGAGCTCGGCGGCCAGCTCAGGGCCAGGCTTTCGGGCACCGACAACCCGGATGTGACGCTGGTGCTGGAACGCGCCAAAAGCCACCATGAGGTGAGCGGCGAACAGGCGGCGCAGGTCGCGCTCGGGGCACTGATGCGGGGCTACAAGTTCGACAAATACAAGACAAAAGCTGGAAAAAAAGATCAAAGCAGTGACAACAATGACACAGATTTAGCCAGGATCACCGTGCAATGCGCCAAGGCGGCGGCGGCTAAACGCGCTTTTGTGGCGTGCAAGGCGGTGGGCGAGGGGGTCAATTTGGCCCGCGATCTGGTCAATGAGCCTGCCAATATTCTCGGACCAAAGGAATTTGCCGCCCGGGCCAAGACGCTGACAAAGCTGGGCGTCAAGGTTCAGCTGCTCGATGAGAAAGCGCTGGCGAAACACGGCATGAAGGCGCTGCTGTCCGTGGGGCAGGGCAGTGCAAAACCCACCATGGCCGCGATCATGAACTGGCAGGGCGCGGGCGCGAAGGGCGGCAAGCCTGTCGCCATCGTGGGGAAGGGCGTGACGTTCGATACCGGCGGCATCTCCATCAAGCCGGCCGCCAGCATGGGCGACATGAAGGGCGACATGGCGGGCGCGGCCTGCGTCGTCGGGCTGATGCACGCTCTGGCTGCGCGCAAGGCAAAGGCAAATGTCGTCGGGCTCATCGGGCTTGTTGAAAATATGCCGAGCGGAACCGCGTATCGTCCCGGCGACGTCATCGGCTCCATGTCCGGCCAGACCATCGAGGTTCTTAACACCGACGCCGAGGGGCGGCTCGTGCTCGCTGATATGCTCTGCTATGCGCAAGTCAAGTTCCAGCCAAAATGGATCGTGAACCTGGCGACGTTAACCGGCGCCATCCTCGTTGCGCTCGGCAAGGAGTATGCGGGCCTGTTTTCCAACAATGACAAGCTGGCCGAAAATCTATCCCAGGCGGGAGGGAAGGTAGGCGAAAAACTCTGGCGCCTACCCCTTGGTCCGAAATATGACGAGATGATCAAGTCGGACGTGGCCGACATGAAAAATATCGGCGGGCGCTATGGCGGGTCGATCACCGCCGCGCAGTTCCTGCAGCGCTTCATCAAGGACGACACGCCCTGGGCGCATCTCGATATTGCTGGCACCGGCATGAACGCCCCCAAGACAGACGTGAACCGGAGCTGGGGGTCGGGCTTTGGCGTGCGGCTGCTCAATAGGTTAATCGTCGAGACGGTGGAAAAATAAGTCGAGAAATAAGGGGGGCGACTGGCATCCCGTTCTGGCCTCCCATTTTGCATTCTTGGCCTCCCCACCCATCTCTCACAAAACCCCAGATATAATTTGTCATAATATACATTATGCGAATCACAGGCGGTGATGTTAAGGACACTTGTTGACCATTGTTAACGCGCAGCCCCCATCTCCCCCTCTCATTATCCTGAGCGGCTACAGGGGCTTAGGGAGTCTGGAAAGCTGTATTGTCCTTTGGGATGTATGCCCTCCGTTCGGCCAGGCAGCGGCGATGATGAGACACCTATCCGGAATTCGTCGAATCGCATTATGAGCTTTTCAGGAAGGAGAGCGCCGAGCGGATGCGCCGCCAGCGCAACCGGGAAATCGTGCGGCTGGCAAAAAACAGGCTGACCAATCGCAAGATCGCGGCCCGGCACAAGGTGTCGGTGAGCACCGTCAAGCGCGCTCAAGGCGTCCGATCTGGGCGACTATCCGGGCGGGTTCCAGAACGTCAATTCAAAGAGGAGATTGAGCATGAGGATGTTTCTGAAAGGTTCGTGGTTCGAAACGGTGGAGAGACGAGACGTGATTTGGCTAGGATCGTGCGTCCAGGCCCCCCACCCGGTAACAGTGGTACGTGGGGTGAGTCTCCACTTAGAGATACAAGGGCGCGCTATAAACGAAATGTCCTTGTCTTTTCGTTCGGCGTAATAGCACTCTGGTACTTCTCAGATGTGAAGCTGGGTAGTTTCACGCCGTTCGGCCATCCGGTCAACGAGATTACCGCACTGAGAATTATCGGTCTATTGCTGCTCTACAACGCTGTCTCTTACGCCTTCTACGCAGCGGCTGATTGGTACAACTGGTCAAACCGGCTGCGAGAAGACACCTACAATTAGATTAGAATGATCTTCGGAGTATGGCCACCTTCGAATTCATTCGAAAAAATTGATCCGACCCAATATAACAAACGGAGACCTCCTAACGCATCCACAGACAGCTTTGTGCTTGCCCCAAAGGGCCTTGCGCCAAGGGGTTCGAAAAGTGGGTGTCCAGCGCCCCTCACTCACGTATTCTCAGCGCTCGATGGCGCATACGTCTTTTCGTTTATCTGGACGTCCTGTTTCCATTTGCGGTGGCATTTTGTGCTATGATGATTATTATAGCGCGCCTGTACTTCCCTTAGGCCGAAGCGCCAACGGCGCGTGATCAACATGGGGGTCTCTATCGCTACCATCAAGCGTGGCCATAATGAAACCCAATAACCAAAGCGCACCGCTAGCGCACTTTCGTACAACTTTTCCAATGCCCTTTCCTGCCGAGCCTGCTAGCGACAGCGTTCTTGCCATTGGTGCGTTTGAAGCAGCCATCAGCAGCCCCGACAGCGGGTGACAGTTTGCTTTGACGGGGAACTCGATTAAACAGACTGCATGCCGCCTCCTCCTCCCGACAAGAAAACCATCGCCGATCTCCTGTCCATCATGGCGGCGCTGCGCGCGCCCGAGACCGGCTGTCCGTGGGACGTGGAGCAGACATTTGAGACGATTGCGCCCTACACCATCGAGGAAGCCTACGAGGTGGCCGACGCGATTCAACGTTCCGATTTCGAGGACTTGAGACAAGAGCTTGGCGATCTGCTTTTGCAGGTCGTCTATCATGCCCGGATGGCCGAGGAAGACGGGCATTTCACGTTTGACGATGTGGTTCACGCCATCGCCGGGAAGATGATCCGCCGCCACCCGCACGTGTTTGGCTCCGATGAAGAGCGGGCGAATTTTGATCCGGATGGCTTCTGGGAGCGTATCAAGGCTGAAGAGAAAACCGGCAAATTTTCACCTGGGAAAAGCGTGCTGGAGGGTGTGCCGCTGGCCCTGCCCGCGCTGGTCCGCGCCGTCAAACTCCAGAACAAAGCCGCCCGCGTCGGCTTCGACTGGCCGTCCATGGAGCCGGTGCTCGACAAGATAAGCGAAGAAATCGGCGAGCTTGAAGACGCGACGACGCTTGAAAACCCGAGCCGGGAAAAAATCGCGGAAGAATATGGCGATCTGCTTTTCGTCGTCGCCAATCTGGGGCGTCATCTCCAGGTTGACGCTGAAGACGCCTTGCGCCGCGCCAATGCAAAATTCATCCACCGCTTCGGGCAAATCGAAGACTTGTTGAAAGCGAAAGGCAAGACGCCTGAACAGTCGGACCTCGCCGAGATGGACGCGATTTGGGACGAGGTGAAGGCGCGCGAGGTGGAAGAACCCTCTTGAGGGTTCGCGTCCCGTAAGAGGCCCTACTCCGCCGCGCTCGCGCTTGGCCGGTTGGCGAAGCGTTTGGTGAATTGCTGTTCCCTGGCGTGCGAAATCCGCAAATGGAAAGTGGTTCGGCCCTGACTGTCGGTGTCAGAAGAGAGTATTTGCGTATTTTCATGCAGCCAGTTCATGAGCGCGCCCTCGCCCGGATCAAGCGTGATTTCCACCTCCCTGTCCGACGCGTTGAGCCTCGCTTCAATACTCGAAAGCAACGCTGGCGCGCCCTCGCCGGTGATGGCCGAGACACACAACGCGCCGCCATCTGTACGCTTGGCAGCGTGGCGGATTTCAGACGCGCGTACCTCGTCGAGCAAATCCACCTTGTTCCAGACTTCAAGCATGCGCTCGCGAGATTCAGACACTTCAATGCCGAGCTCACCCAGCACATTTTCCACATCGCGGGCCTGGGCCTCGCTCTCCTCGCTGGCAATATCGCGCACATGCAGAATGAGATCGGCCTCGAGTACTTCTTCAAGGGTGGCGCGGAAGGCGGCAATCAGGCCGGTGGGCAGATTGGAGATAAATCCAACCGTGTCCGACAGGATGGCCTTGGTGCCGCCTGGAAGCTGGATCTCGCGCATGGTGGGGTCCAGGGTCGCGAACAACTGATCCTCGGCGGCAACTTCGGCGCCGGTTACATGATTGAAAAGCGTGGACTTTCCGGCATTGGTATAGCCCACGAGGGCGATGATCGCATATGGCACCCTCTTGCGGCTTTTACGGTGGAGCGAGCGGGTGCGCTTCACCTGATCCAGCTCGCGGGCAATACGCGTAATCTTGCCTTGCAGGGCGCGCCGGTCAGATTCGATCTGGGTTTCGCCCGGGCCGCCGAGAAACCCGACGCCGCCGCGCTGGCGTTCCAGGTGAGTCCATGAGCGGACCAGGCGGCTTTTCTGATAGGTGAGATGGGCCAGTTCGACCTGAAGGCGCCCTTCCCTCGTCTGCGCCCGGTCACCGAAAATTTCCAGGATCAATCCGGTCCTGTCGAGAACCTTCACGCTCCAGGCCTTTTCAAGGTTGCGCTGCTGGACGGGTGTCAGGGGGTGATCGACAATCACAAGGTCAATATCTTCAGCCGCGATGATCCCGCGCAGCTCCTCGACCTTTCCCTTGCCAAGCAATGTTCCCGGCCGCGGTTTGGAGATTTGCACGATCCCGCTGCTGCATATGTCCAGCCCTATTGCGCGCGCCAGGCCGACGGCCTCATCAAGCTGTGCCTGCGGCGTGCGCAAGAGAGGCTTTGCCGGTGCGCCCGCCCTGGCAGGTGCTCCGGTTCTGTTTTGCAAGACCGGGCACAAGACAAGCGCGCGCGTTGGCGCAAGGCGGGTGTCCAGGCCCTTGGCATCATTACCGGCTGTATCTGATTTGAATTTCCTGGGGTCTACGCTACGCAATGATCAGTCCGGCGTTTCTTTGCCGGGCTCCTCCTCGTCAAACAGCTGAACTGGCTGGCCGGGCATAATAGTGGAAATGGCGTGTTTGTAGACCAGCTGGGAGTGTCCGTCACGGCGAAGCAGCACACAGAAATTATCAAACCACGTCACCACGCCTTGAAGCTTTACACCATTTACAAGAAAGATCGTAAGTGGTGTCTTGTTCTTTCTAACATGATTTAGAAAAATATCTTGAAGACTTTGCGATCTTTCTGCCGCCATGTAAGTACCGTCTTTTTTATGCGGTGAACAATTCGCCCGCTTATTCGCAGTATACTAAACTTCCACACTATCACACGTCTCATAAACAACACACCTCCTATTAGACGCTATGGTTGTGGATGACCGCAAGTGACAAGAATTTGAATATCGGTAAAGCATTGAAAGAGCTTGTCTTTAAATTACAAAAGGGGGCCGTGCCCACCATACAACCTGACATTGAACCTGCCATCTCAGGGCATGACGAATCGGATGAATCAGCATTTTGCGCTTGATTGCATGGCCAGCTCTACGACTAGGGGACAAACAAGTACCAAAGCTTATCCAAGGCCTAGTCGCGCCAGAATATGATGTTGAATATCGACAAAAGAGCCAGGATTTCCACTCTGCCGAGTATCATGCCGGCGCACAGCGCGATCTGAGCCACGGATCCCATCTCGGCGTAAGTTGGGGCGTTGGGAAAATCGACGACCCGGGCGAACTCATATGCAGGTCCGATATTGGACACGGAACCCGCAGCTGCGAGCAGTGCCCCGGAGAAAGGCACGCCGCCGGCCCAGGCGATGATCATGGTGATTATGCCGATGATCAGTATGAAAGCCGAAAGTGTAATCCAGATGACTTTCACAACCTCAAGATCGATTGTCTCGGCGCCAAAACGGGCGGGACGCACACCGTGGGGATAGATCAGCAAGCGGAATTCCCGGCCAAGCTGACGCATCATGGAGGCGATACGGTAGACCTTGAGGCCGCCGGCTGTGGAGAAGCGGCCGCCGCCTATGATGCACGCACCCAGCAGAACCATGTAGGGAACCAGTTCATTGGTTTGATTGGAAACGGCAAGGCCGGTGGTGGAAATGATCGACGCGGCCGATGCCAACCCAAGGGTAACCGTGTGGATGAGTGTCATAGCACCCAATTCCCCGGTTTTGATGGCCAGTGTAATGGCCAGCGAGAAACCGAATATGCCTACCGCACAAAAAATCCAGAGCGGCTCGCGTATTTCTCTGACGAGCGTCCAGCGCGTCTGGAAAATCGCCCTGATCCAGATGATACTGATGGCGCCGATGGTCATAAAAATTGCAAGCGTCAACTCGGCTAGGGGCGCGCCATAAAGAACAAACGTACCTTCGCGTGGCATGAAGCCCCCCGTCGACAGTGTAGAAAGAGCAAGGCAAAAGGCGTCGAAGGCCGGTATTCCTGAAACGGTGAGCGCTATGAAACAGGCTGAGGTGAGTGCTGCATAAAGCGGCGTGATCGAGCGTAAAGCCTCTTTCATATGTAACGACGTGCCGTGCGTGCTGTGTCCAATAAAACGCAATTGTCTGTCGATCAAAGCATTCCCGGATAGCGGACCGACCAATGTTGCCAGCGCGATGAGGGTGGCAAGACCGCCAAGCCATTGAAGCAACGCCCGCCAGACGATGATGCTGGCCGGTGTCTGTGAGAGATCTGATAGTACTGTCGCGCCAGTCGTCGTGAATCCGGACGCCGCTTCAAAGTAGGCAGCGACCGCATGTCCCGGAAAGCCGGATGTATAGAATGGCAATGCTCCGGCGATTGGCACAACCATCCACACCAGCGCCAGCAAGAGAAGGCTTTGCCGGCGTCCCGCAAATACCTCCCGGCTTTTGAAAGCGATGATCATGCCCCCGGCGAGAAATCCCACCACGAAAGCCGGCACGACAAAGGCCTGTATGTGAGCAATGGAGTCGAGAGCGACAGCGAAGCTGGCGGGGATAAGCATTGCCGCGGAAATAACCGCAAGAACCCAGCCGAGTATGTACAGAACTGCCACTGCGCGCATCGCGGAGAGGCCTTCTAAAAGAATTCGAGGCTGACGCGGAACATTTGTTCAACCTCGTGCACATTTTCAGCCGTGGCGAACAGGATCACCCTGTCATGGGCGCCAATCTGCGTATCGCCATCGGGTATGCGAACCTCACCGTCCCTTAAAATGGCGCCGATGCGCAAACCGTCGGGAAGATCAATTTCGCGTAATGGCTTGCCGACCAGCGGCGATGTCTCAAGTGCTTCGGCCTCGATCACCTCCCCTGCTCCGTTCTGAATGGAATGCACGGCCCGGATGCGTCCCCGGCGCACATGCTGCAGCACGCGTGAAACGGTAATACCGCGCGGATTAATGCTGGCGTCTATTCCCAGTGAACGTACCATCGCCGAGTATCCGGCATTGTTGAGAAGGCAAAGTGAGCGTGCGCAACCCAGCCGGTTGCTCATGATGCAGGACAGGATATTCACCTGATCGTCATTGGTAAGCGCCACCATGGTATCCGCTTTGGAGACATCTGCTTCTTTTAGAACTTCCTCATCCAGGGCGCTGCCATGTAGAACAACTGTCCTGTTTAATTGCTCGGCGATTGAGACCGCTCTTTCCCTGTCCGTCTCGATCAGCTTGAGACGTGTCGCGCTGTGCAACTCCTCCAGCCGCTTGGCCACATACAGGCCTATATTTCCGCCGCCAGCAATGATGATCCTGCGGGCCTGCTGCTCCTCATGACCAAAAATCTTAAGTGTCCGCTCCACCTGATAGTTCGGTGCAACAAAATAAGCATCGTCACCGGCAAGCAGGTGATCGCCGCCATGAGGGACGAACAGATGACCCTCGCGCACCACCGCCACGACAACGGCCGGAAGGTCGGGAAAAAGCTCCGTCAGCTGTTTTAAGGGCGTGTCGACGACAGGGCAGTCTTCCTCGCATGTTACACCCACAACGCTGATGGCGCCGTCGCCGAAACTCACCGTCTCAAAGGCGCCCGGAAGACTTAAGCGGCGCAGAACCATGTCTCCGACCTCGATCTCGGGCGAGATGATGACGTCGATCGGCATATGCTCACGGGAGAACAGGTTGCGCCAATGGGGCTCCAGATAACTTTGAGCCCTGATACGGGCTATCTTGGTCGGGATGTTGAAAAGTGAGTGGGCGACCTGACAGGCCACCATGTTCACCTCGTCATGCAAGGTGACGGCAATGATCATGTCCGCATCCTGGGCGCCCGCTTCGTCGAGCACGTCTGGTTGCGAACCGTGTCCGACAAAGCCGCTCACATCGAGAATATCGCTCACCCGCTGAACCAGGCTGGCTGAATTATCGATGATCGAGACGTCGTTATTTTCCGCCGACAGCCGTTCGGCTATTCCGAAACCGACTTGGCCGGCCCCACAAATGAGGACCTTCATTGTCCCTTGCCCCTAAGGTTTGGTTTTCAGCCGCAATTCCTCACGCAGGCAGAAAGGTATAGCGCAGGTGCGGCATCGTGTGGATTAAAAAATTGTATCGCACTGGAAAGACTAATGAAATAAGTCCAGTTGTGACTATGGTGACGACGCTCCGCGTTCACCAGAGGGCACGCCCAGACCGCGAAGTTTGCGGTGCAGGGCCGATCGTTCCATACCTACGAATTCCGCAGTGCGGGAAATGTTACCTCCGAATCGGTTGATTTGCGCCATAAGATATTCACGTTCAAAAATCTCCCGTGCGTCCCTGAGTGGAAGCGACATGAGTTGCTCGCCGGAGTTGCTTTCATGGGACAGCGGGATAGGATTGGTTATTTCGTCGGGCAGCATATCCACAGAGATGGGTGTTTTCGGATCACCGTCGCTGAGTATCAGCAGCCGCTCGACATTGTTGCGCAACTGGCGAATGTTGCCAGGCCAATCGTGGGATTGCAGGACAGCCATGGCGTCGTCGCCGATACGGCGCGGCTGCAAGCCGGACGAGACAGAGAGTTGCTGGACGAAATATCTGACCAGCGCTGGAATGTCCTCACGCCGATCAACCAATGAAGGCACATTGATCGGCACGACGCCCAGCCGGTGAAACAAATCCTCGCGAAAGCGCCCTTCTTTAATTTCAATTTGCAGGTTGCGACTGGTTGACGACACAATTCGCACTTCGACATGGACCTTGGGGCCACCCCCGACACGCTGAAATTTCTGCTCAACCAGGACGCGCAATACCTTGCCCTGGGTTTCCATGGGCATGTCAGAGACTTCATCGATATAAAGTGTTCCGCCATGGGCCTCCTCCAGCGCCCCAACCTTTTGTTGGCCGCTGCTGCCCTCCTCGATGCCGAACAACTCAATCTCCACCCGGTCAGGCGCCATCGCCGCGGCATTCAGTATCACGAATGCTGCATCCTTGCGAGTGGAACAGTTATGAAGAACGCGCGCGGTGAGTTCCTTGCCTGACCCGGATGGCCCGCTGATCAAAACCCGGCTGTTGGTGGGGGCAACTTTTTCAATGGATTGGCGTAAGTGGTTGATCGAGGAAGATTTTCCGATCATTTCAGAGCTTTGCGTAGTGCGCTCCCTTAATTGCCGGTTTTCCCATCTGAGCGCCGATGCTTCGAGCGCGCGCGTGGTAACCAGTACCAGCCGATCAGCTTTGAAAGGCTTTTCGATATAGTCGTAAGCGCCGCGTTTGATTGCCGCCACTGCTGTTTCGATATTGCCATGGCCAGAAATAATCACGATGGCCAGGTCGGGATGTGATTTCTTGATCCGGTCGAGTAATTCCAACCCGTCCAGATCGCTACCCTGCAGCCAGATATCGAGAATAATGAGAGAGGGCCTCCTCTCTTCTATAGCACTGAGGGTTTCGGTGCTGTCCTTGGCGAGTCGAGTCTCGTGTCCTTCATCCTCCAATAATCCGGATATCAGCTCACGAATATCGCTCTCGTCGTCGACAATGAGAATGTCAGACGCCATGAGTCACTCCTTGCTGTGCGGTAGTACGTTTTCCAGATTTCCTGCGCTTTGGCGTGGATTTTGACTTGCGCCTGCCTTGTGTCTTTTTTACTGGTCCGCCGGATTCCTTGGCAGGAGCGGTATCCGCGGTTTGGGGAAAATCGATACGAACGCATGCGCCGCCGCCCTGGCCGTTTCGTTTGGGCGCATCGCGCAATTGCAGTCGGCCGCCATGTTGCTCGGTGATCTTCTGGACGATTGCCAGACCCAGGCCGGTGCCCTTTTCACGGGTTGTCATATAAGGCTCAATCAACCTGTTACGGTTCTCCTTGGGCAGGCGCTTGCCATTATCGATAATCTCGATAATGACGCGGCCGGACCGCGAGCGCACGCGGGTCACGATTATGCCGCGTATACCGCTGTCGGCCTCGATAGCCTCACTGGCATTCTTGACCAGGTTTGTGACAGCTTGGGACATGAGGCGCCTGTCGCAATTCATGATCAGCGGTTTGGCAGGCACATCCATTTCAAATGTGATTTCCGGATGGCTCACCTGAAACAGGAAAACCGCTTCACGCGCAATCTCACATAAATCGCTTTTTTCCATCACCGGCTTGGGCATACGAGCAAAATCGGAGAACTCATCGACCATGCGTCCGATGTCTTCCACCTGGCGGATAATCGTATCGGTACAGCGGTCGAAGACTTCCCTGTCACCGGTTATGGAGTCGCCATATTTGCGGCGGATGCGCTCGGCTGACAACTGAATGGGCGTCAGCGGGTTTTTGATCTCGTGAGCAATCCGCCGCGCGACGTCGGCCCATGCAGTTGAGCGCTGTGCCGTAACAAGCTCCGTGATGTCGTCGAAAGTGATCACATAGCCATAGTCCTTGGATCCTGAACGTTCGCTGGTCACGCGCACCGCAAAATTGCGCTCCTGGGTATTTCGTACGAGATGGATGTGATCATGGACCGTCTTGCCGCCCTGTTTTCTTGCCCGTTCGAAAAGTTTCGTGAATTCCGGAATGGCGCTGCTGATGGATTTGTCCACAAACTGCTTCTTGCCCCCGCCCAGAAGCTTTTCGGATGACGGATTAGCAAGCGTGATAATGCCTTTTGTATTTAGACCGATGACACCGGCAGTGACGCCTGACAGGACCGTTTCAGTAAAACGCCGCCGCTCATCCAGTATGGCATTGGTATCGACCAATTGGTCTCGCTGGACACGTAGCTCATGGGTCATATTGTTGAACGTGGTGCCGAGTTGTCTCAGATCGCCCTCGGTCGTGCTTGTCGAGACCTGAACGTTCAGGTTACCCTCTGATACTTGCTGGGCCGCGCCAATGAGACGGCGGATCGGGGAGACCAAAAGGTTGGCGAGCCAGAGCCCTGTCCAGATTGCCGCCAGCAGCAAGGTCAGGGCGATCGCCACATACATCAGTGCGAACGCGATTTGTACGCCGGTTCGGCGCTCGGCCAGTGCCTGGTATTCCTTAACTTTTGCACGCGTGGTGCGCAGATGCTGTAGCACTTTGGGGTTCACCGGGCGAACGATGAAGAGATAGGTGTCGGTGAATTCGCTCAGTTTCTTGATCGCCGCGACCTTGTTGGCCTTGCCCGGTGCGATGATGACCACTTTGCCTTCTTTGGCGGAACCTAACGCTCCCTCTGGCGGTTTAACATAAGGGTCTTCAAACAGCAGGCCAGCGGAAGCCAGAAGTTTGGATTTGCTATCGATGAGATAAGCTACGGGAATGGAGCGGATTGTGGCCTGAGCCGTCAGAAATCGGCCAAATTTCTGCGGATCGGATCTGACAAGGTTGACCGCCGCATCCAGATCGGATGCCATAGAGATGACATCTGCGCGAATGACCTGGCCGTGCTCGTTCAAATAAGCCGTGGCCACATCGACCGAATTCTTGACGATGGATTTGGTGCGTTTCGAGAACCAGTGGTCGAGACCCCGGTCGAGCGACAGGCTGGCAAATACAGCCAGCAGAATAGCCGGTAATACGGCAATGATGCTGAACAGGGAGACAATCCGGACATGAAGTCTGGCGCCTGCGACTTGCCGCCGCCGGGCGATCCACAACCCCGTCACCTGCCAGGCGATCAATGAGATCATTCCCAGTGCCATCACTGCATTGATCAATAATACGGTAACCACCACCGAGTGGGTGGGGACGATAGGCGTTAGTCCCGTGAGTATCAGGTAGGTCGCGAAGCCTGACAGCAGGGACAGGGCGACAAGAACCAGGCCAAGGAAAAACATCGGTTTGCCAGTTGTTCCCCCCCAACTCTGGAAACGCGACTGATCACCTTCTGTATGGCCTGCCGTATCAGACACCATGTTAATTGGGTCTCCAGCCCAAAAACGTACGCCGCAAGGCGGTACGCGCGTTCTTCATATTGAGCTCAGGAACAAAGGCGTGAGTACAAGAGCTATGCATTATTTTGCACAATCGCCCCGAATTTAACCGCCTCAACAGTCCGGAGCCCCCAAGCTCTGATGCAAATTCATCACAATGTTGCACATTGGTGACAAATTGTTGCGAAATTTGGACAACAGCCCTAATACGCATGTGCGCAAATCGGGGCCGCAATTCGGGATCCGTGTATTTATCCTACCGCTTCGCTATTTGAGGACGTTTTTATCTGTCCTACCGCTTCGCTATTTGAGGACGTTTGTCGCGTCAACCCGATGAACGCACCACCTTGATCTCCAGATCCCGGATTTTCTTGCGCAGGGTGTTCCGGTTGAGACCGAGCAATTCGGATGCGCGGATCTGGTTGCCCCGCGTAGCCGTCAACGCTGCGGTGATAAGTGGTGGTTCGACCATTCTCAAAATGCGCTGGTACAGGCCCGGAGGCGGCATCTCCTCACCGAAACCCGCTAAATAGTCGGCCAGGTATAATTCAAGAGATTGGCTGACATTCAGGTTTTGCTGTTCCCCCTCGTCATGGCCGGCAGTCATGGTGGTAGAGAGCTCGGCCTCAACAATGTCCACACTTATGGTGTCCTGATTGTAGAGCGCAACGAGGCGGCGAACCAGATTTTCCAGCTCCCGCACATTGCCGGGCCAGTGATGCCGTTTCAGCCGTTCAATAGCCGCTGTATCGATGCTCTTGGCGGGCAAGCCATCGGCTTGCGCCTGATTGAGGAAGTGACGCGTCAAATCGGCCAGGTCCTCTTTGCGCTCACGCAAAGGCGGCATGCGCATCGGCACCACGTTGAGACGGTAGAAAAGGTCTTCCCGGAAGAGGCCCTGATCAATCTGGTGCTGAAGATCTCGATGGGTGGCGGCAATGATGCGGACATTTGTCTTTATCGGCGTGCGTCCGCCAACGGTGGTGTACTCACCTTCCTGGAGCACGCGCAGCAACCGTGTTTGGGCCTCCATCGGCATGTCACCGATTTCGTCCAGGAACAGCGTCCCTCCTTCAGCCTGCTCAAACCGGCCGTAATGGCGCGTCTGGGCGCCTGTAAAGGCCCCCTTTTCGTGACCGAACAACTCCGACTCGATGAGTTCGCGCGGGATTGCCGCCATGTTGATAGCCACGAACTGGCCATTACGGCGTGTGCCATATTCGTGAAGCGCGCGCGCGACCAGCTCCTTGCCCGTCCCGGACTCACCCGAGATCATCGCCGTGAGGTCGGTTTGCGTAAGGCGCGCCAGCACGCGGTAGATGTCCTGCATGGCCGCTGATCGCCCGATCAGCGGTAACTCGTCGGCGCGCTGATCACGCGCCGGCAGAGGCGCCGATCTGGGTTCGGCAAGGGCGCGGGTGACGATGGAAATGAGCTCGTTCAGGTCAAACGGTTTCGGCAGATATTCATAGGCCCCGCATTCGGTCGCAGCTATCGCGGTCATCAGGGTGTTTTGCGCGCTCATGACGACAATGGGGAGGTCGGGCCTGATTTTCTTGATCTTCGGAATGAGATCGAACGCATTTTCATCGGGCATCACCACATCGGTAATCACCAGATCGCCCTGGCCTTGCGAGGTCCATTGCCACAGGGTTGCGGCATTGCCGGTTGCGCGTGGCGTATATCCGGCGCGCGCTAGGGCTTGGTTGAGTACGGTGCGGATGGCCGCGTCGTCGTCCGCGATCAGGATATTGCCCTTGCTCATAACATCTCCTTTGAAAAATCACCGGCCAAGCCGCCTTCATGCATGGGCATCAACGCACGGAATATGGTACCGCGCGATGTGCTGTCGCATTCAATAATGCCTCCATGATCGCCGATGAATTTGGCTACAAGCGCCAGTCCAAGGCCGCTTCCCGATGATTTTGTGGTGACGAACGGCTCAAACAGATGCGGTTTCAAATCGCTGGGAACGCCCGGCCCGTTGTCTTCAATTTCAATTTGCAACGGCAGTGATACGCGTGCCGAGGATCCTGGCACGGAGAGACGAACGCCGGGGCGGAAAGCCGTGCTCATGGAAATCTGCCCGTCGCTGCGTTCCTTACCAATCGCTTCGGCTGCATTTTTCACAAGGTTGAGGAATGCCTGGATAAGCTTGTCCCGAGACCCTGGTATGGCAGGAAGCGAAGGGTCATAATTCTCTACCAGTTTGATATGACTGGAGAAACCAGCCTGTGCGATCTTCTTCACATGGTCCAGAACGTCGTGAATGTTTACCGGATCCTTGCTCAGGGGGCGCTCGTCACCGAACACTTCCATGCGATCGAGCAGAGAACAGATGCGGTCGGATTCATCACAAATAAGCTGGGTAAGAGAGCGGTCTTCATCGCTCAGTGAGCTTTCGAGAAGTTGTGCCGCCCCCCTGATTCCCGAGAGCGGATTCTTGATTTCGTGGGCGAGGACCGCGGCCAATCCCGATACGGATCTTGACGCGCCGCGATGTGTCAATTGCCGTTCGATCATTTGCGCCATGGTGCGCTGTTGCAGCATCACCATGATCTTGCCATCTGCTGCCCTCACCGGAGCGCCATAAACATCGACCAGCGTGTGACTGCCATCCTTTATCGAGCTCAGATCAACGCCATATTCGTTCACATTGGCGCCGGAGCGGCGTACGTGATCGATCAGGGCGAGTAGCGGGCTCCCGAACGTGACGATGTCGTCAAGGGTTTGGCGCTGCAGAAGCGTCGCGCTTGCCTGGAAGAAATCTTCCGCTGGTGCGTTGGCGTATTGGATTACGTTGCCCTCGCCCAATAGCAGTACCGGATGCGGCAGGGCTTCGAGCAGATGCTCCGCCAAATGTTCCTCATGGGTGGCACGCTCCGCTTCAAGGCTTATATTGCCGGCGTCGTTCATACGCTCTCCCGCATTTGCTGGTCATAGAACTGGGAAATCTGGTTTCGAACTTCGCGCGGGTTGTCCTCGCGGCATAACCGTCCGCGCCAGTGCCTGACTTCGTCACCGGAGTCAGAGGCTTCCTCGATATACCAGCCCAGATGTTTGCGGGCATTGCGGACGCCGGAATGCAATCCGTAATGCTCCAGCATGTCTTCGAAATGCTGCAGGGTGATTTCCTTTTGCCGGGCCAGGGGTGGCGGGGTGATGTCTCTCCCTTCAACAAGTGCAGCAGCGGCATGCCCCGGAAACCAGGGCCGGCCATAGCACCCCCGCCCCACCATTACGCCATCGGCGCCTGACAGGTAGAGGGCCTTGCGGATATCGGACATGCTTCGGACATCGCCATTGGCGATGACGGGTACGCTGACCGCTTGCTTGACGCGGGCGATGAAATTCCAGTCGGCCTTGTCTTTAAAGAATTGGCAGCGCGTGCGTCCGTGCACAGTGAACATCTGTATGCCCGCCTGCTCGGCCCGGCGGGCCAGTTCAGGAGCGTTAAGGCTGGAGTGATCCCACCCCATGCGCATCTTGAGCGTCACCGGCAAATCCACCGCACCGACCACTGCTTCTATCAGTGAGAGGGCATGATCTATATCGCGCATCAGGGCGGAGCCGGAGAGTCCCCTGGTGACCTGTTTGGCCGGACAACCCATATTGATGTCGATGATGTCGGCGCCGTTGTCGGCAGCAATCCGTGCGCCTTGCGCCATCCAGTGCGCTTCGCGCCCGGCAAGCTGCACGACGAAGGGGCGTTCACCACCCTTTTGAATGCGGCGCAATTCCTCGCGCCTGTTGTGAATGAGCAATTTGCTGGCAATCATCTCGCTCACAACCAGGCCGGCGCCAAGTCTTTGTGTCAGCTTGCGAAATGGCAAATCTGTAATGCCTGACATGGGCGCCAGAAGCACCCGGTTGGGCAGTTGTACCGTCCCGATACGTATGGCTTCAGGGGTGTTCAGAACCTGGGGCGTGCTGGCTTGATGGGTCATAACGCACAAAAAATAGTCAGTTTGAATATTGCATATCGAGCAGGCAAACTAAGCAGAAACCTTGTTATACGCAACACTTTAGCTGCCCTTCTGGTAAAGGCTAAGGCTGGCTAGCTGGTTCAAGTCCCGCTAGGTTCATGTATGAGAGCCCAGAATTAAACCCCAGGAGCATTTTGAAGCAGTGCAAACAGCAGTGGTCATAGTTGCGAGCGGGCGTGGGCGACGTGCCTCCGGCGCAGGCATGCCAAAACAGTACCGGCCTCTGGCAGGCACGCCGGTTTTGACGCGGGCACTGGAAAGTTTTGTGTACCATAGCTCTGTTGATACGATTTTGACCGTTATTCATGGCGACGACCGGAGCCATTTTGAGGCTGCCGCCGCACCTTTTACCGGCAAACTTCTGGAGCCGGTTCAGGGGGGCGCGATGCGGCAGGACTCCGTGCGCGCGGGACTTGAGCGCCTTGAAGAGTTGCGCCCCCGGAATGTACTGATTCACGATGCGGTGCGGCCCTTCACGGATGCAGGGCTCATCGAGCGTGTCATTGGCGCTCTGGCGGACAATGAAGGCGCTGTCCCTGCCCTCGCCATTACCGACACTTTGAAAAGGGCGCGCGGCGGACGCATAGAAGGCAATGTCGAGCGGGCGAACCTGTGGGGCGTACAAACCCCACAAGGATTTCATTTTGAAAAGCTGCTTGAAGCGCACCAGGCGGCAGAACGCACGGGCAAGACGGACTTCACCGACGATTCTTCCCTTGCCGAATGGCATGGGATGAACGTTGCGCTCGTCGAAGGTTCGCCTGCCAATGTCAAACTGACGACAGAGGCAGATTTTGTTCTGGCCGAGGAACGCTTGGCCAGCGCAGGCGCCGCGTATTCCGGAGAATGTCGCATCGGACAGGGTTTTGACGTACACGCCTTTGCCGATGGTGATCATGTGACGTTATGCGGTCTCAAAATACCTTATGAGCGATCCCTGGCGGGTCATTCGGACGCCGATGTTGGACTGCATGCGCTCACAGATGCGCTGCTGGGCGCCATCGCAGATGGCGATATTGGCGCGCATTTCCCGCCCAGCGATCCCAAATGGCGTGGTGCGGCCTCGGATCAATTCCTGCGCGATGCGGCAGACCGGATCAGAGCGCGCGGGGGCCGGATTGTCAATGTCGACGTCACGATCATCTGCGAAGCGCCGAAGATTGGCCCGCACCGCGAGTCCATGCGTTTGCGCATCTCCGAAATTCTGCAGATTGAACCCGAGCGGGTGAGCGTGAAAGCGACGACCACGGAAAGCCTCGGCTTTACCGGGCGTGGCGAAGGCATTGCCGCCCAGGCAACGGTCATGGTTCAATTGGGTTAAAGGGGCTGACCCTATGCCAACCGACCTTATCGGGAATGCCACCAGCCTGCTCGACGCGTTGCGTGCGCAGGAGCTCACCCTGACGACAGCGGAGTCGTGCACCGGCGGGTTGATCAGCGCCAGTTTGACGGAGGTTGCAGGATCATCGGACGTGTTTGAGCGCGGGTTTGTGACCTACTCCAACGCCGCCAAGATGGAATTGCTTGGTGTGCCTGAGGAGATGATCAACACGCATGGTGCTGTTAGCCCGGAAGTTGCGGGCGCCATGTGCGAAGGCGCGCTGGCCCATTCACCCGCCGACCTGGCGGTCGCGGTAACGGGTATTGCGGGGCCGGGCGGCGGGGGACCGGACAAGCCTGTCGGTCTCGTATTCATTGCGGCGGAACGCCGGGATGGGTCCGCAATTCATCTGCGCTGCGCATTTGGTGATGTGGGGCGGAGCCTCGTACGTGAGCGCACCGTGGCGGAGGCGTTCCGCCTTGTTCACTCACTGGTTTGATGACTTCTTTGCAGTGCTTTTCTCAAGGCTGTTAGAAGCCAGTATTGCCCTGAGAACATTTGAATAATCATCAGTCCAGATGCGCCACCCTCTGTCCTCCAGTGGCTCCCATCCTTCCATTGTGCGCAGCGGCTCCAGGCGGGTCCGGGTGCGGGCAAAGACCACCATAACGGCGGAGGATTTGTATGCGGTCTTGAGTTTACCGGCATGGCCGCCGTTGCGGGTGAGTGCCGCCAGAGAGAGTTCCCTGGCTGCTGCTGCAAGGACCGGGTGCAAGTCCATATTCCGGTTGGAGATGTGGAACGCGATGATGCCATTGTCGGTGAGC
>CAXMMX010000032.1:0-5624 GCA_964194535.1 uncultured Alphaproteobacteria bacterium | reverse complement strand
ATCGGGGGCTCTGAGATCGGACAGCTTGTGGTGCCCGAGGTGAGCAAGGATGTGGATCTTGAGGTGTGCCCTGTATCGCGTGACCGTCGTGCGTTGCAACTTGTCAATTGTCTCGGCTTGCTCGATCCAGTTCTCACCAGCTTCAGCGACCGTGATGCTCCGGCTGCGCGGAACGTGACGGCCCGCTTTGGTGTCCGTCGCTATTTCCGCCGCGCGATCAGTCGCGTCTTTTTTCCGTTCAAAACTCTCGGCATGGCGCTTGCCGGTGCGGTCTCGGTAGTCGCAGATCCACCGGACGCTCTGGGCGCCGTCCTTGTTCGTCCAAGTCCGCTTGCGAACGCTCATTGCTGCCTCCTGAAATACCCGTTTTTGTTGCCACTTTGTTGCATGGAGCTTTTTGCAACATTTGGAAACCATTGAAAATATACGATAAAATATGGTGACAATGCAACAAAAAAATGCTTGAAGGGCTTGGCTTAAGTTATTGTATTTGTTGGCGATCCAGGCAGAACTTGAACCTGCAACCTGCGGATCGAAAGGTCGCCTAGTGAAGAGGAGATCGAAATGGAAGGTAGAAATTGGACTTGCTCGTTTTGCGGGGCATCACCAAACAATTACGGACAATAAATTTCACACTCAAGCAAGTTAGATTTACATTGGTCAAAATTGCCATGGGGATACCGCATATCGCGTAACTGCTATCGGCTGTTCAAATCCGGATTGCAGTCAAATTGATGTCCATTTTTCGTTTGGGACCAAAGCATTGGGTCGAGGTGGTAATTTCATCGGTATAAAAGATGTAATTGCCAGTCGCAGAATATTGCCTGAATCGGCTGCAAAACCGCAGCCGGATTTCATTCCCGAGCCACTACGCACTGATTATCTCGAATCCTGTCGCATCAAAGATTTAAGCCCTAAAGCATCTGCAACTCTTTCGCGACGCTGCCTACAAGGAATGATTCGTGATTTTTGTGGAATCAAGAAAGGCCGTCTTATTGACGAGATCACCACGCTTCGAGTGCAAGTTGAAGATGGCTCGATGGCCTCAGGTGTAACTGTCGAGAGCGTTGATGCAATCGACCATGTTCGCAGCATCGGTAACATCGGTGCCCACATGGAGAAAGACATCGATCTGGTCATTGATGTCGAGCCAAATGAAGCGCAGGCGCTGATTGAGCTGATCGAGCTGTTGTTTGACGAGTGGTACATCGCACGCAGAACTAGACAAGACCGCTTAGCTGCAGTTCAGAAAATCGCTACCGCTAAGAAGAATGCAAAGGAAGTGTCTCCAACGCCAGATAGTGAAAATGCTTTAGGAGATTCGGGAGTGGCAGACAACGAAGCAGCCTAGCACCGTCATTCCCGCCCCCGGGTCTGGCCTTTGGCCTGCCCGAGGACAGGCTCCGGCGGGAACCCAGATGTGAGTCTCAACCAATCTCGTCAGTGAGGTCCCGCCACTCGGGGTTTTATATTTTCGTCACCCCCGGACTTGTTCCGGGGGTCCATTCCATTACCCCCTCGACACGCTGCACGGTCACGAAATGGATGCCCGGAATAAATTCGGGCATGACAAATTGATATTAGGTCTTCACCCCGCCTCCTCCTCCGGCGGGTTTTCAATCATCGCGCGCAGCAACAAATAGAGCGTCACCGCATTGAGGATATGCCACGCCGAGTGGGTGCCGAGGTAAACCGTTCGCTCGCCCATCTCGCGCACCATGCACCCCAAGGCCGCGTCCGCAGGCCAGCCGTCAAGGGTGCGCATTATGAGCGACAGGGTGAACACGCACAGGGCCGAGAGCATCCAGTCGGTGGCGCGGTGCTTGCGCTGGTACAAGATGATGCCGACAACCGCAAGCGCGATCAGGGCCGGCACATAGGCCACAGACCCGCTCAAGGACGTGCTGAGCACCCTGCACAGCCCCTCGGGCAGCACACCGCCGCACAGGAACATGGTGAGCGTCAAGCCGACCAGAAGCCCGGCAATAGCGAACGCGCCCGGTATGTTCACCCCCAGGAACCAGCGCAGCGCCAGCGCCATGTAGAGGGTGATGAACAGGGCGATAGGCGTCACATCGGCCAGCCGCGCCCACTGGGTCGCAAATGTGTGGAACAGAAAACTCCCCGCGCCAACCGCCATCAGCAGGCCAATGAGGACAAGGATGGCGGGTCCGCCGCGCCCGGGCCCCCTGGAGCGCAAATCGGTGTAGGCGAACAGAGCGGCGATGAGGAACGCCAGATTCGACATGGCGTTGATCGGCTCAGCCCAGAAGTCCGGGTTCAGCGCCCGCTCGCAATAACAGCTCACCTGATCCCAGGAGCCGAGGCCTTGCGCATGGCAGGGATGGATCATTTCGCGCTCCCGCCCTCAGTCCGCAGACCCGGCCAGGTCAACTTCCGATGCAAACTGCGTGAAGCCTTCGGCCTCCAGCATCTGCCAGATCGACTTGAGCGCTTCATCCAGTTTTTCCTCATCATCGGAGCGCAAAACCAGATGGGTTCCCAGTTTCTCCTTAACGAAGAACGGATAGCTGCCCATCTGAACGTCCGGATAATCGCGCTGAACGCGCTCAAGCCCCGGCGCGACGTCGCCCTCGGGCCGCTCGACCCGCACGGTCCTCGTCAGCAGCTTGCGCCCGGTTTTAAGGCGCGGCGCCACATCGTCCAGCATCACCTGCATGATGCGCGGCACGCCGGCCATGACAATGACATTGCCGATCATGAAGCCGGGCGCCCTGGAGACCGAATTTTCAATGAGGTCCGCGCCTTCCGGGATGCGCGCCATGCGCAGCCGGGTCTCGGTCAGATCGCCCGGCGCATAGCGTTCGCGCATCATGGCAACGGCGCGCTCGTCAACATCAATGGGCACACCAAAGGCGCGCGCCACCGCGTCTGCAGTGATGTCGTCATGGGTGGGGCCGATACCGCCGGTGGTGAACACGTAAGTATATTTTTCGCGCAAGCCATTGAGGGCCGCGACGATCTCGTCCTCAATATCCGATACCACCCGGACCTCGCCCAGGCGAATGCCGATCGCGGTCAAATAATCCGCGATATAGCCGGTATTCTTGTCCTTGGTCCGCCCCGACAGGATCTCATCGCCAATGACAATCAGCGCCGCCGTAACGATATCCTGCGTCTTGCCGTCCTGCTTCGCCACGCCATTCCCTCCAGCTCTCCCCTCACACTATAAACTGTTTGCCGCAACCCCTAGTCTCTTGCCCCTATGCACTGTTGTTTTTAAATTCACCCCCCATGCAATTTTCAGCCCCCCTTAAAACCGGCCGCCTCATAAAGCGCTACAAACGATTTCTTGCCGATGTAAAACTCGACAGCGGCGAGGAGATTACCGCCCATTGCGCCAATCCGGGCTCCATGCTGGGTCTGGCGGAGCCCGGCTCAAAGGTCTGGCTGTCGCAGAATGACAACCCCAAACGCAAGCTCAAATTCTCCTGGGAACTCCTCGAAGTGGATTTGGGCGCGGGGCCCGTGCTTGTCGGCATCAACACCAGCCTTCCCAATGGGCTGGTGGCGGAGGCCATTCAATCGGGTGCAATTGCGGAATTGTCAGGCTATCGGGCGCTGCGGCGGGAAGTGAAATACGGGGTCAACAGCCGAATTGATATATTGCTTGAGAAAGATGATTTATCCCGTTGTTATGTTGAGATAAAAAATGTTCATCTTATGCGTAATTCTGGCCTTGCCGAGTTCCCGGATTCGGTCACCAGCCGCGGCAGGAAACATCTGGTCGAGCTGTCCTGCATGGTGGCGGAGGGTCACCGCGCGGTGATGGTCTATCTGGTTCAGCGCGGCGACGCGGAAGCGTTTTCACTCGCACGCGACATCGACCCGGCCTATGGCGAGGCTTTCGATGCGGCAACGCAAGCGGGCGTTGAGGCCCTTGCTTATAATTGTGCGTTAACCCCACAAGCCATTAATGTATCCGGGCGCATACCTGTTGTGATGACGTGAAACACGATGAGATGGACTGATTGCGCCCTGCCACCAGTTGCGTAAAAGCCCGTTTCGCCGTAAGTGAGACTGAAACCGCATGAGAGGAAGCGGACCCTCATGTCCAACATGGAACTCTTACGCGCCGGCAAGCCGGACAGCAAAATCAAAATCCACGGTGCCGAGGCCTTCGAAGGCATGCATCGTGCCGGCCAGCTGACGGCCTGGGCGCTGGATTTGCTGGTCGAAGAGATCAAACAGGGTATCACCACCCAGTCCCTCGACGATTTCATATTCGAATTCGCCATGGATCATGGCGCACGCCCTGCCCCTTTGAACTATCGCGGCTTTACCAAGTCTATCTGCACCTCGCTCAACCACGTCGTCTGTCACGGAATCCCGGGAGAACGCGTGCTCAAGGAAGGCGACATTCTGAATGTGGATGTCACGCTTATCCTGGATGGCTGGCACGGAGATTCTAGCCGCATGTACCCCATCGGCAAAATCCCGCGGGCAGCCGAACGGCTCAACGCTGTCACCTATGAAGCACTCATGCGCGGTGTCGCGGCTGTGGCGCCGGGCAATCATATCGGCGACATCGGCGCCGCTATCCAGTCCTACGCGGAATCAGAGCGCTGCTCCGTGGTACGCGATTTTTGCGGACACGGTATCGGGCAGCTGTTCCATGACCGCCCCAATATCCTGCATTACGGGCGTCAGGGTGAGGGTGTCGAAATGCGTCCCGGCATGCTGTTTACCATCGAACCGATGATCAACCTCGGCAAACCGCAGGTCAAAATCAAATCGGATGGCTGGACGGCTGTCACCCGTGACCGCTCCCTGTCCGCCCAGTTCGAGCACACGGTGGGTGTGACCGAGACCGGCGTCGACATTTTCACCGTATCGCCGGCGGGATTGCACCACCCACCCTATGAAACGGGTTGAGGCCCGAAAAATAATGGGTTTTAAAGACGCCGGTAAACCTCATTTTCTAGGTCACCGCGACCGGCTGCGCCAGCGTTTCCGCGACTTGGCGGCGACGCGCTACCCGACTATGAACTTCTTGAACTCGTCCTGTTCCGCGCGCTTCTGCGCCGCGACACCAAGCCGTTGGCAAAAGAACTGATCGCCAAGTTCGGTTCCTTCCCCGAAGTCGTCAACGCCCCCGGGAATCGTCTCAGCGAAGTCTCGGGGGTTGGCGACGCGGTCATCACCGAAATGAAACTCATCCGCTCTGCCGCGCTGCGTCTCATGAAGGGCCAGGTCATGGACCGCCCCGTGCTGGGTTCCTGGTCCGCCGTACTGAGCTATTGCCATGCCGCTATGGGCTTTAAAACCAAAGAGCAGTTCCGCATCCTGTTTCTTGACAAACGCAACAGGATCATTGCCGACGTGGTTCAGCAGGAAGGCACCATCGACCATACGCCTGTCTATGTCCGCGAGATCGTCAAACGCGCCCTTGAACTCTCCGCGACCGCCATCATCCTGGTGCACAACCATTTGTACAACCAGCTGAGAAAGCCTCTATTAGTTAATTTTATCAATTAGTTGCTTTAATATACCTAAGCAACAAAAAATCAATAGGTAACAATTCAGGTAACAGATACAGGGAACAGTACAGGCACGACAAGAAAAGGGTCAGCGTCGCGCTGGCCCTCTTGTGCTATACTCAG
>CAXMMX010000031.1:0-7242 GCA_964194535.1 uncultured Alphaproteobacteria bacterium | reverse complement strand
CATTGTCCGCCGCCGTCTAGATCGATCACCGTGCCGGACAGATATTTAACCCGCGGCGAGGCCAGCATGACTGCAAGCGCCGCCACCTCTTCGGGGTTCTTTGGTCGGCCGAACGGAAATGCCTCCGGGTTCACCAACTCTTCCCAGCGGTCCGCGTCGCCCAGTTCCTCGGCCGCGCGGGTTCGGTACATCGTCGTCATGCGGTCGGTCAGCGTTGGCGAAGGGTTGATGCCGAAGACCCGGAAATTATGTTTCGGCGATTCTGCTCCAAGGGCATTGGTGAACCCGAGCAGAGCCGCATTGCCGGCCGCGCCGCAGATATAGTTCGGGCGAACTGCACGCCCGCCCATGCCGATGATGTTGATGATTGTTCCCGACGCTCTCTGCGACATGGCATCGGCATAAAGCTTGCAAAGATGGATATATCCGAAAACCTTCAGATCCCAGCCAGTACGCCAGTCTTCCATGTCTAAATCCGAAAGCCGACCGGCCTTGATGGCGCCGGCATTATTAACCAAGACATCGGCGCCGGGATGCCTGGCAGACAGCGCCTCACGCCCAGCATCCTGCGACAGATCGCATTCCAGAATGTCGGGAGCATACCCTGCCGTGGCCGCCAATTCGGACTGTGCATCCAATAGCGCTGAGCGCGTGCGCGCCACCAGCGTTACCCGGGCACCCTCGGCGGCGAATTCTTTCGCGATTGCAAGGCCGATGCCCTTTGAGGCGCCAGTGATTACTACATGTTTTTGGGATAGTTGAAGGTCCATGCGGGGGCCGGCTCCTTTTTCAGACGTAGTACTGGATTTCAAATAAAACGCAGCCGTCGGGCGAGGCGAAGGGCCCGTGCGGTGTGCCAGGAGGACGGCAGGCATAGGCAGGTGCATGAAATTCCACTCCGCCCGCATTCAGATTGCCATCGATCAGATACACTTCCTCCCAAAAGTCATGTAGAAATTCGTTCGGCGCGACGGTGCCGGGCTGAAACCGGATCAGCCGGGTGCGGACCCCTGTACCGGCGGTTTCGTCCAACTCGCCAGACAGCATCTTCTGTATGACACCGTCGGCACCTCCGGGAACGGGTGCCCATCCGTCTTCCAGATCGACGGGGCCGAAGGGAATGGCGGATTTCAGGCTCGTAGTGTCAGTCATATTCTCGGCCATCTCCGGAATTGCCATTTCGGGGCAAGGTGACCGCACGAAGTACGGCGTTCAGCCGTTCAAGCTTGTCGGTGGCTGGCAGGGCGGTAATCGCTGCAGCCAGTATTCTTGCATCGGCTTGGCCCACATCCGCCCAGGCGAGGTTGGCGAGAAACTTTTCGGTCAGGGCCGCCTCATCCATGGGTTTTTCCGGGTCACCGAGCGCGTCTTCAGTCGTTGCGCGTTGCCGGGTCTCACCCAAGCCGTCAATGTCCAGCCGCGCGCCCATCCTGTGCGGGAAGGCGGCAGACAGTTTCGGGTCTTCGACGAGCCGGATCAGCCCCCGCAACCTGACCAGATCGGCGTCCCCTAGTGCCGCTTGCTGCACATCGGCCAGCCGCAGGCTTCCGCGTTTCAGCGCGACTGCCACGCAATGCTGCAAGCTGAAGCGCGCCTGATGCGAGGTCTGTGGTGAAGCTGTGTCGCAGAAATCGATTGCGGCAGCATAAGTATGCACGGTGACGCCCTCGATTGCCTCCACGTCAACTCCACCACGCAGGTCAAGCGCCAGGCCAACCGCAGGATGGACATGACGACACGCAGGCCAGGGTTTGAAACTGACTTCATGGAGTTTCCAATCGTCCGAGGAACCCGCCAGCACGTTGGCTGGGTCTGCTTTGGGGTAATAGGTGGAAAAGAACCCCAGGCGCCCATCAAAGATATGGCGGGCACCTCTGCACCCATGAATTGCCATGAAGGCCGAGGTTAAGCCTGCCCGCGCGGCATGAGCCGTCGCAAGCGGCTTGCTGTCGGTGGTCTCCAGCCGGCATTGCCACAGACCGGAGGCCTGCATCCCGGCCTGACCCAGCGCATCGATCTTTGTGTCGGCAGAGGCTCCCGCTGCATGCGCCGCAGCCATTGCCGCCCCGAAGCCGCCGCAAACTCCCGAATTATACCAGGCGGTATAGCCGGCCGCAGAGGCTGCGGCGCCGATGCGCAGCGCCACTTCGTAACCGACCACGATCGCCTCCAGCAGTTGCCGCGCCGGCGCCGCGCTATATTGCGCCGCGGCAAGCGCAGCGGGGATCACGACATCCCCTGCATGCATGATCGAGGCACGGTGGAGATCATCCATTTCAAGAATCGTGCCAAGCGACCCGTTGACGAAGGCGGCCAGTTCGGGCGTCGCCTCTGCGGCGCCGAAACTTGTGCAAGGGCCGGCACCGTGGGTCGCGCGCGCCCACATGCGTGCCGCGCCCGAGCCGGGCTCTGCCGTCGCGGCCATCGCAATTCCGCACCAGTCCAGCAAAAGACGCGCGGCCTGCCGCAGGTCGCGCTCGGAGATCGGGCGCGTGCAGATGGCGACCAGTTTTCCCGACAGGCAACTCGCTCCGTCCTGAGGACGGCTCGCCTGCGGAAACGTCATGTCGCCGGTGGCTGCAATGTTGTGTGATTGCATCGTTGAATCCGAATCGAGCTCTGAGATTTTGGATACATTGTGCGGTAAAAGTTTAATTATGTCCGCTACTTTTTTAGCCACCTGAAATTAAGCCAAATAAGAATCCTCCGCTGAATCCCTAGCAAAGTTTGGGCGGTGTTCGCTCTCATTTCCGCAATTTCCCTTTTCATTTTTTGTGTACGAAACTATTGTTTCGAGTGTCAGGATTGTTCAGGATGTCGCAGTGTCGGCTAAGGGTTGCGGGCGGGGTAATTCACGGCCCATATCCTCGAGTGACGGTCATGACGGCAGTTCCGCGGAGCGTCGGCCTCCTGCCCGTGCGTGTAACGACCCCGCGTAGCGCTATGTCAAACGAAGGGCGGCCGATAGTGCCGCACAGAACTGAGAAAGGTGGCTTATCATGATCCAAATGGAATTCGATCGTCGCCAGTTGATGGCACTGATGGGATTGGCGGCGGTGGCGGCCGGTCTGCCTCGCAGCGCGGCGGCTCAGTCCGGGTCGCTGAAATTCTGGGCACCAGGAATTGCACGTGTCGGCGAGCCGGACTGGAGCACGATGATGCAGCAGGCCGGTATCGAAATTGCTGCCATCGCCAAAAGTGCTCGCGCTGACGAGTCCATTCAAAAGATGGTCGTCGGCGATGGCAACGCGCTTTATGACGCCATGACCGACAATGGCGGCGGCATGGAAGATGCGCTGGCAAGCCAAGGTGTAATTGCCGATTTGGACGTGTCACGCATTCCGAACTGGGCCAATATCGAAAACCGCTATCTCGATGGCGGCTCGGCTGCCGATACAATTCGCTTCGAAGGCCGGATCGTGGCCGTTCCGTACATCTCGAACGCCGACGCACTGGCGTACAATCACGATGTCATCGGCGAAGAGTTGAACTCGTGGGAAGCTCTCTTCGATGAACAGTTCAAGGGGCGCTCGGCACTGCAAAACGATTTCGGTCCGACGCTGACCAATACCGCAATCTATCTGAAGCAGTCTGGCAAGCAGGACATCGAAAACCCCTCGGACATGACCGAGGCGGAGGTCAAGGGTGTCTGTCAGTTCCTGATCGACATGAAGAAAAAGGGCCAGTTCCGCACTTTCTGGGATGGGTTCCAGAACGGTGTCGACCTTCTTGCGTCCGAAGAGGTGCTGGTCGCGTCCACCTGGGAGCCGATCCAGATCGTCGCAGGCCGAAAGAGCGGCAAGGACATCCGCTATGGTACGATGAAAGAAGGCCACCAGGCCTGGAACAACGTCGTCATGCTGACCCGCGGCGGCAAGGAACGCGGCATGGAAGATGCCTTCTATAAGTTGGCCAACGTCTATCTGTCCACCTGGTTCGGCGCGCGCACCCTGGCGGGTCTGGGCTTTACACCGCAGATGAAAGGTGTGGTCGAGTATGTCGATGCGAGCACCGACGATTTCGATGCGGATACACGCGCCCAGATCAAAGATCGCCTCGCGCGCAAGAAAGATCGCCTGGCCGTGCCGGGGAACTCCTGGCAGAACGTCTTCCCGACGAATATCCGCGCCTATCAGGACTGGTGGGCCAGGGTGCAAGGGGCGTAAGCACCAATGCCGACCGAATCGGCATCTGCCGGCGGGATCATTCCCGCCGGCCGTTATCGCCCAAGTCTAGCGGAGAGATCGGCGCGCTGGGTTTTTTATATTCCGATCGGGTTTATGCTGCTGTTCTTTGCCCTGCCAATGGCGCTGACAGTGGTCTTCAGCGTGTTCGAGCGGACCCAGTTCTGGATGGAGCCGGGATTCAGCTTGCAAGCCTACGAAAACTTCTTCTTCTCCGCGCGGCTCAAAAATCTCCTGTCTTCGATGTATTACTCATCGATCGCGGTTCTGATTTGTTTTGTAATTGGTTTTCCAATTTCCGTTTTCCTCAGGACGTCTGTTCCGCAGGTTGCGCAGCACCGGGTAATCCTGCTATTCATCCTGCCGTTCATGGTGTCCGAGATCATCCGGATTTTCGCTCTGCGCCCGGTGCTGCAGCGAAATGGTCTGGTGAATATAACTCTGCAGAAACTCGGACTGATCGACGAGCCCATCACTGCGCTGCTCTATACCCATACGGGTGTAATTATCGGCGAGGTTCTCTCATTCCTTCCGTTCATCGTCTTTGCCGGGTTCCTGGCGATGGAAGCCGTGCCAAAGTACATTTTTGAGGTCTGTGATGATCTCGGAGCAGGGCCGGTTCACCGTTTTTGCGACGTGATCCTGCCGCTCGCCGCGCCGGGTATCTTTGCGGGGAGTGTGTTCATATTCGTCAACGGGATCGGTGTCGCTTTGCTGCCAAATATCCTTGGCGGTCCCGGCGCCGTGAATGCGGGCCTGATTGCCACGCAGGCGATTGCAGCGCTCGACTTCCCGCTGGCCATGGCTGTCAGCGCGATCATGATGGCGACCCTCATGTCGCTTCTTTATATAGGCCACCGGCTTTTCGATCTGACGAAAATCCTGTCTCCGATCAACTAGAGAGCGGTCATGAACGACTATGACAACATCTGGCTCCATCGTGCCAAGTGGGCGTATCTGCTACTGGTCGTCGTGACGCTCATGAGCCCGGTGTTCTACGTGATGTACATCTCGTTCAACCTGAATGGTTTTGGCGCTGCCCAGTACGATTTTACATGGAAGTGGTACGGCCTGATATTCTCCGACCGGTTGCTTATACAGGCGCTGCGCTGGACGATGACGCTAGCTGCGATGACAACGATGATCGCGGTTCCGATGGCTTTGCTCGCAGCTAAACTTTACAAGAAATCCGGAGCAAAGCTGCTGATCGTATTTCTGATGCTTGCCCCGCTATTCGTGGCGCCCGATATCCTGGGTTCGGCCCTTCTTGTGTTCTTCAAAAACCTGAACGGAACATTTAAGTCGCTGGGGGATTTGCTGGGCACCGGCATTTTCGACAATTGGTTCCGTCTGGGTTTCCTGACTGCACTTATCGGGCTCATCATCTTCACGATCCCCTATTCCTTTATCATAATACTCATCACCATGGGACGCTATCGTCGCGAACAGACGGACGCCGCGCGCGCCTGCGGTGCCAATGGCTGGCAAGCTTTTTGGGACATCGAATTTCCCCAGATCAGGGCGGGCGTATTCAGTGCCTGTGCTTTCACCGTGATCCTGTGTTTCAACGAGTATACACGGACCAGCCTTCTGAAGGGCGGATTCGACACCTTTACAACGGTGCTAGTCAGCCAGATGCTGAACGAGGGCATGTCAGAACAGTCTTATGCCATGTCCAGCTTTACGAGTTACATCGCCATTGCCGTGATCGGCGGACTCATCTTTTACACCATGATCCAGGCTGAATCGCTGGCACGTGTGGCCCGGGCCAAAGCAGAACCTGTAATGTCGGCATGAACGCTTTGGAAAACATCAACATGACAACGTCCAAGCCGGCGGCGGTCGAGGTTCGCGGCCTCACCAAGCATTACGGCTCTGTCGTAGCGCTGCATGACGTGAATTTGACGATCGCGGCGGGGGAATACTTTGTGCTGCTGGGACCAAGCGGCGGCGGCAAGACAACGCTCTTGCGCACGATCGGCGGCTTTCACCGGCCCACCGAGGGGTCGGTGCTGCTGCATGGCCGGGATGTAAGCCATCAGCCGCCAAACAAGCGGCCCACCTCTATGGTGTTCCAGTCCTATGCGCTATTTCCGCATATGACGGTCATTCAGAACGTCGGTTATGGCCTGAAGATTGCCGGCTTGTCCAGGGCCGAGAACCAGGAGAAAAGCGGGGCGGCGCTGGATTTGGTGGAGCTCTCGGGTTTCGCTGATCGCAAACCGCATGAATTGTCCGGCGGACAGCAGCAGCGCGTGCAACTGGCGCGCGCCATGGTTCTGGAACGCGACATATTGCTTCTCGATGAACCCCTTGCCTCACTTGACGCACAGCTTTGCAAGGACATGTGCCTCGAGCTCAAGCATCTTCAGGAAAAGGTTGGCATCACTTTTATTCATGTGACCCACAACCAGGAAGAGGCAATGACGGTCGCAGACCGGATCGCACTGATTGCATCGGGCGAACTGGTGGAGCAAGGCCGCGCTCGAGACATCTATCGCGCGCCCGACCGGGCCTTCACAGCCAGCTTCGTGGGCGAAAACAATATGCTCCCCGGAAAGGTCACGCAAATTGACGGCTCGAATGTATCGGTCCGGATCTCGGGCGGCGCCGCGCTGCTGGCAGACCGCCGCGACAAGGCGGTGACCGTCGGCGATGATGTGACCCTGTCCATCCGGTCAGAGCTTGTCCGTATTGCACTGGGCGATGCCGTGGAAAAGGCGCAACCGGGCCATTCGCTGACGGGCCGTTATCACGAGGCCGTCTATCTTGGTCTGACGACGTCGCACATGGTCAACGTGGGTGCCAGCAACGACATGGTCTCGCGCGTGGTCGATGATCTCGATACCGTGCCGCAAACGAATACGCCCGTCACGCTGTTCTGGCGGGCGGGCGATCTGCGGCTTCACAACAACTGAGTATCAGTGAGGGATCAATAAGTCATGTGGCCCAATCCGCGCGTCCCCTATCGCATGGCGTCCGAGCGCCCAAAACTTGAACCGCTCGAAGGCAAGCCATTGATGGTTCATCTGGCGATGAACATCGAGTATTGGCCGTT
>CAXMMX010000030.1:0-8150 GCA_964194535.1 uncultured Alphaproteobacteria bacterium | reverse complement strand
GGCCGGACCACCATTGACCGAAATTGACAGGATTCCTGTAGCGGCGATGACATCGGCGTCAGCGGCGAATGCAGTAGTGCCCGTCAGCGTGGTGGGTGTCGTTGAGCCAGGCTGAGGCACGAGAGCCTGACGGGCCGATGCCTGAGCCGCTTGAACGAGCTTCGTGATTGCAGTAATACCTTCGTCCGAAGCGATGATCGTCTGAATGGCGTTACCAACGTTGTCGAGAAGGCGGTTAAGGTCAGATGAGCGTCTGTCCAGCGAATTCGCTGTAAAGAAAGCCGTCGGGTCGTCAAGGGCACTGTTGACCTTCAATCCTGTGGCCAGACGATTTTGGGTCCGACTAAGAAGATCAGCAGTATTCTGCAGCGAGAGAAGGTTGTTCCGCACCGCAGATGTTAGAGTTACACCTGAACCCATATCAGTTATCCCTTTTCCCGGGTTACTTGAAGCACATGTCCCTCCTGGAACATGGCTCTATCATCATGAATTAAGCCTAAGAAGATGTTAACAGTCGATCCGTGTAGATAGCCGGTCTGACAACATTTTTCCTTGCTCATTGCACTTTAAATTCCGCGCCGACGCAATTTTTCGAGCCAGCTATCTGCAGTTTTATGCTGCGAATGGTAAAGGAAGGTTAAAGCAAGGTTGTGCTGCCGCGCAGGGTTAAACAATGGAACCCTTGCGCGCGGCGGTAATTTTAATATTCCTAGCAAAAAGTCATTTTAAGCCTGTTTAAGGCTATTGAACCGTATTCACAGAAATGGCGGCCGGGCGTGTTGGAGCGGAAGTCGAAGCATCGGCATTCTGACCGTAGGTTTCAGGTCCTGAAGTGCGCGCACTCGCCTTGGTTGCGATGGTGTGCAGCAGGGATTCCGATACCGCCTTCATGGCCACCAGGGCGTCCTGGTTGGCATTTATGGACTTTTGCAACTGCGTATGCTGGGTCTTGATCGCACTGATTTCTTCTGGAGCCGCCATGATTATGAAATCCGCTTCGCGGCGGAAAACCGCCATGTCGCGGGTTAGCATCGCGTTCAGGGCCGACTTGCGCACATGAAGCGAACCGATTTCGCGCGGCTTGCCCTGTTTGAGCATGGCCGTTTCCCTGTCCAGCAGTCCGACAAGCTCAGCGGTCGTCTCCAGAAGGCGTGCGCAAAGCGCTTGTGCGTCTTCTGAGGTTTCTACGCGCGGGATATCCGCGAAGAGAGTTGTGTTGTGTGTCAGCGTCATTGTTGCGCGCCCTCCTGAAGCGCGATCAGGTCACGGGTAATCTGGTCGGAAAGACCGAGCCCGCCATTTTGCGAAATTTGCTTGGCATATTCCGTTACCAGCAGGGAACGGTAGGTTTTCTCGGATGAACCGCCGCCAAACGGGGCCTCGGCATTCAGGCCGGTGAACATGCCCTCAAGCATCGTGGTGAGGAAAACCGCCTCAAATTCTTCCGCGGCCTTGCGTGCGGCCTCCTGTGCGCCACCAGGCGCAGCGCCTTTAATGGATTGCGCACCGGCCGGCTTGGCCATGTGGGAGAGGGCGTTGGCCAGCGTGGCGTCCATTACATCACCTCGATTTCAGCCTGAAGGGCGCCGGATGCCTTGACGGCCTGAAGAATGGAAATCATGTCGCGTGGCCCGATACCGAGCGCGTTCAGGCCATCGACGAGTTCGTGAAGCGTTATACCTTCAGGGATCACGGCGAGCTGGTGTTGGCTTTCGTCATCCGCAGAAATACGGGTGCGCGGCACGACCACGGTGGTGCCGGTTTCCGACAGGGGATTGGGTTGGCTCACCTGGGGCGCTTCGGTGATTGTGACTGTCAGGTTGCCCTGGGCGATGGCTATGGTGGAGACGCGAACGTCACGCCCCATCACGATAATACCGGTGGATTCGTCGATCACGACCTTGGCCGTCTGGTCCGGATCAATACGCAACTGCTCCACTTCCGTCAGCATCTGCACGATGGTGCCCTTATATTCCTTGGGCAGCTTAAGGGTCACCGTCGCCGGATCGCGGGGGAAGGCTATCTTGTGTGACGTGAAGGTATTTATGGCAGTGGCAATACGCTTCGCGGTGGTCAGGTCCGGATTGCGCAGAGCCAGCCGCAATGTACGCTGATGCGCCAGGCTGAATTGAATTTCGCGTTCGACTATGGCTCCATTGGCGATACGTCCCACGGTGGGGACACCGCGCGTAATTGAAGCGGCATCGCCTTCGACCGAAAATCCGGCGACGGCAACCGATCCCTGGCCTACTGCGTAAACTTCGCCATCGGCGCCATGCAGCGGGGAAACGAGCAATATGCCCCCCTGGAGGCTTTCCGCGTCGCCCAGCGCGCTTACCGAAATATCGATGCGTGTCCCTTGCGTGGCGAATGGCGGGAGATTCGCCGTAACCATGACGGCGGCGACATTGTCGGTACGTAATTCCGTATCACGGGTGTTAATACCAAGCCTCTCCAGCATGGCCTGCAGGCTTTGACGGGTGAAGGGGGATTTGCGGAGCGAATCACCGGTGCCGTTCAAACCGACAACGAGGCCATAGCCCACGAGCTGGTTTTCGCGAATACCTTCAAAATCAACCAGATCCTTGATGCGTGAGGTGGCATGGGCCGGCGCTGGCCACACTTGAAGCAGACAGGCAAAAAGCATCAGTAGCAATATCAGGTAGGCGCCGGTGCGACGGGTGAAATGTGGCGTTTGACTGGTTGTTGTGGTCAAGATTGGTCCCTATTCGCGGAAGTTTGCCAGTGCAGGCTTTGTGTCTCTCAACCCTGTATAGCGAAAGTCGTGCCAGAATACTGTCTGTCAGAAATATTTTAACTATATGATATTGAAAGATATTATTAGATATTCAGAAATTCAGGACCAGAGCTTGTGAGCAAGTTCTGCCTGCTGATGGGCAAAATTTTCCGCCCCTTAACCCATCGTTAAGCATACGGGGAGAAATATCTTTGCCACGAACTCTTTCATTTCGGAGACGCAAGACGATGCGAGTGTCTCAAACACGGCGGTCTAACGCGGGTCAAAAGATCCGGTCCGGGCGCGGCGTTGACGCAGGCGGCGGCCAGTTTCAACTTCCAAAAGGGAGTGCGGTGACGCACCGTCCCGAAATTTCAGGACCAGTGGCCGTCGGCAGCGTCGATACCATCGTTGCCCTGCAAGCGGTGGAGGAGCCCTCGGACCAGCGCCGCCAGGCGGTTGAAACCGGTGACAGGATACTCGATCTGCTGGATCAGCTGAAAATCGGTGTTCTATCAGGCCAGGTGCGGACAGCGGACCTGAATTCGTTGAAAAAAACCGTTGAGCGGCAATTGTCTATCGTAGACGACCCTGGCTTGGATGACGTGCTCAAACAAATCGATCTCAGGGCCCGCGTAGAGCTTGCCAAGCTCAAAGATACAGCGGCCTGAACACCCCAATTACGCGAATTAAAACAATGCAAACTCGCCATTCAGGGCCTGTCATCCGGGCTTTATAGTTTTTTGAAATCTTGACTTGCAACCTCAGTTCCTTAAATACGGGGCACTCGTTCGTCTGTTGGCCCGTCGAATCAAGTATGACAGCGGACTGGTAACCGGGATTGATCTTTGTATCAGGCAAGTGAAACAATCAGCTGAAGCGCTAATGTCATGACCCAAAAAACCAAGACAAAGCCCAAGCCCAGGCCTAAAAAGAGCGCAGTCACCAAATTCAGGCCTCGCTCACGTTCAAGAGCAATTAATTACCGGCCATCGGAAAGAGAACCCTTTATGAACAAGCGTCAGCAGGCTTACTTCCGGGACAAGTTGCAAGCGTGGAAGGAAGAGATCCTGGATTCCAACAGAACCACGCTGCAAAATCTTCAGGAAGAGACTGAAAAGCATGCCGACATTGCCGACCGCGCGACCTCGGAAGCGGATCGAGCGCTGGAACTCAGGGCGCGTGACCGGCAGCGCAAATTGATTGCGAAAATCGATTTTGCTCTGGAGCGTATCGAGAATGGCACTTACGGCTATTGCGAGGAGACGGGTGAACCCATCGGCTTGAAAAGGCTTAAAGCGCGTCCCATCGCGATCCTGAGTGTCGAAGCGCAGGAGTTGCACGAGCGGCGCGAGCGTGTTTACCGCAACGAGTAAGCTGGATTTTCAAATGAATTGCCCCGCACTTCAAATGTGAAATGCGGGGCTTTTTTATTTCAGACCCGTTGTTGCCTAGAACGGCAGCAGGATATCGAGGAACTGCTGTCCGTAGCGCGGCTGCTGCACATCCGTTATCTGACCCTTGCCGCCGTAGGAGACCCGGGCTTCGGCAATCTTGGATATGGGTATGGTGTTTCTGGATGTGATGTCTTCGGGACGGATCACGCCGGCAACGATGAGTTCGCGCATCTCATAGTTTACGCGAACTTCCTGCCTACCCTCGATCACCATATTGCCGTTGGGCAGGACCTGGGTGACAACAGCGGCCATCTTCATGGTGATTTTCTCTTCGCGGTCTATCCCGCCACCACCTTCGCTCTTGGAATCGCTGGATGCGCTCACGAATTTGCTCAAGTCGACGTCACCTAAGTTGACCCCACGGCCATCAGCTGCTCGGGGCAAGAGTCTCTCCAGAAGTTTTGACAGTTCCCAGCCACCAAGTTTCGGAATGGCGGCATTTTCTTCATTGTCTCTATTACGCTTGGTCTCGTTATCGAGTTCAGCCTTGTCGGTAATCTCGACAATGACAGTAAGAATATCGCCAACCCGGCGGGCACGCTGGTCTTCGAAGAAGGCACGCGCGCCTGTGCGCCACAGTGAGTTCGGGCTGTAGCTCACCTTCTCCGGCACCGGCATGGGCATCGATACCGGCCTGTAACCTGGCTGCATGACCGGGTTTTCGATGGCCGAGAGTTTCGGCGTCTCACCGATATCCTTGATTCTTTGGAAATAACTGCAACCGCTCAGGCTGAACGCTGCGAGTGCTGCAACCAATAACAACTTAAATCGCATGTGACTGACTCTTCCTCAAACTATCTGATGACAAATGAATTACGCCCGGCCTTGCTGCTCGCGGCCTTGCGGGCAGTTCGCCTGGGTGGTTCGGGGCGGTTGAACTCAGGCTGGTCAGATACTGAAACCATACCGGTGCCCGTCACTTTCCCCTCCAGGGTACGCTTGGACTGGAGATTCAAAATCGACACCATCTGGCCCTTGGAGGCATCAGCAAGAGCCTTGCCTTTCGACTTCAGAACCAAGCCCGGAACCCTGTAAACGATGGTGACCAAAGAGTTGCGCTGGACGAGTTTGGGGAATTCGATATCGGTGCGCCGGATCGGCCGTCCCATGCTCAGCCTTTGCCTGGCTGCCATGCCGATAGCCGTTTCCATGTCTTCGATCGCGGACCTGGCAACGCGTGAACGCGGAATACGAATGATCTTGAGATCGCTCTCAACAATCGTCGCACCGCGTTCAATGGTGCGGGCCGGAACGATGACCTCGAGGGAAGGGTAAGCCCGTCCGGTGAACGTCTTGTCCCGAACTCTTTGGTCAGCGCCATCGAAAGACATGACCGCCCGGAACTTGCCCGTACGGGACTGCAAATCGATATGCTTGACGGTGAGGGGAGCCTTGATCCGGGGGTCGATATGGAATGACTTGGAGCCGCGGCTCAAGTCAACGCTCCAGACCTCATCATCACCGCCGGCATGTTTGCCGATCAGATCGCGGACTTCGTCCAGGGTAATCAGGCGTCCTGGCCTTTGTACTGCTACTTCGCCTATGCCGCCCGGGTTACGCCACTCAAGCCCGTGCTGAGCCGCAGACGCGGCAACGCGATTGGCCGCAACGACACCGTTGGTCCCTAATTCCGGGGCGCGAAACACGGGCGCGGCGGAAGCCTCACCAGCATTCTCGAACAGATCGCCGAGTGTGACCAGGTCGTTGAATACTTTGATCTGTTCGCGCAGTACAGGTTCATTCTGGGCCAGCGTAACGTCTGTATACGCAACGAGGACAAGGCACGCCGTCACGATGCAACCCAGCCGCCGGAAAAAATATTCAATCATGTCCCTGGCCTTGTTCATGGCGGCCCTATCTCAGAATGTTCGTGGTTGCCGACATCATCTCGTCGGAGGCGCTGATGACCTTGGCGTTCATCTCGTAAGCGCGCTGCGCGGCAATCAGGTCGGTGAGTTCCGAGACGGCATTGACATTTGCCATCTCAAGAAATTTCTGCAGCACGTCGCCGAACCCGGCATCGCCGGGTGAGCCTTCTGTCGCGGACCCGCTGGAGGGCGTCTCCACATACAGATTATCGCCCATGGCCTTCAGGCCCGACTTGTTGATGAAGCGCGATAGTTGAAGCTGGCCGACTTCCTGGGGCGTGGCATCGTCATCGACCACGACTTCGACGCCGCCGGTCCGGTTGATGGTTATGGATTTAGTATTTTCGGGAATGGTAATGCCGGGCTGGACCTCATAGCCGTCCAGGGTCACGAGCTGGCCCTGCGGGTCCAACTCGAACGACCCGTCCCTGGTATAGGCCGTCTGGCCGTTTGGCAGGTTTATGGCGAAAAACCCTTCGCCGCGGATGGCAAGGTCCAGATCCTTCTCCGTGTTGGACAAATTGCCCTGGCTCATGATGCGCGAAGTCGCACCCGTCTTGACGCCGAACCCAAGCTGGATGCCGGTTGGAAGTATCGTACCTGAATCCGATGAGGCTGAGCCGACACGGCGAAGATCCTGATAGAGCAGATCCTGGAATTCCGCGCGCATCCGTTTGAAGCCGGTGGTACGCATGTTGGCGATGTTATTGGAGATGACCTCCACGTTCAGCTCCTGGGCCATCATGCCCGTAGCGGCAATTTGCAAGGATTTCATCGCTTCATTTCCTTTCTGGTCTCGCGCTCAAGCGCTGATACGCCCGTTATGCTCCTGGCGGCGTACCAAGTTGTTCGATGGCGTCTCGTCTAAGGTCCTGCGCCTGGCTGAGAGTCTGTGCCATGGTCGTATAGGCGCGTACGGTCTCGATCATCCGGCTGAGTTCGGAAATGGGCTTGACGTTGGATTTCTCAATGACGCCCTGCAGTACCCGCGCGTCTTCTGCCGGATCGGGCTGTTGTTCAGTTGAGAACAGCGTTTCGCCCTGTTTCTTCAAAACCGCATTGTTTTCGAATTGCACCACCTGTAGCCGGTCCTTGATGCCCTGGTTGGTGGAGATGGTGCCGTCATGGGCGATTTCGATACCGGTATCCTGCTCGGAGAAGGTGATGGGACCGCCTTCTCCCAGCACCGGAAAACCGGCCGCCGTTACGAGCTGGCCTTCCGCGTCAAGCTTGAACTGGCCGTTTCGGGTGTAACGATCCCCATCCGGGGTCTGCACCACCAGCCAGCCATCGCCGGAAATCGCTACGTCGAGGTCGTTACTGGACTGCTCGAAGCCGCCTTCTTCGAAGGACCGGTAGATTGAGTTGTCCAGAACAAATGAAATTTGTTTATCGCTACCGGCCAAATCATTCATCTGCGCGATCGGAGCAAGATGTTCTTCGAACAGCAGGGTGCCGGATTTGTATCCGGCGGTATTCATGTTCGCCAGGTTATTGGCGACCACATCCATCTGCCGCTTGAGAACGACCTGGAGCGATAATCCAACAAGAAGAGCGTTTTCCATTTTTGCGTTCCGTTTTGCGTTAAAGGCGCAATACCGCAACGCAATACAAACGAACCAACATGACCCGTGCGCGGCAGGAATTTGGGCTGCATGGACCGTGCCACACAAATTATCCAGCATTTTCAATAAGAAGAACTGTTGAAGGTGGTGGCCATCGTTGCCTGACCGGCAGATTTGACCCGGCAAAAATTGCCGCCTTAGGGGCTTCTGGCAACCATTCATTAACCATACGAGCCATAAATGGAGGGGTGCCCCGGAGAGAAGCGAAAGCGGCCGCGGTCACCCCCTGAAGGGGTTGAAGAAATGCAAGGCGGAGCAAACGCAAATGGCTGACGAGCCTGAAGATACAGAGGTTAAAGAAAATGACGCGGCTGAGGCCGGGGCCGAAGGTGAGGGAGGCAAAGAGCAGGGAGAGGGCAAGAAGTCCAAGCTGCGTCTGAGCCACAAGAAACTGGCAATGCTGGCCGTGCCGCTTTTGATGGTGATTGGCATAGGCGGTTATTTCGCCATGGATTATATGCCG
>CAXMMX010000029.1:0-32459 GCA_964194535.1 uncultured Alphaproteobacteria bacterium | reverse complement strand
CGCCTTGACCACCCAGACGCTTCCGCCGAGATCTTCAGCCGCCTTGACCGCTTCGTCCGGCTTGAAGGCGATACCGCCTCTTGGCACAGCTGCGCCAAATTCCTTCAGCACCGCCTTGGCCTGGTATTCGTGAATATTCATCGTCTCACCCCGCCTGTCCCTGGCTCACATGAGTGCGCCCCCAGATGGGCCGCTTTGCACTTATCTTCGCCTGATACTCAATGATTCAAAACGTTATCGTGCACGTATCATATGGTGGTATACCATATACCACAAGGATCATAACTGCCTCAGTCCAGTTTCGGCGAGATTTTCTTGCAGGCCTCGACGAGACCTTTGACCGCCTCGACCGAGCCCATGAACTCCTTGCGCTCGGACGCGTTCAAATCGATCTCGACGACGCGCTCCATGCCCTTCGCGCCGATCACAACCGGCACGCCCACATAGAGACCCGTCACGCCATATTCGCCGTTGAGATAGGCGGCGCAGGGAAGAACGCGCTTTTTATCCTTCAGGTACGATTCGGCCATGCTGATGGCGGACGAGGCCGGTGCGTAATAGGCCGATCCGGTTTTCAGCAGGCCGACGATCTCCGCGCCGCCGTTTCGTGTGCGCTTGACGATTTCGTCGAGCCGCGCCTTGGTCAGCCATTTTATCTTGACGAGATCGGGAAGCGGAATACCGGCCACGGTCGAGTAGCGTGGCAGCGGCACCATGGTGTCGCCATGACCGCCGAGCACGAAGGCGGTGACATCTTCCACCGACACATCGAACTCATCGGCCAGAAAATGCCTGAAGCGGGCGCTATCGAGTACACCCGCCATGCCCACCACCATGTTGTGCGGCAGCCCCGAAGCCTTTTGCAACGCCCAGACCATGGCGTCGAGCGGGTTGGTGATGCAGATGACGAAGGCCTTTGGAGCGTATTTCTTGATGCCCGCGCCAACCTGGCCCATCACCTTTAGATTGATTTCCAACAAGTCGTTGCGGCTCATGCCCGGCTTGCGGGCGACACCAGCGGTGACGATGATAACGTCCGCGCCCTTGATGTCGGCATACTGGTTGGTGCCCTTGAGATGTGAATCAAAGCCTTCAACCGGCCCTGATTGCGCCAGGTCCAGCGCCTTGCCCTCGGGTATGCCCTCGGCAATGTCGAACAGCACAACGTCGCCCAATTCCTTCAGCCCCGCGAGATGGGCCAGTGTGCCGCCGATCATTCCTGCGCCGATCAGGGCAATTTTACTGCGCGCCATAGACTGCTCCTCTTTACAAGATTTCGCCCCCGCCAGGAGCGCAACACCGACAGTAAACTCTAGTCTGTGGTTAGCCCGAAACGGACATGCACGCAAGGTCGCCCCGAGCGGAACGACTTCACTTATTCTTTTCTCGCCGCCTTGCGCTCGCCCGCGTCCTGCACCAGCGCCAGGAAGCGGTATACGCCATGCACCATTTTCCCGTAGGGCAGGGTCACGAACAACGCCAGCACGAAGCCCAGATGCACCGCCAATAGCGTGCCCATGGCGCTTGTTTCGCGCAGCGCCATCAGCGCAAGCCCGGTGAAGGCGACAAGGAACAGCAGCATCAGAAACGCCACATCCATGCCCACGAGATCGCGGGCGCGCGGCGCAGGATCTGCGTCTATCTTCAGCTTCATCAGCCCCACCGGGCCGATCAGCAAGCCGATCCCTCCAGCCGTGCCGAGCAGAACTGGAAGGCTGGTGAAGGAATAGGGCGCGATCCACCCGAACCAGTGATCGTAAATGGTCGCCACTGATGTGGCGGCAAAGCACGCCATGAAGCCGTAAAAGGTGAAATGGTGAAACAGGCGCCTTAGGTTAGAGAAGCTCTCGTCGGGGTAGTTACACCCGCCGCCACCGCCGCCGAGATTTTTGAGCGTCAGCACATCCCAGACGCCGCCGGCAAAGGCGCCCGCTGACAATCTCACGCCGGAGCTTGCCGCGGATGCACGCCAGTAGCGCACACCGCCCATGGCCATTGCCAGGAGTGAAAAAGCGAATGCGAGGCCGAACGGCCAGACCATCGCCGCGTAAGGAATGACCCGGTAGAAGGCGCCTTCTCCGGAATGGGCGCCGAAGATGATGCTTCGGTCCTGCATGCCGAAAGTGAGCAGCAGCAGAAGGCCTAGCCCGAGCGCGATAGCCAACGAGACGACGACGCCGTTCTTCTTGAACAGGTGGCCTAAAAAGCCGGGCCAGGCAAAATCCGCGTAAGATTCCGCCCGCAGCGTTGAGAAGGTCTGCGGGACATTGACCTCAAATTCGTGCGGCGGCGCATACTGGCAGGCGTAATAGCAGCCCTGGCAGCCATGGCAGAGATTTGCCAGATAGGTGAGATCGCCTTCGCCGAATGTCTTGCGGCGCTCCATTGCCGGGAATACCGCGCAGAAGCTCTCGCAATAGCGGCAGGCGTTGCAGATCGTCATCAGGCGCTCTGCTTCTTTTATTGTCTCAATTAACGGCACGGCGCGCGGCCTCCTCTCCGGCAATACGCCCGAACACATTGCCGATCAGCAGGCCAAGCCCGCCGACATAGCCCTGACCCAGTATATTGCCGACCATGACCTCACCCGCGGCAAAGATGTTGTCCGCCGGTTTTTTCTGTTTCCCGAACAGCACCCGCGCCTTCTCGTCCACCTCCACGCCCAGATAGGTGAAGGTGATGCCGGGGCGCAGCGGGTAGCCGTAAAAAGGCGGCGTATCGATCTTGCGTGCCCAGTTGGTCTTTTCCGGCGTGACGCCCTCGGTGTGGCACCCGTCCGGCTGCGTGGCATCGAAATCACCCGGTTGAACGCCGACGTTGAACTCATTCACGGTTTTCTCAAGCGCATCGGCATCGAGTTCGAGATTAGTGGCCAGCTCACGAATAGAACCCGCTTCGATTGCCGGAAAGATCGTCGGCATGAACAGGCCGGGCACCTTGGAATCGATGATGGCGTAGGCGATCTGATCCGGTTGCTGGCCCACCAGCCGCCCCCAGATGGCATAGCGCTTGGGCCAGATATCCTCGCCCTCGTCATAGAACCGGGCGCCATGCCTGTTGACCATGATGGAATAGATCACGCAGTCGACGCGCGTCGCGATACCGCCGTCGAATTTGGGCGAGCGGGCGTCGATCGGCACCGCGTGACACTGGTCGGCATCCGCAATCTGCGATGCGCCATTGTCCAGCAGGATACGCAGCAAAGCGCCCTTGTTGTAGGGCGTGCCGCGAATGAGGAAATTTTCCGCGGCCTCTCCCCAACCCTCTTTCAGCCATTCGATATTGGCCTCAAAACCTCCCGAGGCGACGATAAAGGTGCGGGCCGATAGCTGGTGTGTCTCGCCGTCAAAGGAAAGGCTCACACCGGTGCAGCGACCATTGTCGATCTGAAGGTCCGTCACTTCGGCGTCGTAGACAATATCGACGCCAAGCTCTTCGGCCCTGGCGAAGAGAGAATTCATCATCGCCTTGCCACCGCCAAAGAAGAAAGCATTGGTGCGGGCAAGCCCAAGCGTTCCGGTCAAGGGTTGCTGGAAGCGCACGCCCTGTTCCATCATCCATTCGGGAACCTTCTCGGAGCGCTCCAGCACCATGCGCGCCAATGCCTCATTGGTGCGCCCGGCGGTGACCCTGAGCAAATCGTCCCAATACTCATCTACCGTGTAAGGGCCGGTGACATATTCAGTGGCTTCCTTGTGGGCATAACGGATGTTGCGGGTATGGCGTGAATTGCCTCCGCGAAAATGCCGCGGCGCCCATTCGAGCACGAGAACCCGTGCGCCGTTGTGGCGTGCGGTGATGGCCGCGCACAGGGCCGCGTTGCCGGCGCCTATGACCAGCACATCGTAATTTCGGGATAAACCGGCTACACTTTGCTTTGCATCACTCATGGGTCTGACTGATTATTGTTCTGACTAATTTTTTCTAGGCAACTTCCGCCGCCGCGTCATCATGGGCGCGCCCCAGATATTCCCGCGAGCGCATTTCTATCAGACGAGATGCGGTGCGTTCAAAAAGCTCCGCGCCATCGCGAATGGCATAAAGATCATCAGGCTGTGCATCAGCCGACAGTACCAGCCGAACGTCATTGTCATAGAGCGTGTCGATCAGGTTGATAAAGCGCCGCGCCTGGTTGCGGTGCACCGGCTCAAGCACCGGTACATTTTCGATCATCAGGATATGATAAGCGTGCGCGATCAACAGATAGTCACTGGCGCCGAGGGGTTTGCCGCACAAATCCTCGAAATCGAACAGCGCCACGCCCATGGCGCTTTCCGGTATCAGCACTTTACGGCTTTTGACCTTTATCACGCCCGGCGCGCCCTTCTTGAGGCCCGTCAGCCGGGTGAAGGTCTCACGCATGGATTTGGCTGCCTTTTTGTCGGCTGGAGAGAAGTAGAGCTGTGTGCCCTGTAGCTTTTCCAGCCGGTAGTCGGTCTTTGCTTCGAGTTGCAGCACTTCCAGCCGCTCCTCGAGCAGATCGATGAACGGCTCAAACAGCGGCCGGTTCAATCCGTCCTTGTACAGGCTCGAAGGGTGTGAATTCGAGGTTGAGACCATGACAACCCCGGCCTCGAACAAAGACTTGAACAACCGTCCGAGGATCATCGCATCGGCGATGTCCGTGACATGCAGCTCATCAAAGCACAGCAGGCGCGCCTTGCTGGCAATCGCCCCGGCGGTTGCGGGGATGGGGTCGCCTTCCTTCGCAGTGCGGAAGTGGCCAATCAGTTCATGCACCTCGGCCATGAATTCATGAAAATGCACCCGGCGTTTGGGCTCGAAGGGCACGGCCTCGAAAAACAAGTCCATCAGCATTGTTTTGCCGCGCCCGACTCCACCGAACATGTAGAGGCCTTGCGGAACTTCGCCGCTCTTGCGGGAGAAGAAGGAGAAGAAGTCGGTCTTCGAGGGGGGCTCATACTGGACCAGGCGGTTGGCGAGCAGCTCCAGCTTTTCAGCCGCCAGCAACTGGGCCGGATCGGGCGCGAGGTAGCCTTCCTCGACCAGTGATCTGTAACGCTGTAACGGCCCTTCTCTCATATCCCTCAACTTCAACCTGGGTGAGCGCGTTGGGCTACCCGTTCATGCAGGCGCGGTCAAGAAGACCGTGGTGCTCCTAACAACCAAGCGCGCGCACATGCCCCTCGCTTGCATAGTCCAGCATGTCTGAATCGCGCGTGACGATGGTCAGAGCGTAGGTTCGCGCGGCCGCAAGGAGGAGCCGGTCGGCTAAATCGCCGGGCGGGGTTCCGGGCAGAAAGGAAGATTCGATGTAGACCTCGGGCGTGAGTTCCGCGAGACACACGCCGGGCAGGTCAAGAATGGTTTCAAACCAGGTTTGCACCGGCATCGACAATACCAGGGAGCGGGCCGATGAAAGCACGCCCACCTCCCACGCCGATATTGGCGAGACCCATAAAACGCGCTCGCGCGCGGCGCCGTCGACAGCTTCAAGTGCCGGAGCAGAAAATTCCGCCTCTTCCATGAGCCAGAGCAGCGCGCAGGTGTCGAGCAGAACCCCGCCGCTCACCGCCCTTGTCCTGGTCCGGCGCCGCCCGTCGGGCGTGTCAGGTCAGTGCCCGCCACCATCTGGACAACGCCCTTGAGCGCACCGTGAAGGCTGCGGCCCGGCGTGCGAGCGTGCCTTGCCCGGGCTTGCATTGCGCCTTGCTGTTTTACGAAACTCACCTGCTGGTTCTGCAAATCGACGCTTTTAGTCTTCCAGCCAGCGTCAAGCCAGGCACGCGAGTGCGAGTGGCCAGTGGCGTCATTGCTCCACCAAGCCGGGTAGGCATAGGCGCTGCGCGGCAAGGAGAAACCCAGAACCGCCTCAACTTCAGAAAAAGCGGCGCGCCAGCGTGTCAGGGCGCCGCCGGAGAGATGTTTGCGCAGGGGATCATATTTGCTCATATTCACTCATATCTGATATAAAATATGTTAACATATATTAGCGTTATAATCCCATGATACAAGCCAGAATTTATCCTGGCCCGGCTCCGTGGTCAGATGAATATGGCCGGATGTCTGTTCCTGTAACAGTCGGAAAAAAGCGCCTTATTTCATGGTCGGAATGACAAATTCAGCGCCATCCTTCATGCCCGAGGGCCAGCGCGCGGTGACCGTCTTGGCCTTGGTGTAGAAATGGAACGCATCAGAGCCATGCTGATTGTGCGCCCCGAACATCGAGCGTTTCCACCCCCCGAACGAGTGATAAGCGAGCGGCACGGGGATCGGCACATTGACGCCAACCATGCCGACCTGCACCCTGTGGGCAAAGTCTCGCGCGGTATCGCCGTCGCGGGTGTAGATGGCAACGCCATTGCCGAATTCATGCTCGGTCGGGAGACGCAGTGCCTCCTCATAGTCCTTGGCCCGGACGACCGAGAGCACGGGGCCAAAAATCTCTTCCTTGTAGATGCGCATGTCGGGCGTCACCTCGTCAAACAGGCAGCCGCCGACAAAATATCCGTTCTCATAGCCCTGCATTTTGAAATCGCGGCCATCGACCAGGAGTTTTGCGCCTTCCTTCACACCCAGATCGACATAGGATTTGATCTTCTCTTCATGCTGCTTTGTGACCACCGGGCCATAATCGGCCTCCGCGTCGCTTGAAGGGCCTATCCGCAAGCTCTCGACCCGCGGCACGAGTTTCTCCAGCAGGGCATCGGCGGCTTCCTGGCCCACGGGCACGGCCACCGAGATGGCCATGCAGCGCTCACCCGCTGAGCCGTAGCCCGCGCCGATCAACGCATTGACCGTCATGTCCATATCCGCATCGGGCATCACGATGAGGTGGTTCTTGGCGCCGCCAAGCGCCTGGATACGTTTCCCGTGCGCGGTGCCGGTCGTGTAAACATATTCGGCAATCGGGGTGGAGCCGACGAAGCTCAGTGCATGTACGTCCGGGTCCGCAAGCAGCGCATCGACCGCTTCCTTGTCGCCATTGACCACGTTGAAGACGCCATCGGGCAGGCCCGCTTCGCGCAGCAACTCACCCAGCCGCATTGGCACCGAGGGATCGCGTTCCGAAGGCTTGAGGATAAACGCGTTGCCGCTGGCAAGGGCGGGAGCAAACATCCACATCGGGATCATCGCCGGGAAGTTGAACGGCGTGACGCCGGCAATAACACCCAGCGGTTGGCGCATGGAGTACATATCGATTCCAGGCCCGGCGCCATCAGTAAACTCGCCCTTGAGCATATGCGGCGCGCCGATTGCGAATTCGACAACCTCGATGCCGCGCTGCACATCGCCTTTGGAATCGGGAACCGTCTTGCCGTGCTCGGAAGAAAGCAGCTCGGCCAGAGAATCAATTTCCTTCATTACGAGATTGTAGAACTCTATCAGGACGCGGATCCGGCGCTGCGGATTGGTTGCCGCCCACCCCACCTGCGCTGCTTTTGAAACCTCAACCGCGGCGCGGATTTCATCTCCCGACGCCAGCGCGACCCTGGCCTGCACTTCACCCGTATTGGGATTAAACACATCGCTGAAGCGTTTGGATGTGCCTTTGATGTTTTTCCCGCCGACAAAATGGCCGATTTCGCGTGTCATGAAACTTCTCCCTTGAGGTGCATCGCCTGCCATCAACTCCTGATGAGGCCGCCTGCAAATAAATACCGTTGCCGCAGTCTATGCCATCCAACAGGCCTGTGGCTCAAGCGCCAGTCGCATGAAATAAATGGGGCCAGACGCTCTACACCCGTGCACTGCGCGCATCGGGAAGGAAATAAACGATCACATTTGATATCAGCATGGTTCCGGCGAGCACGTAAAAGACCAACGCCAGACCCCACTGGTCCGCTATCAGGCCGCCCACGATCGGAACCAGTGCCGAGAGCGCGGACTGGGTGCCAAACAGCAGCGAGACCACCGAACCGCTCATGCTCTCGGGGGCCAGATCCAGCGCCCAGCTGTGAATGACCGGGCGCACGGCGAACAACGCCAGCCCCAGCAAGAATACAACTGCAACGAACAGCACAATTTCATTGACCGCGGTCAGGCCGGCAATGATCAGCGTGGAGGCTGTCAGGCAGACCAATGTCACCGGTTGGCGTCCTATCCGGTCAGAGGCAACCCCGGCTATTGGCCCGGCGATCATGCCGCCGATTTGCATGCACATGAGCACCAGCCCCAGCACGACCGGGCTGACCTTGAGCACGTCTGCAAGATAAAGCGGCAAGAACACCAGCAAACCGCTCTGTGTCATGGAGCGGAACCCCGCCATGGCGCACAGGCCGATCACGTAGCGATCGCGGGCAAGCGACGTCACCCCCTTGAAATAATCTCCAAGGCCGGAACCCTCCTGCGCCTTGCGGTTATTTACCTTGTCGAGCTGGTTGAGCATGATGAGCAGCATGGCCGCCACGCCCAGCACCGGCAGCGATACCAGCGACGCGGTTCCGCGCCAAGACAGCCAGAGCAGCGTTGCGCCCGCAACCACCGGCGCAACGGCATCGCCCACGCTGGCGCCAAGGGTGTGAATGGCAAGCGCATAACCGCGATTTTTCGGGTAGCATTGGGACAAGTAAGAGATGGCGGCCGGGTGCCACAAATTGTTGGTAATGCCGATGAGGGCGACTAGGGGCACCAGCCAGATGGCCTGGGAGGCAAGCCCCATGACCATCAAAGAAGCGGCCCCCATGACCAGTGATGCAGCCTGCACCAGCACCCTGCGGCCGCGTATATCGACCACCGCGCCGCTGCCGACATTGGCGGCAAAAGACGAAACATGAAAGATTGTCACCAGCCCGCCCGCCTGCGTGTAGGTGAGGCCCAGACTTTCAGTTATGTAAGGGAGCAGCACGTAAAAGGTGCCGAGGATCCAGTGCGTCGCCGCATGGCCCGACGCCACCAGAAAGGCCGGTCCCTGGCCCTTCCATTGCAATCCGGTCAGTCTTTCGATGGCTGATGACACGGCGCGCGCTCCCCTGGACTGTGCTTTGAAGCCAAGTTCGCCAGCACAATCAAGTTATTTCGCACCTGCCAAAGCGACGCCTCCGGCTCATTCAATCGTCATATTGCCCTAATGTTGACCATATATTGTGCAATGCAATATATCCGCTTGAAATTTTATGTGCGATGCACAATCTATGAGAGTCGCAACGGGGCTGATTCTGGCGCCGGAAGGAGACAGATATGACTCACAGACGCGAAGAAACGGGCACAACCCGCAAGCTGTTTGTGACCGAGTATCATAAATACCAGGACCATCTGCTGCGGCTTGATGACGAGAGCCGCCGCATGCGTTTCGGCATGGGCGTGGGTGATGAATTCATCACCGGCTATGCCCAGCGGCTGAATGACATGAAGAGCATCGTCTATGCCTACATAATCGAAGGCGAGGTGCGCGCGGCGGCAGAGCTGCGCCCGCTGGCCGGCCAGATGCGCGGTGAGGCGGAAGCCGCGTTCTCCGTTGAGAAACCGTTTCAGGACAGCGGTATCGGCACGGAATTGCTGGGCCGCATTGTGCGCGCGGCGCGCAACCGCTCAATCACCCGTGTCTACATGAATTGCCTGGCGGAGAACCGGAAGATGCAGAAAATCGCGAAAAAGTACGACGCGATCCTCCAGTTCGAACATGGCAAGGTTGTCGGCAAGGTGGCGCCATCATCAGCGCATTATTTCTCGATCTGGCGCGAAGCGGTGGAAGACGAGATGGGCTTCGTCATGGCGGTGCTCGATTTGCAGCGCAAATTCATGCCGGCGGCCTGATTCACCCCCCACTCACATCAAAACGCTTGAGGAGAGCCGGGTCGAGATTGTGCTTTGAATACCAGGCCTTGAGCCGCGCACGCGCCTTGTCGCCCTGTCTCAGCCCCAGGAACCGGGCCGCATTGCCACTCAGAAAGGCGCGTGCGTTCTTTTCCGCACCCGCACCCACGGAGTAAATCTTGCGCCGGTACATATGCGCCAGGACGGGCAGATAGTCGGCGTAATAATATTCTTTCGAGAGCATCGACCAGTCCGACCCGTAAAGCATGCGGCGCGCCCGCGTCACGCCCGGCTCGCCTGCAAGGAACCCTTTGCGGATGGCTGTGAGGACTTGCGACGCTTCGCGGCAGTGCTGGCCGGCGCCGGTATAATTGTCCATCAGCATTTCCGGATAGTGGGCGAGGTCGGTGTAGACGTTCGGGTAGGTGTCCATCAGCTTGCCAATTTCCGCGCGCCAGTCCTGCGTGACCCGGGGCTTGGGTCCGCTGCCGAAATGGGCCAGGTTCACCTTCAATGCGCCGAGGCCCGGCTGCGCCAGAACCCGTGCCCAGCCCCGGGGGTGCGCACGGGTTTCATAAGATATCTCCTTGTTCTTGGTGAGCCTGAACACGCCCGCGCCGTTCGAGGGCGCTGTATGCGCCATGACGGGCACGTCATGTTCCACGCAGAAATTATATAGCGACAGCAAGGCCGCATCGATGCGCAGCCCGAACTCATGCGCAAATGGCGTTGCCGCTGCGGCGGCAGGAAAGCCGTCTATGGGGATGGCGGCATTGCCAAGGGGCTGGAACCCCATGGGCGGATAGAGTTTTACGCCTATGAGTCCGCGATTGAGGATGGCGTCCTTGACCGTCTCGAGCGCTGTTTGCCGCCGGCGCGCGGAGCCCTCGCCCATAAGCGCATTGTGGTGCGTGTCGTCCGCCTGGCGCCAGGGGCAGAAGGATACAAGGCCGTGACAACGCCCCGGGTGAAGCCGTTGGATCAGTTCGGTAAGCTTCACCTGCTCGTCCGGCGCACTCTGGCGCAGGGAAAAGGCGTCGGTGCCGACATCGCCAATGGTGGATTCTCCCTCCCCGCCAAAGCCAAGCCAGTAGTCCATATCGACCATGGCGGGGGTGAACAGCGCCACGCCGGCCTCCGGCACGTTCATGGCGTTTGCAGCCATCAGGCTTTCAAAATTCTGGTGGCGGAAGCGCGTGAGTATGGTGATGAGGTTGCGCACCGCGCCGATATTGTGAGCCACGTCCGAGCCATAGCAGGCGCGCGCCGAGCCACGGGCGAATTTCGGCAAGGCGCCCGTCCCGGCCAGCACCACCGCTTCGCCTTCACCCGCCAGCCGCGCTTCGAGCACCGCGCGCTCCTGCTCGAAGCCGGGCGTGCGCCCCAGGGTACCGGCCGCATACTCGCCGATCTCGGCCTCCAGCCTGCGCCGGTTGGCGGCGCTCAGTTCAGGCGCATAGTGGGGCAGGAACACCTTGGTGATGAAATGAATCGCCGGGATATCGCGCGCGTTGAAGATATGGCAATGGGCATCGATTACCGGAAGCCCGCGTATCCATTGGTCTTTTTCGCTGATCATGGAGCGGCAGGAATTGGGGCAGGAGGCAGCCCATGCCGCACCGGGAAGCACATGGGTGAGCCCGGCTCCCGCCAGGGCGGAGAGGCCGCCAAGCAGCGCACGCCGGTTTATGAGATCGACCGGGGTCATCAGGTGTAATTCATGTCTCTCCCGTCAGGGATGAACTCGCAAACACCCTTGTGAGGCCCGCGCGTGACCGGAATATGACATTGTTTAGCTTGGCTCCACTCGCGCACATGCCCCCCTCCCCTTGGCGGGGAGGGCAAGATCAGGTTGCAGCGCAGGGTGCATCCCGATTTTCACCCAGCCCGTATCATCAAAAAAGGAAAGATGTTTCAGGTTGCCATGAGAAAGGCAAGGCTTGCCATGACAGACCGGTTCCTGGCGCTTATCGGCATCGGCATTTTTATCGCTTACGCGGCTTTCTCCGCCCTTGCTCTCCCGGCTGGCGCCGATACGGCTTCGGCGACCGCCTGCAAGGACGGCGAAATCTGGGATGAAGGGCAGAAGAAATGCGTGCCCATCCCGCGCGGATCGCATGACGGCTCGATAGTGGGTAATTGATGGTCCCCGGAGTCATGCAAAGCTTGGTAAAAATGGAAACGGCCCACCGATTGGTTCGATGGGCCGATCAGAAAATTTTGGATTGAGTGATCTAACGTCCGTTGAGCAAATCGAACGGGCTCCAGTCGAAGCGGTAGCCGATGGCGCCGCGGACCACGTCCGTATCCAGATCGACGTCAAACGATCCGCCGCCGACCTCCCTGAAACTTTCATCATCATAGTCGGTATGAGTATATTCGATGCGCGCAAACCAGCGGCTGCCCATCGTCGTTTCAATGCCGCCCCCATAAGTAACGCCAACCACCGTATCGTCATCACTGCCACCAGCAATCAACGAGCCCGATACGTCCACGCTGGCAAACGCCACACCGAGCGTGCCGTAAACGAGGGTGTTCGGCCGCACCAGGACACCTGCCCTGGCCCGCGTCTCGGAGCTCCACTCGACTTCAGCCGTTGCGCTTAGACCATTAGCCGCAACATTCAGCCCCGTTTGAGTATCGCCAAACGAATAGACGCTGTCCGTGCCCACGACGAAATTGCCGAATTGCCAGGACGATCCGTAGAGGAAGCCGCCGGCAAAGCCGTCGTCGCTGTCGCTGATTGTGACCAATGGAGACGCCGGAACTGTCTGGCCGATGCCAAAGTCGGAATCGGCATAGCCGCCATGGACACCGACATGGAGACCTTCCCAGATCGTCCGGCCAGTTGGTGCCGGTGCTTCTTGAAAGCTGTCACCGCCGCCAGCGGATGCCGGGATTGGATACAGGCTGACGGCAAGAAGACCTGCCGCAGCAAATGCCGCCCCGGAAATTGTTGAAAATTTGCCGCTCATAGTTGCCCTCATACGAAATACTTTTGGCCTCTAATTTCCAACACTAGCCGAGTTCGCGCAATTTTCATGCTTTTTCCATCATGGGGGGCAGAAAATTTGCCTCGCCGTGACAAAACTGCAACAGCCCCGGCTGGCCCTAATATTCGTATTATTTCAACAGGATATTCTCTCTGACCAGTTCTTTCAGGCTCGTCTCGGGCCGCGCGCCGATATGGGAAATGATCTCAGCTGCGGCCAGTGCGCCGAGCCTCCCGCAAATCTCCAGCGGCTGCCCGCTGGTCAGCCCATGGAGGAACCCGGCGGCATAAAGATCGCCAGCGCCAGTTGCATCGACGACCCGTTCGAGCAGATCGGCGGGCACTTCGATGGTGTCGTTTCCGGAAATGATGATCGCGCCATTTTCTGAGCGCGTCAGCACGGCGATTTCAGCCTCCGCGCGCACCGCACCGGCGGCATCATCGAAAGAGTTCATCTCATAGAGCGAGGTAATCTCGGTCTCATTGGCGAACAGTATGTCCACGCCGCTGCGCACGAGGTCCAGAAAATCCTCCCGGTGCCGGTCGACGCAAAAGGCATCCGACAGCGACAGCGCCACCTTGCGCCCCGCCGCCCGGGCGAGTTTTGCCGCCTCGTGGAAGGCGGCCTTGGCCTCTTCCTTGTCGAACAGATAGCCCTCCAGATAGGTGATTTTCGCCGAGGCGATGAGACCGGCGTCGATGTCGCCCGCGCCCAGCTGCGTGCTGGCGCCCAAAAACGTGTTCATAGTGCGCTCGCCATCGCCGGTGACCAGCACGAGGCAGCGCGCGGTGGGAAGCCCGGCGTCGGATGCGGGCGTATCATAGGCGACGCCGATGGCGCGGATATCGTGGGCGAACACCTTGCCGAACTGGTCGCCAGCCACGCGGCCTATGAAGCCGCATTTGCCCCCGAAGGAGGCAATTCCGGCGCAAGAGTTCGCCACCGACCCGCCGGACTGCTCCTGGGCCGGTCCCATAGCGGCATAAAGCTCATTGGCCTGGGCAGCGTCGATCAGCTGCATGAAGCCTTTCTCCATGCCGTGATTGGACAGGAACGCCTCGTCGCAGCGCGCAATGATATCGACGATGGCATTGCCAATCCCAACAACGTCATAGCTGGTATCAGACATGGATTGTCCCCCTGGCGGTTAGCCTTGCAGGATATAAAGACAAGTCAGAAACTTGACTAAAATCGAAACCCCGGCGAAAACCGGGGTCCAAGACTGCTACAGGCATACATCCTCATAAAGATCATGCCAATCCGAGTTCTGACTTTCGATTAATTCGATCTTCCATGCACGTTTCCATTTCTTGATACGGTGTTCGCGCGTTACGGCATCCTGGATCGTGGCATGTGTTTCGGCAAAAAACGAGACGTTTAAGATTATATTTGCTGGTGAATTTGCTGCCCAATCCCTGCCTATGTTCCCAAACCCTTTTCGTGAGATTGGTCGCGGTGCCAACATACAATGTTCCATGGCGCCGGTTCGTCATGATGAAGACAAACGCTTGTTTGGTCACGGATGCCTCAAAGTCTGGAACCCTGCTTACGCAGGGGTTTCGAATATGGCTGAAGAACTGATTCTATCGAAATTCCTGCGAAAGCAGGAATCTAGGATCAAATAGACCCCTGCTTGCGCAGGGGTTTCGGATTACATGAGAGATAATCTTATCGAAATTCCTGCTAACGCAGGATCCCGGCGTGCCTCACACCGCCACCGTCTTGGCGTCATACAGGCACAGATCACAAATCACGCAACGCTCACATTCGGGTTTGCGCGCTTTACATACATAACGCCCATGCAGGATCAGCCAGTGATGGGCATGGGTTGAGAATTCCTCCGGCACGATTTCGAGCAGGCTTATTTCCACCTCCAGCGGGTTTTTTCCGGGTGCCAGACCGGTGCGGTTCGAGATGCGGAAGATGTGCGTATCGACCGCCATGGTCGGCTCGCCGAAAGCGACATTCAGAACCACATTGGCCGTCTTGCGCCCGACGCCGGGCAGCGCCTCAAGGCCGGCGCGGTCATGGGGAACCTCCCCGCCGTGATGTTCCAGCAAGCCCCGGCACAGCCCCATGACATTCTTCGACTTATTGCGGAAAAGCCCGATGGTCTTGATATGCTCACGCACCTTGTCCTCGCCAAGCTTCAGCATCTTTTTTGGCGTGTCGGCAATCTCGAACAGACGTTTTGTGGCCTTGTTGACGCCTGCGTCTGTAGCCTGCGCCGACAGCACAACGGCCACGAGCAGCGTGAACGGATTTACATAATCCAGCTCGCTTTTCGGTTCCGGATCGCCAGCGCGCAGACGGCGGAATATTTCAGCCGCAGCCTCGCTATTGAGCCGTTTTTGCGCGCGTTTGCTTTTTTTTGCCGGCCGCGGTTTTGAGGACTTGGATTCTGATGCCATATCTGCTTGGCTTAAGTGGGGTAGATACGGGCGCACCAGCGCCCAAGACAGGACAAGATATGGACCAGGTGAGGGCCACTGCTCAAGGGGTCGGGGAGACCAACGGAGAGTTTTCCGCTGTTTTAACGCCATACCGTTCGCTCAGCCGGCGTGGATTTATCGTCATGATGGCCGCTGTCAGCGCGGTTTGCTTCACCGCGGGGCTGGTGTTTTTCATGGCCGGCGCGTGGCCGGTGCTCGGGTTTTTCTGTCTCGATGTGTTGCTGATTTATTCCGCATTCAAGCTCAATTACCGCTCGGCACGTGCCTATGAGACAGTCTCGATTGCCGGCAACGAGCTCACCGTGACCAAGGTGCACGCTTCAGGGCGCTCCAACAGCTGGACGTTCAACCCCTACTGGGCGCGGTTAAAATTCACCACGCGCACCGGGCGCGCCAGCCAGCTCATGCTCTCCTCCCATGGCCGCGCACTGGTGCTGGGATCGTTCCTTTCGGAAGATGAGCGTGAGGAATTCGCCGCCGCGCTCTCAAGCGTTCTTGCCACCAGCCAGGGCCAGCCCGCCATTTAAGCACAGCCGGGTGACGCAAGAATCGGGTCGCGCTCTGTTCCAGGCTGAGCTATGGCTTTGAGATGATGACCGGAAACATTGCATATGAGCGGCTGGATGTGTCCAGCAGCACCAGCGCCCGCTTCAGCGAGGATTACGCACGGGTCCGCCGGGCCATAGCTTTTATCACCGACAACTGGCGCGACCAGCCGGACCTGGAGGAAATCGCGGGCAGTGCGGGCCTCAGCCCGGCGCATTTTCAGCGCCTGTTCACCCGCTGGGCCGGCATCAGCCCCAAGGAATTCGTCCAGGCCATAACGCTCGATCATGCCCGCGATCTGCTGAAAGGTTCAGCCAGCATTCTCGACACCGCTTACGAGGTTGGCCTGTCCGGATCGGGCCGGTTGCATGATCTGTTCGTCAATTTCGAGGCCATGACGCCCGGTGATTATAAACGCCGCGGGGCGGGGCTGGACATCGCATGGGGCTCTCACCCATCTCCTTTTGGCCAGGCCCTCATCATGGCGACGCAGCGCGGCGTGACTGGGCTGGCCTTTGCCGATGGCGCGGAGGAAGAACAGGCCATTTTCGAGGACATGGCGCGGCGCTGGCCAGCCGCCAGCTACACAAACGCGCCGCAGTGCACCGCGCCTTACGCGGCGCGGATTTTCACGCCCGAATTATGGCGCAAGTCAGACCCGTTGAAACTTGTTCTGATTGGCACCGACTTCGAGGTGCGGGTGTGGGATGCGCTGCTCAAACTGCCCCCGGGCCAGGCCATCACATATTCCGACCTGGCAGCCCATGTCTGCAGCCCCCGCGCGGCGCGCGCGGTGGGTTCGGCGGTGGGGCGTAACCCGATCTCCTTCGTGGTGCCGTGCCACCGGGTGCTGCGCAAGGATGGCGGGCTTGGCGGCTATCACTGGGGGATCACCCGCAAGCAGGCAATTATCGGCTGGGAAGCGGGAAGGCTGACGGCGCCGGATTAGGCAAGACTTAAGCCGCCAGATCGGTTTTCTCGGCAACCGAGCCATCTTCATTCAGCCGGTAGATCATCGGCGCACCGGTGGCGATGTTGAGCCGTGTAATCTCGTCTTCGGACAAGCCATCGAGCCGCATGACGATAGCGCGAAGCGAGTTGCCGTGGGCGGAGACGATGACATTTTCACCGGCCAGCACCCGCGGCAGGATTTTGGCCTCGAAATAGGGCAGAGTGCGCGCGGCGGTATCTTTCAGGCTTTCCCCGCCTGGTGGCGCCACATCGTATGAACGGCGCCAGATATGCACCTGCTCCGCGCCGAATTTTTCCGCCGTTTCCGCCTTGTTGAGGCCGACAAGATCGCCATAGTCGCGCTCGTTCAGCGCCACGTCCCCGGTTGTCTCAAGACCGCTCTGGCCAAGCTCCTCCAGAATGAGGTCGAGCGTTTTCTGCGCCCGGATCAAATTGCTCGTATAGGCGATGTCAAAATGATGACCGGCCTTTTTGAGCTTTTCGCCCGCGCTGCGCGCCTCTTCGACCCCCAGCTGCGTGAGGCCGACATCCTTCCAACCCGTAAACAGGTTTTTCGCGTTCCACTCGCTTTGCCCGTGGCGCACCAGCACCAGTACATTGTTCATGTCTGAAATTTCCTAGAGTCCCAATACATCCGTCATGGAATAGAGCCCCGGCGGCTTGCCCTTGCCCCACAGTGCGGCCTTGACGCCACCGCGTGCGAAGATGCCCCGGTCGGCCGCCTTGTGCGTGAGTTCCAGCCGCTCGCCATCGGCGGCAAAGATCACCGAATGCTCACCGACCACGCTGCCGCCGCGCAGTGTCGCAAAGCCGATGTCGCCACGCTTGCGCGCGCCCGTTTGTCCCTCGCGGGCGAGTACTGAGCGCGCGCTCAACTCTATGCCGCGCCCCTTTGCTGCCGCTTCGCCCATCATGAGCGCGGTGCCCGAAGGCGCGTCCACCTTGTGGCGGTGGTGCATCTCCAGCACCTCGATGTCGAAATCTTCATCAAGCGCTTCAGCCACTTTTTTCGTGAGCGCCGCGAGTAAATTGACCCCGAGACTCATATTGCCGGCCTTGATGATGGTCACGTGCCGGGCTGCGCTCTCTATCTTCTTTTCATCTTCGCCCGAGAAGCCGGTTGTGCCCATGACGTGGACGATGCGCGCCTGCGCCGCGAGCTCGACGAAGTGAACAGTGGCGGCGGGCGCGGTGAAATCGAGAATGCCGTCGATTCCCGCGAACAATTCCAGCGGCTGATCCGTGACCGTAACGCCCAGTACGCCAATCCCGGCAAGCTCGCCAAGATCCTGGCCCACTGCATCGGAGCCTGGCGCCTCGGTGCCGCCTGCCACGGCGCAGCCGTCACTCTCATGGACGACGCGGATAAGCTCGCGCCCCATACGGCCCGACGCCCCCATTATGGCCAGCTTCATATCGCTCATGGGAATCTGCTCCAAACTCTTCTTTGCGTGCCCTATAGCAATGCCCACGCCCGGATGCCAGACTTCTCGCCGGTGATATTATCTTCCCAAGTTAAAGACACTATATGAGTTGAAACAACCGAACATCGCCATGCGACCGGAAGGGGGGGGGCGAAAATGCGTGTGATCACCCCTGGTTTTTTCAGCCCTTTTGCCCTGGTTATGGCTGCCCTGACTATGGCGAGCCAGGCACATGCAGGGCAGATTTCCAGCCTCTATACCTCCCTCAATCTCGACACGTGCAAGCTCGTGGCGTCAAATCCAGATGAAGGGGGCTGGGCCGAGTGGAGCTGCAAAGGACACAAGGGGATGGCAGTGAGCGTGGCGGAAGGCGATTTGCGCTTCTTCGTCTCTTATGGGCCGAACGCTGAAAAGCAAACCGCGGCGAGCCAGACGCTCAGCCCCTTCAACACCATCAATAAAACCCTGGAATGGCGTGTGGAGCGCAAGGGCAAGGAGTGGGTGCCGTTCGCCACCATCCTGCGCTATTTCTGGGATTCGGATGGGCGCAAAGGCCAGACGCTGGTGGTCGCCAAACTTGGGAAAAAAGACGCCTGCCACGTGGCCCATATTGTCGCCAACGGCAATCGGCATGCTAACGAGCAGGCCCGCATGGCCACCGATACGCGCGCGCGCGACTTCAAATGCGAGGATACCGAAACCTTGAGGTTTGGCCCCGGCGGCGAACGCCCAGTTGACTAGCGTGGTATGAACCCGGCGCCGCGGTGCGCTCCCATCGGGCTCTTCAAGGGCTGACATGCCGGTAACGGACTCCGGCTCGGACCGCGGACCGGGCTCATCGGGGAGCATCCGGGAAAGCTCACAAGCCGGGCCGTCCGCATCCGGCATGGGCAACTCAACAAGTTCGCTCTCAATCTCTACGGGCGCGTTTATCATCCCTGTCTGCTCACCGCTGCCCTTGAGCGGCAAACCATCCCCAATCTGCTCCCGAATGCGCGCCATCGGGTCGTGATTGTCTTGAATCTTTGCCGCCGGACGCCCGAGCAGGTAGCCCTGGACTTCATCGCACCCGGCCATGCGCAGATAGCTTGCCTGGGTTTGCGTCTCGACACCTTCCGCCGCGATTGTCACGTCGAGGGACTTGCCCAGCCCGATGATCGTTTTGACGATCGCGCCGATGTCATCATCTGTTTCCATCTCGCTTATGAAGGATTGGTCGATCTTGATTTTCGCAACCGGCAGGCGCGTCAGATAGCTCAGGCTCGAATAGCCCGTACCGAAATCGTCGAGCGCGAGCCCTACGCCCATGCCGGTGAGTTCCTTGAGGGTTTTGACCGTCTCTTCAGCATTGCGGAACAGGAGATCCTCTTTGAATTCCAGCAGCAGACGGTTCGCAGGGAACCCGGTTTTGGAAAGGGTGTTGCGCACCATCTCCGCCAGATCCTGGGCCACGAACTGCATGGGGGAAATGTTGACCGACAGCTTGGTTCCCTCTGGCCAGTCTCGGGCATAAGAACAAGCGGTCTCCAGCACCCACTCGCCAAGCATGCCAATGAGACCGTTCTCCTCCGCGATCGGGATGAATTGCGAGGGCGGAATCTCACCCATCTCGTGATGGGTCCAGCGAGCCAGCGCCTCATAGCCCGTGAGCGCATCATTACTCAACTCAAACTGTGGCTGGTAATGGATGTGCAGTTCGTTATTGCGCAGTGCATGGCGCAAATCGCGGGCCAGCGAGCGCCGGTGATGAACGATCCGGTCCATTTCCGGTTCGAAAAAGCGGAATGCGTTACGTCCGTCATTCTTGGCCCGGTAGAGCGCAAGATCCGCGTTGTTGAGCAGGGTTTGCACATCTGTCCCCTCGGCCGGCGCGAAGGAAATACCGATGCTGCCCGAGATGGCCACAGAATGACCTTCGATATCGAAAGTCCTGGCCAGTTGCTCGCAGATGCGCCGCGCAAGAGGGATCGCATCGGTCGGCTCGTCCAGTTCATCGGCGATCACCACGAACTCATCACCGCCCATCCGCGCGACGGTATCGGTTTCGCGCACGCAGCTGCGCAGTCGATTTGAGGCTTCCATGAGCATCGCGTCTCCCGCCTTGTGGCCGAGCGTGTCGTTGACTTCCTTGAAGCGATCGAGATCGATGCACATGACACCCAGCACCGAGTCGCATTGCTTGGCGCGAGCCAGTGATTGCTCCAGCCTGTTTTGCAGCTGCACCCGGTTCGGCAAACCCGTGAGCGGGTCATGCATGGCCAGGAACCTGATCTGGTCCTCGGCCTTCCAGCGTTCTCGAATGCGCCTGAAGGCGACCGCGGCCGGCACCGAATATCCTAGTACGATCAACAGGCTGGTCATCATCGAGGCCGCGATAAGCGCAACCTTGGACATTGTGGCGGCTGAAGACTGGTCGACCTCCAGCACGTACACCCGTGATATTTTCCGTCCGCTTATCAGAGGCACGATCAGCGCCTTTCTGAACTCATTCGCCGTATCACCGGGCATGGCGAAATTGTCGATGACCCGGGTGGAGTACATGCCCATGGATTTGTGAAATTCGGCCTGGAAAGTGCTGCGTTTCAGGAGCGATTCGAGCGCATCCGCGCTGAATCCTTCCGAGCGCAGTACAAGCGTGCCTCCCGTTTCGAGAAGCGCGAAATTCTTCACCTGGCTGACATGATTATTCGCATCAAGAATACTGGTGAGGTTGGTGATCCACCATGAAAACAATTTGTCGATACCCGCGAGCAGGCCGGACTGCCCGTTAGCCGAACGGGCGATGCGAGGGCCGGACGCGCCGCTCTCGCGTGCCAGCGCCTGATAATCGGCGAATAGCCTGGGCGCGACGACCACGACTTTCTGGTTTGATATGAGTCCGATCCCGGCGCCCTGCTGCCTAAACAGCTGGTCCTCGACCCGCTTGACCCATTGGGTCGAAGCCTGGCGTGCATCGGTGGAAAGGGCATATTGGAATGTCGAGCGGCCGGATACGAAGCTGGCGGCCACGGTCACGATTCCCAGAATGACCAGACCCGCCATGACCATGCGGTCACGGATAAAAAACTTTCCCAACATTAGACCCACTCCCAAACCTGATATTCAACACGGAATTATGGGCCAGAAGCCTTAAATATCCTCAAAAATGCTTAGTAAAAACTGGTTCAAAAACTGCATACAATTGTATGTTTTCTCACCCGCTTCACTCGCTACCATCCCTGCGTAAACGGCCCTGAGACCCGGTTTCACCTGGGCAGGTTCATCTTTGCGGATAGAACAATACCCGAATAATCAGCGCCAGGCGAAAGCGACCTTCCGAAACGTCTCGTCATCGAACCGTTCCATACCTTCGGAAATCTGCCGGCCGCCCAGATGCAGATAGAACGCGCAGGCCCGGTCATTGCAGGCAAGCGACCAAACGCAAAGCCCGTCAAGATTGCGCGATGACAGCTCCGCCCGGGCGGCATGGAACAAACGGCCGCCAAAACCGACGCCCTGACAGGAAGGGCGAACATAGAGCTCGAAGATTTCACCCGAATATGGCGCGCCCCGCATCCGGCTGCGCCCGAGCGTCACATAGCCCGATACCTCACCGTCGAAATCGAGGATGAGCGCATGCATACCCTTCTCAAATGCACCCTGCCACCAGCCGGGCCCGCGTCGGGCAATCATTCGCGACAGATGCAGGTGCGGGATGATGCCCTGGTAAGAATGGCGCCATGCTTTTTCATGCACGCGCGCAATACCGGGCGCATCATCTTGTCCCGCGCTGCGGATTGATATGAGGCCGGTGGTCATGGGGGAGATGATAGCGCGCCCGTGGGGCAAGGCAATGGTGTCTGAGAACAACTCTCAGCCAGCTGCGCAGCGCTCCGCGCGCTTTCTCTCATGCGGATCGAGGTGGCGTTTTCGCAGACGGATCGACTGAGGCGTTACCTCGACCAGCTCGTCGTCGCCAATAAAGGCGAGTGCTTTTTCCAGTGTCAGAATGAGCGGCGGGGTCAGGGACACTGCATCGTCGCGCCCCGCGGCCCGGATATTGGTGAGTTTCTTGCCCTTGAGCACATTCACTTCGAGATCGTTGCCGCGCGTATGTCCGCCGACAATCATGCCTTCATAAACGCGCGTTCCCGGCTTGATCATCAGCGGCCCCCGATCCTCGAGGTTCCACAGTGCGAAAGCAACCGCATTGCCTTGCGAGTTGGAGATAAGAACGCCCGTGCGCCGGCCCTGTATGGCCCCCTTGAAGGGCACATAGGAATGGAACACGCGGTTCATGATGGCCGTGCCGCGCGTGTCGGTGAGAAGGTCGCCCTGATAGCCGATGAGCCCGCGCGTCGGCGAGCGGAAAATAAGACGCTGGCGTCCGCTGCCCGAAGGCTTCATCTCCATGAGCTCCGCCTTACGCTCAGTGAGTTTCGACACCACCGCGCCAGTGAACTCCTCATCCACATCGATGATGACTTCCTCAACCGGCTCAAGGGCTTGGCCCGTATCCGGGTCGGTTTGCATCACCACCTGCGGGCGCGAGACGGTGATCTCAAACCCTTCCCGGCGCATGGTTTCAATGAGGATGGCGAGCTGCAATTCACCGCGCCCGGCGACTTCGAACGCATCCTTGTCGCCGGTATCGGTGATCGTGAGCGCCACATTGCCTTCCGCCTCGCGCATGAGCCGCTCGCGGATGACCCGGCTTTGAACCTTGGAGCCCTCCTGGCCGGCCAGTGGTCCGTCATTGATGCGGAATGTCATGGCCAGCGTCGGCGGGTCGACCGGCTCGGACGCCAGCGCAGTGGTAACCGATACATCGCACAGAGTGTCTGACACGGTCGCTTTGGAGAGCCCGGCAATGGCGACAATGTCTCCAGCTTGCGCGTGCTCCACGGCTTTGCGCTCCAGCCCGTCGAAGGAGAGCAGTTTTGTAATCCGCCCGCGCTCGACCTCAACGCCATCCCGGCTCAGCGCCTTGATCGTCTCATTAGGCGCGATCGATCCGCTGGTGATGCGCCCGGTGAGGATGCGCCCGAGAAACGGGTCCGCCTCCAGCGTCGTCGCCAGCATTGAGAAGGCGCCCTCCTGCGTTTGCGGTTCAGGCACATGGGATACCACCAGATCGAACAGCGCCCCCATGCCGTCCCTGGGGCCTTCGGGCGCGGCGGCCATCCAGCCTTCCTTGGCCGAGCCGTAAAGGATGGGGAAGTCCAGCTGCTCGTCGGAGGCGTCAAGAGCTGCGAAAAGATCGAACACTTCGTTGACGACGTAAGTGTGGCGCTCGTCGGACTTGTCGATCTTGTTGATGGCGACGATCGGTTCCAGGCCAAGCTTGAGCGCTTTCGAGACCACGAATTTGGTCTGCGGCATGGGCCCTTCCGCCGCATCGACCAACACGATAACGCCGTCAACCATATTTAGGATACGCTCCACCTCTCCGCCGAAATCCGCATGGCCCGGAGTGTCGACAATATTAATGCGCGTATCTTTCCAGATGATCGAGGTGCATTTGGCGAGAATGGTGATGCCCCGCTCACGCTCCAGATCACCTGAATCCATGGCCCGCTCGGCGACCCTCTGATTGTCGCGGAAAGCCCCGGATTGCCTCAACAAATTGTCGATCAGCGTGGTTTTTCCATGGTCAACATGGGCGATAATGGCGATGTTTCGCAGCGGCATGGTTTTTCTCTTGGATTTTGCGGGGCGCATTGGATCCTGCGCCGCCCGGCGCCCTTATAGGGGCAAGTCGCTCCCACTTGCAAACACTCATCCCCCCTCAACTTGCACACTTCATGCATTGCAAGGTCCATGAGGCTAATGCAGGTCCCAATTTGAGACAGAAGAGACGCGATATGATGACAGAAGGTCAGAAAGCACCAGCAGAGCAACGAGCGCGCCGCGCAGTACGCATTCATGTGACCGGCGGTGTGGTTATGGAAGGCAATCTGGTCGTTCCCAAGACGTGGGGCATCGGCGAGATATTGAACGGCAAGCGCCCGTTCCTGGAGTTCGAAACCACAAACGGCGATAAAATCTATATCTCCAAGCCGTCAATCCAGACGGTACAGATGCTGGACTATCCCAAGCCCCATGGCGGCGCTGCAACCTAGCCCTTCCGCTTCCTCGCCGCCAGCGAGCGGAGGCGTAGCGCATTCAGCTTTATGAAGCCTTCCGCGTCTTGCTGGTCGTAGGCGCCTTCATCGTCTTCAAAGGTCACCAGCTCTTCTGAATAAAGCGAATAAGGGCTTGTCCGGCCCATGACTATGACGTTCCCCTTATAGAGCTTCAGCTTCACTTCGCCCGTCACGCACTCCTGGGATTTGTCTATCAATGCCTGCAGCATTTCGCGCTCCGGCGCGAACCAGAAGCCATTGTATATGAGTTCCGCATAGCGCGGCATGAGCTGATCCTTCAGATGCGCCGCTTCCCGGTCGAGGGTGAGCGATTCAATAGCCCGGTGCGCGGCGAGCAGGATGGTCCCGCCAGGCGTTTCATAAATGCCGCGCGACTTCATGCCGACGAACCGGTTCTCAACCAAATCTATCCGGCCAATGCCGTTATCGCGCCCCAGATCGTTGATCGCCGCCAGCAGGCTCGCGGGCGAGAGCGTCTTGCCGTTCAGCGAGACGGCGTCGCCGTTCTCAAAACCGATTGTAATCCCGGTGGCCTTGTCGGGGGCTTCCTCGGGCGAGAGCGTGCGCATGAACACATAGTCCGGCGGCGGAACCGATGGGTCTTCCAGCACCTTGCCTTCGGACGAGGAATGCAGAATGTTGGCGTCCACCGAGAAGGGCGCTTCGCCGCGCTTGTCCTTGGGTACCGGGATCTGGTGTTTTTCGGCAAACTCAATCAAATCCTCGCGTGAGACAAAATCCCATTCGCGCCAGGGCGCGATGATCTTGATGTCCGGATCGAGCGCATAAGCCGCCAATTCAAAGCGCACCTGATCGTTGCCCTTGCCCGTCGCACCGTGGGAGATGGCGTCGGCGCCGGTCTCATGGGCGATCTCTACCAATCGCTTGGAAATGAGGGGGCGCGCGATCGAGGTGCCGAGCAGATAGACACCCTCATAGAGCGCATTGGCCCGGAACATGGGAAACACGAAATCACGCACGAACTCCTCGCGCAAATCCTCGATATAAATCTCTTTTATGCCGAGCAGTTCAGCCTTGGCCCGCGCCGGCTCAAGCTCCTCGCCCTGACCCAGATCGGCGGTGAAGGTCACCACTTCGCAGGAGTACGTCTCCGTCAGCCATTTGAGGATAATCGATGTGTCGAGCCCGCCCGAATAGGCGAGCACGACCTTGTTGATTTTTTTGGCGTCGGCCATTGGATTGCGCCCTAAATCTTTCAATTTTGCGGCACTATAGGCCCCGTTTTGCGCACTATAGGGATGTGGCGCGACCCGGCAAGCAAATGCTAATATCCGTACCCATGCCCAAACTCGATTTCTGGTACGAATTGGCCTCCACCTACACCTATCTTTCGGTCATGCGGATCGAGGATCTGGCGCGCGACGCCGGTGTGGAAATACGCTGGAGGCCGTTTCTGCTCGGGCCGTTCTTCAAGCGCCAGGGCTGGACAACCTCACCCTTCAAGGATCAGAAGGAAAAGGGGCGTTACATGGTCCGCGACATGGAGCGGCTTTGCGAGGCGCGCGGTCTCACCTTCAAAATGCCGGACCCGTTCCCGCAAAATAGCCTCACCGTGGCGCGGCTCGCTTTGATCGGCGCGGATGAGGGATGGGCTGGCCGTTTTACCCGGCTTGTTTTCAAGGAGCAATTCACGGGCGCCATGCAGCTTGATGACAGAACCTCGCTTGGCGACTGCCTGACCGCCCTCGGGCTGGATGCGGATGTGCTTTTGGCCCGGGTCGAGGATCCCGGGATCAAGGAGCGCCTGCTCACGCAAACCGGTGATGCGCAAGCTCTGGGCCTGTTCGGCGCACCGACATTCGTGACCGAGGACGGTGAAATGTTCTGGGGCGATGACCGGCTGGAACAGGCAATTGCCTGGGCGGCGAAGAAATAGCTGGCGTTGAGGGAAACGCCCGCTCTGGTGCCGAATGCAGACCCGCCGGGCGCCTGCATTCAGCGTTCGCCAGGCGCCAGCAAGCGGACGTCCCGCTAGACAGACGTCGCCGACGGGTGTCTAATCAAATCATCCAGTATTGTAGCAGTCAATTATTTGCGCCTTAAGTCAGTTGCGCAGCGTTACCTTGGTCGCGCCGCTTGCCCCGTGGTGCAGAGGTTCATGATTCGCATCAAGGCAGCACCACTCTCGCCGCGGCGCCAGATGGGAGTGAGAATATGACCGAAAAGGAAGCTATCGCTGTTGACGAGACGCGGCAGGCTCTCGAAACCGAAAGCAGCACCGAACTCGTTCAAGCAATGCAATTTCTCTTCAACTGGAACGCGGAACTCATCGGATTCTATGCGCATCGATACCAACAGTATGGGGCGCTGCCATTGCGTTTTCTGACCTGCTCAACGCTGTCAGACCTGGAAACGCTTCAGGGTGAATTCCTGCAGCAGCTTGCTGAAGACTACCGTGACGAAACCGCCAAATTGTCGAAGATCGCAGGCGAACCAGATCGGCAATCAGATGCATCCCTGGAGTCCGGCTATGCGGCTGGCCTGCAAAAAGCGCAACAGGACGCAAGCACCATAATCGAAGAGGCAAAGGCGCAGGCGGAGCGCATCCTGGCGTCCGCAGAGATGCAGGCGGACCCGCTGACCGAACCAGACCAGAAACAGAAAAAGAAGGTTGCCTGACCACCATCGGGCTGGATGGGGATGTGCTTTTGGCCCGAGTCGAGGATTCCAGGATCAAGGAGCGCCTGCGTACGCAAACCGGTGATGCGCCAGCTCTGGGCCTGTTCGGCGCACCAGCGTTCGTGACCGAGGATGGTGAAATGTTCTGGGGCGATGACCGGCTGGAACAGGCGATTGAGTAGGCGAGAAAGAAGTAAAAGCCTTAAGCCCGCGCGCCGGCGAGCGCCCAATAGGCAAAGCCGCCAATGAAGCCTGCCGCCGCGAACAGGCTCATATAGCCTGAGAAGGGCGCGGATGCATTCTCCGCAGAGCGGGCAAGGATGGGGATGACGGCCAGCGCCGCGCCCCCGGCAAGCATATAATAGAGCGAGGTGCGTATCCGCATCACCTCACCGGCAATCACCGCGAGCAGGCCCGGAAGGGCTGTGAGCGCAGGGGCGACGGCGGCGGTGAAGAAAATGGCGGCAAACACTTCCGCGCTCGCCCAGATGAAATCATCACCCTCGGCGCCAGCGCGGATTTCATCGCCCAGCCAGTAAATTCCCATCCCGAACAGCACAACGAGCGCAACCGAACAGGCGATGCCGAACGCAATCACCACCCACAGCCAACGGAAGAATGTTTTGATGATCACGATATGGCCGCCTCAGCGCGTCGCTCAGATGCGCTCTGCTTGACGCTTTCCGATTTCAATTGCCCGCACGCCGCCATGATGTCGCGGCCCCTGGGGGAGCGCACCGGCGAGGCATAACCCGCCCGGTTCACAACTTCGGCGAAGGTTTCGATTCTTCCCCAATCTGAACACTCATAAGGCGCGCCGGGCCAGGGATTGAAGGGAATGAGATTGATCTTGGCCGGGATGCCTTTCAGCAGCCGCACCAGTTCCTTGGCGTCGGAAACGGAATCGTTCACGTCTTTCAGCATCACATATTCGAAGGTTATGCGCTTGGCATTGGAGAGCGAAGGATATTGGCGGCAGGCGGTGAGCAGATCGGCTATCGGCCATTTGCGGTTTATCGGCACAAGCTCATCGCGCAGCTCATCACGCACCGCGTGCAGCGAGATCGCCAGCATGGTGCCCGCCTCATCCCCCCAGCGCGGGATTTCCGGCACCACGCCGGACGTTGAAAGCGTAATTCGACGCTTTGAGAATGAAAGCCCGTTGCTGGCAGACGCGATCCCCATGGCGTCGCGGACATGCTCGAAATTATACAGCGGTTCGCCCATGCCCATCAGCACGATATTTGTGATTTTTCGCTCCGCCTCAGGCAGGCCGGTGGGGTCGTCTGCTTCTACGCCGGCCCAGTCGCCGATACGGTCGCGGGCCAGCATGATTTGTCCCACAAGCTCTCCCGGGTTCAAATTGCGCACAAGTTTCTGCGTGCCCGTATGGCAGAAGGTGCAGCTCAGCGTGCAGCCCACCTGGCTGGAAATACATAAAGTCCCGCGCGTCGGTTCGGGGATATAGACGGTCTCGATAAGCGGGCCCTGTCCACCTGGCTTGTCGGGGAGAAGCCGCAGCAGCCATTTGCGCGTGCCGTCGGTGGAAACCTGCTCGGTGACGATTTCCGGCCGCGCCAGCGAATGGTTTTCAGCCAATGTGGCGCGCAACTCTTTCGACAGCACGGTCATCTGATCGAATTCAGTGGCCCCTCGCGCATACAGCCAGTTCCAGACTTGTGCTCCACGCATGCGCTGTGCCTTCTCCGGCACGCCAAGCGCGGCAAAGGTTTCGGCCAGCTCAGCGGGGCTGAGGCCTACAAGCGTCGGTATTGTGTGTCGTGATGAGTTCATTGCCCGCGCGGTTTAGCACAGACTTGCGCCATATGGGAAAGGCTTCAAGTCATCACCTGAGCCACGTACTCACAAATGTGCATCTGCTCAGTTGGAACTCAAGCGCCAATATAGGTGCTTCAAATCAGGGCGCAGCACACTGTCCTGACCTGGGCCTACTTACACGCCGCAGCGACGGCATCCAGCGCCTTGGAAATGCCGGTGAGCGAATATTCGTCCGTGGTCAGCGTGCCGCGCGTGGAGCGCCCCTGCACGACCATGGTGGCGCCCCCCTTCATGGCGGAGACCGTCTGTTTCTCCACATCGGCCTTTTCGATATAGGCCCCTTCTCCCTTGGTGAAGAGCTTGAAACTCTTGTCGCCAATCTTGATCGTCGCCGGCACACCTGATTTCAGCGGGTAGCCCATTTTGACGCTAATTTCCCCTGATACCTTGTCCTTGGGCCAGTTGGACACATAGAAATAGATCGGATCGCGCTTCACGTTCTTGGGTTTTTTCGAGCGTGGCTGCGCGGCGGCAAAGCAGGTTTTCTTGCCTCCCGAATCATGGGCGTAGACCGACCAGTCTCCGCTTTTTTCCTTGAAAGCCGCCTTTTGCGCGAGCGCAGGCGGCGCCGAAATGGCAATAACAACAATAATTGCCCAAAAAAGCTTATTCATTTGCTCTTCCCCCCTAGAGTTCTGACCCTAGTCCGCATCTTATAAAATCATACGCATTTCACACCTGTTTGACCAGAGATCGACTTTGATTCTTCTACTAAATGTTAGTATTCAGCGTTTTTTCGGCGCCCCGAACATATGGGTTTCGGTCAGATCAACGCTCCCGCCCTCGCTCACGGGGCGTGGCGCGAAGCGCCCAAGCGTGCGCACCCGGTCATACATGACGATGGCCCCGGCCATGGCGACATTGATGCAGAAGGCGGTCGGGATTTTGACCACATGGTCGCATTTCTCCAGTATTTCAGCGGATAATTCGCCGCGTTCCGGCCCAAGAATATACGCCGCCTGCAACGGATGGCGGAAGCTTGGCAGATCCACCGCGTCCTCAACCAGCTCCAACCCGACCAGCCGGCAGCCTTGCGGCAACACCATGTCCTGCGGTGTATCCCAGTGATAGAGCGGCACGTGCAGCGGTGTCTTTGATGTGTCGGCCCTGGCCTCAAGAGCGGTGTAATTCGCGCCGAGCGTAAACACGAAGCTGGCGCCAAATGCATGCGCGGAGCGCACCATATTGCCTAGGTTCAACTGCTTGGATATGCGCTCCGCGCCGATGGCGAAATAGCCGCGCGTCTTGCCCGTCGGGCTAATTGGTGTGAGTTCAGCGTCTCTCATGCCCCCTTATGGCCGCTCAAACACGCAATGCGCAAGCGGAGGGCTTGTCAGGCGGCGCCGGTCGTATCGTCCCCCGGCAAATCCTTCCCCAAGGCCTTGGCCGCCGCAAGCCGGTGGGTTGGCCTGATATGGGCGGAAACCAGCGAAATGGCGGCCGCGAGAACCGCCGCGTCATCACCATAGCCAACCCCGGCAATAAAATCAGGCACGATATCTAATGGCAGGATGAAATAGGCAAGCGCGCCGAGCAGCGTGGCGCGGACCTTCAGCGGGGTATCGACATCCATGGAGCAGTAATAGGCCGCGACCAGGTCATCGACGAAGGGGAGCCGGCCCGCGACGCGTTTCAGCTTGTCCCAGAACTCGGCGCGCACCTTCTTCTCGCGCCGCTCAAGCGAGGAAATGTCACCCTTCTTATCGGTGAATGACGTATCGCTGAATGATGCGTCAAAATCCCCGGTTCCGTCTCTTCCAGCGTGCATCTGGTCTCCTCAAGGTGATTTTCTAGCAAAAATGCCCTGCCATTAGGGCCTCATAAAGACATAAGCGCCAGTATCGCTCCCGACAAGTCCGGTGCGGGCCCGCCGGAGGAGAAAAGCGTTCAAGGCGCTGTAATTAATGTGTTTAGAGTTGAGGACCCGTCCAGATGATTGTTTGCACGCGAAACACCGCATACCTCAAACGCGCCTGGGCGCTATTGCCCATCTCGTTGGCATTTGTGCTGATGGGCGGCGGTTTCTCCTTGCTAACCGATGCCCCCGGCGCACTGGCACAGAGCGGCAATGCCGCGCTCCTGGCCGACTTGCGTGGTCAAATTCAGCGCTATAGCTGCAATATGCCGCAATATGCCACATCGGTCGCCGGTTGCCGCGCCCTGCATGCGCGCGTGAAAACGCTGCAGTCCCTTGGCAACGCATCGCGCAGCACCAGGCAGCCTTACACAACCTCTTCCAGGTCTAATTATTCGGGATATTCTTCGCGCCGTACGCCGCGCCCAAAACCGCCGCCATCATCGTCGGGAGGCGGTTTCTTCGGATCATTATTCGGCGGCGGGGCCACCCAAAGAAGAAACACGAGCCGCTACAGCTCCTATGGAATGTCCTATCAGGGCCTGAACGGCTGGTCGTCCACCTATCCATCCTATATGCGCAGCTATGGCCGGTACCGGACGCTGTGTGTGCGCAGTTGTGATGGCTATTACTGGCCAGTGAGCTTTTCCACCACGCGCTCCGGCATCGCGCGCGACGCCAACCAGTGCGAATCAAGCTGCCAGGCGCCAGCCAAGCTTTTCTACCACCGCAATCCGGGTGCGGACGTGCAGCATATGGTTGACCTTCAGGGCAAGCCCTATGTGCAAATGGAGAATGCGTTCCGCTACCGCGAGGAATATGTACCCAATTGCCGCTGCAAGCCCGAGCCGTGGAGCGAGGCGGCCAAGCAGGTTTATGAGAGCCGTGCGAAGCAGGGCGCAAACCCCGAACAACCCAGCCTGGTCGCAAATGCCGCCAACGCGAACGGTGCGCCCGCCGGAACCCCCAATGGCTATGCCTACCCGGCCACGGCCACTCCTGACCGCTATTATCCCCGGCCCGCGCCCCGGCGCCGCTCGCGCACCCGCTACCGCGCCAACGACCCGGAGCACACAGGCCGCTGGTGGGCCGGATCCTGGTAAGGCTTAATCTGGATTTATCGCATCCATTTTTTTTGCCAGCTTCATGTCGAGATCCGTCAGCCCGCCCGCCGAGTGCGTGGAAAGCGTCACATCGACCCGGTTCCACACATTGAACCATTCCGGGTGATGGTTCATTTTTTCGGCTATCAGCGCTACCCGCGACATCCACCCGAACGCGGCATTGAAGTCTGTGAAAGTGAAGGTCTTCGATATCGCATCGCGTCCATCATCCTCGCTCCAGCCATCAAGGCCGGACAGCGCTTTCGCGCGCGCATCGCCTTCGAGCTTGTCTGTCATGGGTTTACTCCTCTACCCGGTTGCCTCACCTTGTTTTGCCATGGGTGCCAAATCATGGAAATACCAAAGCTGGTATACTTGCAGGAATGAAAGCATCCCATGGCCAATCATAAAATACTGTTTGTATGTCTTGGCAATATCTGCCGCTCACCGGTAGCCGAGGCCGTTTTCGCTCATCTGGTCGAGCAGGCGGGGCATGGGGGTCGCTTTATACTCGATTCCGCCGGCACTGGCTCCTGGCATGTGGGCAACCCACCCGATCCGCGCTCTGTGGCAGCCGCCGCCGCCAGGGGTATCGATTTATCGGATTTGCGTGCCAGGCAGGTGTGTCAACAGGACTTCAAGATGTTTGAACTGATCCTCGCCATGGACGCGGCGAACCACGCAACGCTGCTGGCGCTTGCGCCGCAACAATACGCTGAAAAAATCCGGTTCTTTCTTAACGATACGCCTGACAGCCGCCAGCGCGAGGTTCCCGATCCCTACTATGGCGGC
>CAXMMX010000028.1:0-24388 GCA_964194535.1 uncultured Alphaproteobacteria bacterium | reverse complement strand
ACTCTTGCGAGTGAAATTGCACTCACCGGTACCGGGGTCCATACGGGCGCACCGGCTTCAATCCTTCTTTCTCCCGCAGATCCCGATACAGGCATCTGCTTTGTTATTCCCAACAGCGCGGATGGCGAGGTCGAACTTTCTGCCTCCTGCCAGGTAATCTCCAATGTGACGCTCTGCACCGTCCTGAGTGACGGCAACGGCGCGAGCGTAGCGACGGTCGAACATATGCTGGCCGCTATAAGCGGGCTTGGCGTCGACAATATACGTATCGAAATCGATAGCGGCGAAGTGCCGATCATGGATGGCAGCTCGGAGCCTTTTGTCGATGCCATCGACGAGGCCGGCATTTGCGAACAGGATGCACCGCGCCGCTTCATCAAGGTACTCAAACCGATCCGCATCGAGGATGGCCAGGCCTGGGGCGAGTTGACACCGCATGACGGTTTTCTCGTTGATGTCGGCATTGAGTTCAGCACGCCTCTTATCGGCAAGCAGCGCATTCGCCTTGAAATCACGCCTGACACCTTCCGCGATGAGCTGTCGCGCGCACGCACTTTCGGCTTCATGAAGGATGTTGAGAGCCTGTGGGCCGCCGGTCTGGCGCTTGGTGCGTCATTGGAAAATACGATCGTCATCGGTGATGACCGTGTCATCAATCCGGAAGGTTTGCGCTTCGCTGATGAATTTGTCCGCCATAAGGCATTGGACGCGGTTGGCGATCTGGCCCTCGCCGGAGCGCCCGTTCTGGGCGCCTATCGCTCACAGCGCGGTGGACATCGCCTGAACAGTCTCGTCATCAAGGCCCTGCTCGCGGACAAGAGTGCATGGAGCTTTGTCGAAGCGCCCCGGCGCAGGGAAGCCCTGCACGCGGAAGCAGGCTTCGGCCCGGTCGCAGCCAGCTTCGCGGCTGACCGCAGCTAACGCCCAACGAGACACCCCACAGTTATTATCTTAGCTGACTCTAGCGTTAACCCCGGCATGACGGATATCCGCCAGCGTTTCCTGGTAAGCTGTTGCTGTGGCGGCCCAAAATCACCACAATCACTGTGTTCCAATGCTGACATCGTATCGTCAATCGCGCTACAAGGGCGGGAATGGTATGGGAGTTCGGATTTTGAGATGCCGGATGTTCATTTTTAGCCGGAATCGTACAGAGGAACGAGCGGTTTCGCCGCTGAGAATCATCAGATGAGATCTGTGGTCGACAGGTTTTTCAGTAGAGCAGCTCTTGTTGCGGTCGTTATCTGCGCCGCGATACTTGTCGGCTGTGGTACGAGTGTTGAAAAACCAACACTCAGCTCCGGCGACCCGCCGGAAGTGATTTACGCCCAGGCCGACGCATTGATGGATAAATCGCGTTTCGACGAGGCGGCCAAGAAATTCGAGGAAGTGGACCGCGACCATCCCTATTCGCCCCTGGCGCGCCGCGCCATAGTGATGTCGGCATATGCCTATTACAAGGCAGGTATGCACCCCGAAGCGGTCCAGGCGGCCAAGCGCTATGCGACCCTACATCCCGGCACCAAGGAAGCAGCCCTGGCGCAGCATGTTATCGCCAGTTCGAATTTTGACCGGATTACAGATCCAACGCGCGACCAAAATCGTACAAAGGTGGCGATGAAGGAGCTTGGCATTCTCGTACGCCGTTTCCCGAAAAGTCCCTATGCCCCTCAGGCGCGCAACCGGTTAAAAATAACCAGGGATATGCTGGCTGCCGCGGAAATGAAGGTAGCCCGTTACTATCTGGAGCAGCATAATTATCTTGCAGCGGTGAACCGCTATCGCGTCGTTGTCACGAGCTATCAGACGACAGCTCATGTCGAAGAAGCCTTGATGCGCGTTGCGGAAGCCTATATGGCGCTTGGTATAAATGCGGAGGCACAGACGGCGACAGCCGTCCTTGGTCACAACTTCCCGGAAAGCAAGTGGTATCAGCACGCATACAAGCTTCTGAAAACCGACGGATTGGAGCCCCGGGAGAACAGGGCTTCGTGGATCAGCCGTGCCTGGCGCAATGTAAAACCAGGTTCCGGCTAAAAAGTCCCAAGGGGGCGAAATGCTGACCGCCCTGACCATCCGTGACATCATTCTGATTGACCGGCTAGATATGAAATTCAAAGACGGCTTGTCGGTTATGACCGGCGAGACGGGCGCCGGGAAATCCATCCTGCTTGATGCTTTTGCCCTGGCGCTGGGCGCGCGCGGGGATGCGGCACTGGTGCGCAAGGGCGCGGACCAGGGCCATGTCACGGCCGTATTCGAGCCCACACCCGGGCATCCGGTATTTTCACTCCTTTCTGAAAACGGGATTGTAGAGAACGATTCTGTGATCCTTCGCCGGGTACAATCAAGTGATGGCCGCACGAGGGCCTTTATCAATGACGAACCTGTTTCAGTTCAATTGCTCAGGCGTGCGGGGACCGTGCTCGTCGAAATACATGGGCAACACGACGATCGCGCCCTGACCGACGCGTCCACGCACTGGCAGCTTCTCGACGCATTTGCCGGGCTGGCATCGCAAGCCGATGACGTGGCCAAACTTTATGAAGACTGGACCGGTGCACGCCAGGCGCTGCGCGACAAGGAAACCCAGATTGCATCGGTGCGGGAGAATGCCGATTTTCTTACCCATGCGCTTGATGAGCTGAAAGCGCTCGACCCCAAAGCGAATGAGGAAGAAACACTCGCCCAGCGCCGGCAGCTGATGATGCACGCGGAAAAGATTTCAGGCGATCTGGAGGAAGCCCGCGATGCTTTGGCCGGGGACGGCACGGCCCATGCCAGGATTGGCGCCGCTCTGCGCAAGCTGGAGCGCCAGGACTCCGAAACGGCAAATGCGATGCGACCGGTGACCGAAGCGCTGGAGCGGGTGCTTACCGAAACCAATGATGCCCGTGAGCGGGTTGAGCAGGCCATTGCCGATACGCAATTCGAACCCAAAGCTCTTGAAGACGCCGAGGAGCGGTTGTTTGCCCTTCGCGCTTTGGCGCGCAAGCACAAGGTCGCCGTGCCAGGTCTGCCGGATCTGATTGTCGCGATGGAAGGGGAGCTTGCGGCGCTGGACGCTGGCGAGCAGGAACTCGATAAACTGAAACAAGCTGAAGCCGTGGCCAGTGATGCTTACCGCAAAGCGGCGGGTGAATTGAGCAAGAAGCGTCACGAGGCGGCAGCCAAACTGGACGAAACCGTGACTTCGGAACTGCCCCCGCTCAAGCTGGAGAAAGCGCGCTTCATGACCCATGTGGAGACATGTGCGCCCGAGGAGGGAGGTCCAACCGGGTTCGACCGCATTGCTTTCTGGGTGCAGACCAATCCGGGCACGCAGCCGGGCGCAATCATGAAGGTAGCTTCGGGCGGTGAGCTTGCCCGTTTTATCCTGGCGCTGAAAGTTGTGCTGGCGTCGCGCGGCAGTGCACCAACGCTCATTTTCGACGAAATCGATACCGGTGTCGGCGGGGCTACCGCATCGGCCATTGGTGAGCGGCTGGCAAAGCTTGCTGAAGGGTTGCAAGTTGTCGCCGTGACCCATGCGCCGCAGGTAGCGGCTCACGCTTCGGGTCACTTGAGAATCTCGAAAGAGGCCATATCCGGCGCGGGTGAGGAGGCTGTCGCCACCCGGGTTACATCGTTAGATGAGACTTCCCGGCGCGAGGAGATCGCGCGCATGCTGGCTGGCCAGACGGTGACGGATGAAGCGCGCGCCGCTGCTGACCGGTTGATCGGAGGTGGCGGGTGAGTGGCGCCATTGCCGTCAAGGATTTGAACGAAGCCCAGGCGGCAAGCGAACTTGAACGGCTTGCGGGCGAGATTGCCCATCACGATGCGCTCTATTACGCGAAAGATGCGCCGGAAATATCCGACGCCGATTATGACGCCCTGCGGCAGCGCAATGAGGCGATCGAGTTGCGTTTTCCTGAACTCGTCCGCCCGGACAGCCCACGCGAGCGCGTGGGCGCAGCCCCATCGGAGCAGTTCGCCAAGGTCACGCACGCCGTGCCCATGCTCTCCCTCGGTAATGCGTTTAGTCATGAGGATGTGCGCGAGTTCGTGGAGCGCGTTCGGCGTTTCTTTAAAAAAGGCGAGGCCAATGATGCCCGCTTCGTAGCCGAGCCCAAGATTGACGGGCTGTCGATATCCCTGCGCTACGAGAAAGGTGAACTCGTGCTTGGCGCGACGCGTGGCGATGGCACGACGGGGGAGAATGTCACCGCCAATATCGCCACGATTTCCGACATCCCCAAAACGCTCAACGGCAATGATGCGCCGGATGTTTTCGAGGTGCGCGGTGAAATTTTTATGACCCACACCGAGTTTGCCCAGCTCAATGCGGCACAGGAGGCCGCCGGCAAGCAGACTTACGTCAATCCGCGCAACACCGCTGCCGGCTCTCTGCGCCAGCTCGATGCCTCAATTACAGCAACCCGCAAGCTGCACTTCTTTGCCTATGCCTGGGGGGAGGCAAGCGCGCTGCCAGCCGATACGCAGATGGGCGTGATTGAGGCGATGGGGGCATGGGGTTTCCCGATAAATCCGCTGACGCGGAATTGCAGCAGCGTTGAAGAGATGCTCGCGGCGCATAGCGAGATCGAGGCCGCGCGTTCTTCTCTCGGCTATGACATTGATGGGGTTGTCTACAAGGTGGACCGGCTGGATTTGCAGGAGCGGCTGGGTTTTGTCTCCCGGTCGCCGCGCTGGGCCATCGCTCACAAATTCCCGGCCGAAAAAGCGACGACTGTTCTAAAAGACATCGAAATCCAGGTGGGGCGTACTGGCGCCCTGACGCCGGTCGCGAAGCTGGAACCGGTCACTGTCGGCGGCGTGGTTGTTCAGAATGCCACCCTGCACAATGAGGACGAGATCGCGCGCAAAGACGTGCGTATCGGTGATACCGTGATTGTTCAGCGCGCTGGAGATGTCATCCCGCAAATTATTTCAGCTATTGAAGATAAACGCCCTAGTGGCTTGAAACCATATGATTTTCCAACGCAGTGTCCGGCGTGCGGCAGCCACGCGGTCAGGGAAATCAATCCCAAAACCGGCAAGGAAGACGCGGCGCGCCGTTGCACCGGCGGGCTCATATGCCCGGCGCAGGCGGTTGAGAGATTGAAACATTTCGTCTCGCGAAACGCCTATGACATTGAGGGCCTCGGCGCCAAGCAGGTGGAGGCCTTCTATCTGGAGGGCCGGGTGATGAAGCCGGCTGACATCTTTACGCTGGAGGCACGCAACGCGCGTACAGACAAGCCTTTGGAAGAAAAAGAAGGCTGGGGCGAGCAATCGGTCTCCAATCTGTTCGATGCCATCAATGCGCGGCGCTCCATTTCGCTTGACCGGTTCATCTACGCGCTCGGTATCCGCCATGTGGGCGAGACGACCGCGCGGCTGCTGGCGAAGAGTTACGGCACGATAGATTCCCTGCGCGCGGCCATGGTCGCAGCGCATGACCATGAGGGAATCGAATATGGCGAGCTGAACAATATCGACGGCATCGGCCAGGTGGTGGCGGACGCCATCGTCGAGTTCTTTGCCGAGGCGCACAATTCGCAAGTGCTCGATGCGCTGCTTGGAGAGATCACGCCGGAGCCGTTTGTGGTCGAGGAAGCATCCTCCCCCGTTACCGGCAAAACGGTGGTGTTTACCGGCTCGTTGGAGCGGCTCTCGCGTACCGAAGCCAAGGTGATGGCCGAGCGTTACGGGGCCAAGGTGGCCGGGTCGGTGTCATCGAAGACCGACTATGTGGTGGCCGGAGAGGCGGCCGGCTCCAAGCTCAAGAAGGCGAAAGAGCTTGGCGTAAGCGTTCTCACCGAAGATGAATGGCTCGCGATTGTCGGGGAGGGGTGACTACCGCCCCCCTGACACATCGATAAACGTTCCGGTTGAGTATGATGCCTTGCCGGATGACAGCCACAGGATGGCTTGCGCCACTTCTTCAGGCTTGCCGCCGCGTCCCATGGGTGTCAATGGGCCGACGCGGTCGACGCGGCCCGGCTCTCCGCCGCTCGCATGGATATCGGTGTAGATAACACCGGGGCGCACGGCGTTGACGCGGATGCCTTCTTTCGCCACTTCCTGCGCCAGGCCGATTGTCATGGACTCAATCGCGCCTTTCGATGCTGCATAGTCCACATATTCGTTCGCCCCGCCGCGCTTTGCCGCCATCGATGAAACATTGACGATCGCCCCGCCCTTGCCGCCATGTTTGGTGGACATGCGTTTGATCGCCTCGCGGGCACACAGAAAAGCGCCCGTGACATTGGCCGAGAGCACCCGCTCAATGCGGCTTGCGTCCATCTCTTCGACGCGCATCTGCGATTCCAGAATACCGGCATTGTTGACGAGGACTTCCAGCGTCCCTAGTTCCTGATCGCAATTCTGAAACAGGCACTCCACGTCGGTTTCATCTGCTATGTTTGCCTGGACGGCGAGCGCCTTTGCGCCGCACGCCTCGATGTCTTTCACCACCTGCTCGGCCTGTTCACGGTTCGATACGTAATTCACGCAGACCGAGTAGCCGTTTTGACCCGCCAGCCGCGCCGTCGCCGCGCCGATGCCGCGCGATGCGCCGGTTATAATCATCACACCGCTCATGCCGCCTCCAGAGGAGCTGTCGCCTGCTCCAGCCATTTTCTGTCCTTGTTCCCAAGCTCAGGCCCAATCTCACTGAGCACCCGGTCATGATAGACGTTGAGCCATTTGAGTTCATCGCGCGTGAGAATCGATACATCGATCAAACACCGGTCGATAGGCGCGAGGGTGAGCGTCTCGAAACTCATCATGGTCCGTTCACCGCCCTTCACTTTTCGCACAGTGGTAACCAGCACCAGATTCTCGATGCGAATGCCATAGTTACCTTCACGGTAGTAGCCTGGCTCAATGGAAATGATCATGCCCGGCTCGAGCGCGGCGGTGCCGGACTTGGAAATGCGTTGCGGGCCTTCATGGACGCTCAAATAGCTGCCGACACCGTGGCCCGTTCCATGGTCGAAATCCAGCCCCGCATTCCACAAGGCTGAGCGCGCCAGCGGATCGAGATCCACGCCCCGCGTGTCTTTGGGAAAGTGTGCCGCCGCCACGCCGATATGGCCCTTCAGCACGAGGGTGAAATGACGGCGCATGTTCTTGGTAGGCTTGCCGAGTGCCACCGTGCGGGTGATGTCGGTGGTGCCGTCGAGATATTGCGCGCCGGAATCGACAAGATAGAGCGTGCCGGTCTTGAGCGGCGCGTTGCTGCTCTCGCTCACCCGGTAATGCACAATCGCCCCGTTTGCGCCTGCGCCGGAAATCGTATCGAAGCTGATCTCTTTCAATTTGCCTGTTTGCCTGCGCAACGATTCCAGTTTTTTTGCCGCTGTAATTTCATCGAGCTTGCCGGAGAGCGCATTGGCGTCGAGCCAGGCGAGGAAGCGGCACATGGCAACGCCATCGCGCTTGTGCGCGGCGCGCGCGCCGGCGATCTCTACCTTGTTCTTCTTCGCCTTGAGACCAAGGCAGGGGTCGGCCCCATGGACGATCTTCGCATCTGCCTCATTGAGCTGGTCCGCAAACCACTGTGAGGCCGTATCAGGGTCAAGCTGCACTTTTGTCTCGGTCTTGCCGAGGGCGGCAAGGGCAGGGGACAAATCCTCCGGTTTGCGCAGCTTTACATCTTTGGCAAGCGCCCTGCGGACTCTACCCTCAAGCTTTCCGGGCGCAATAAACAGCTCCGGTTTTCCTTTTGCCGGAATAATCGCGAAGCAGAGCGGCAGCGGGGTATGAAGCACGTCCTGCCCGCGAATGTTCAACGCCCAGGCGATGGACTCAGGCAGGGTGAGGACAACAGCGCCCGCTTTAGCTTTCTTGAGAAGCTTCTGAATGCTGGTGATCTTTTTTGCCGCCGGCTCGCCTGCGAATTTGATCGGATGCAGGGATACTGCCTTGCGCGGCGGCGCCGGACGGTCCTTCCAGATAGCATCGACAAGATTGTCCTCAATTGGAGAAAGCTTCACGCCTGTCTCTTCCAGTGCCTTCTCCAGCCGTTCCACGGCCCTGATGGTGTGCAGGCGCGGGTCGTAGCCGAGCGTTTCTCCTTTTTTGAGATGTTTTTTGAGCCAGTCGGAGAGCTTGTTTCGAGGGGCCTGCAGGATGTCGAAGACGCTTGTGTCGGCCTGGCCGGGCGCTTGCAATGTGTAGCGGCCATCGACAAACAGCGCCGCCGCCTTTGTTCCGACAATAGCCATGCCCGCCGACCCGGTAAATCCGGTGAGCCAGGACAAACGCTCCGCGTTAGGGGGCACATATTCGTTCTGATGCTCATCCGCGTGCGGCACCAGAAATGCAGCAAGTTTACGCTGCTTCAGCACCTTGCGCAGCTGTGCCACTCGAGGTTTGCCCTTTGACGGGTCGGCGAAGTTTTCAAAAGTTTGAAACATGGATAGGGTCCGGACTCACTAATGGCATCCATTGTGCGTGATGGATTTTGTCTCTGAGCAGGCAGAAAGGTGCAGGTAACCTTGTAAGGTTTTCAAGCCTTTCTAACGCACTCAGGGGTAAAATCCACCTCGCCCAAAGGGTTTGCTCAGGAGGACCCGCCTGCTGCCAAACAATGCTCGAAAAGGCGAAAAGCCTGATCTTGCGCTTGTTTGCCCGCATTCGAACCCTCCTGACCAAACACAATATCATGCCATTAGTGAGTCCGGACCCTGGCGTTGTACGCGCTGACACTTGTGCAATCAACGCGCAGCTTTTCAGGACCTAAATCAAGGCTAACAAGATTATGACAAGCGCCATGCGCCGGGCGCAGTGCTGAGTTGCAACATTCCCGGCTGTTCCCAAAGTCGATACACCCTATCTTTTGGTCAAGGTTGCTGACCCTATTGGGTTGGCGTAACTCCAGCGAAAGGGAATTGCCATGACCGCAACGACCTACACAAATATCCCGGGCGCCAAGCCGGGCGCTTCGCTCGCGGGCAGGCTGGGCCGTTTCTTCTGGCGAATGATCGATGCCCAGGAGCAGCGTATCGCCAAAACGGGTTGGGAAAATCCTCAACAGCTATGACGACGCCTATCTGGCAAAGATCGGCTACACACCGGCCGAGATCGAGCATTTGCGGCAGAAAAACCGCACCCGCTAACCTGCGCGCAGGATAAGCGTTACCCAATCTGAAATCGTGTAACGGGCGTAGCGCGTAAAGCCGGCTGCACCATAGGCAGCGGCGACGCGTCCCGCCTGTTCGCGGGTTATTCCTGACAAGATAACGAAACCGCCGGGCTTGAGTGCCCGTGCGATGTGGTGCGCCATCGCCATAAGCGGTGTGGCGAGAATATTGGCGATGACGAGATCGCACGGCGTATTGCCGCGAATAAGCGGATGGTCCAGGCCTTCCGCCGTGATCGTGCGCACATATGCATTCGCGCCGTTCTTGCGGACATTTTCCTGGGCCGTTTTCCTGGCAACCGGATCGAGATCGCTGGCGATGATTTGCGCTCTCCACGCGCGTGCGGCGGCGATGGCCAGCACGCCCGTGCCGGTGCCAATATCCAGCACGCGGCCGAAATGGTTTTGCTTCGCCAGCGCATCAATCGCCTGCAGACAACCAAATGTAGAGTCGTGATGGGCGGTGCCGAAGGCCTGGCCCGCTTCAATCTCTATGGCCCAATGATTGCCATGGGCTCTGGCGCGGTCGTGGCGGCCATGAATGAGGAACCTGCCCGCACGCACCGGGTGCAAACCGGCTTGCGAGAGTGCCACCCAGTCCGCATCTGGGATGTTTTCAAACGAAAGTGCGAATTCACCCGCGCCCTGGGAACGAATGAAGTTTTTCAGGGCTGCCTCGCCGGGCATGTCGCTAAAAGTGACTTCAACGCGCCAAGTGCCATCTTCATTGTCGAACAGGCCGATAGCCTCAGGCGGCGGCCAGAACAGTTCGCTCAAGGCCGTCGAGATGGTTTCTGCCTCTGAGCCGGGCAGAGAAACGATTGCCTTGCAGGAGGGTTTATCGGGCATCAGGCAAGACTATTGGAGCCATGGCGGGGCGTGCGCGGCCAGTCCGGTAATATTTCTGAAAGCGCTACGCTGGACGAAGTCACGACGGGCAATGTGGGGCAGTACATGCCGTCTGAAGAAGGTTGCGAGTGCGCCATCGGAGGAAATAAAACGTGTGGCCTGGTCGACCTGCTCGAGCACGCGTTTTGCCACCGGGTGGCGTAATTCCGTATAGCGGGCCGTATCGTCTTGTTCGATCAGATAAGCCAGCCACGCAGCGTCCTCGATACCCAGATTCATTCCGCGCCCTCCGACCGGGGAGTGAATATGGGCCGCATCGCCAGCCAGGAACACAGGTCCCTTCTGATAGGTCTCAACCTGGCGGTGTGAAATCCGGAAACGTGATTCCCAGGTGATCTTTTTGACCCGAATGCCCGGGGGGATGTGATCGAATATATTTTTAGTGTCTGCCACGATCCGGAACAAATCGCCGCGAATGGGAATAAAACCGATGAGCAGGGGGCTCAGATCAAAGATATGCAGCTCTTCCGGTGCAAGGCCACCGAGATGTGCGTCCGCCAGCCCCCAGTCATGCTCATAGGCTTCGCCGATAAAGTCGATGCCAAGCGCTTTACGCAACGTTGAATGCGCGCCATCGGCGCCGATAACGATATCAGGCGTGGCTTTCATGTTTTTGCCATTGCGTTTGAGCGTGAGAGTGGGTTTGCCATTTTTCCGCACAAGGCTGGTCGCTTCAGTGTTCCAGTCCACTTTGGACTTGCCTCCGAGCGTCTCGATGAGGTGTTTCTCGGTTTCAGCTTGAGGGAGCACCAGCATGTATTTGCGCGTCGGGTGCGGGATATTGTTCGTGTTGAGCCGAAACAGCAGCCTGTCGGGGGCGTGGATGTTCATGGCGCGCGCCTTGACGCCCGCTTTGAGCAGCCTTTCGCTCGCCCCGCTCGGCTCCAGGATATCCAGGCTGCGCGGATTGATGGCGAGAGCACGCGATTCCACATGCGCACCCTTGTCTTTCTCGATGATGCGGGGTGAAAAGCCGCGCCGGGCAAGCTCCACCGCCGCCGTCAGGCCGACAGGACCCGCGCCGACAATGAGAATATCGAGCTGCTTAGGGCGTGGGTGCGGCATGAAAGCTGTCTATAGCAGCCTGTATTCCGAGACAAGGTGGACACTGGAATGGTGGTCGAACACGTCTTATAGGGCCCGGTTTGCCATGGGCTATCCTGTCCTTTTTGTGGGTGCCGGGGGCAGCAGCGCTTCGGGTGGCTACACCTCCACATAGTCATCCAGCATGTAAAGTTTATTGTTCCACATGAACTCCAGGCCGGCCATGGTGTCGTTTCGCCAGACGATCCGACCTTGGATCGAACGAACCAGGTCCAGGACATTTATGAGAATTTCGTCAGGGAGTTTAGGGACTTGTCAGGAAACAATCTTGCAACCGGAGATACTTCCGTCGTGAATCATGCAGCGAATACTGTTCTGCCGCTGACGGTCACAGACAGCCGCGGGTATGGCAATTTTCCATCTGCGAGCCTGTCGCTGGCCGGTGTGTTCCATAGGAGCCTGTTGCATGGCTCCAAAATAATTCGGCGCATGTCAAAATTCGGTAAAATTATTGAGAAACTTGTATAATAATAAAGTATAGATTTGTTTAGATTAAATATAACAACAATAAAAAAATATTATAATTGAGAGTTTTATAAAATTTTAAATAAATTATTGTGACTCGACAAAACTGTCTACGACCTTTTTCTGACCCGCTTTGTCAAAATCGACGGTGAGCTTGTTACCTTCAATGCGCGCGATTGCGCCATAGCCGAATTTTTGATGGAAGATGCGTTCTCCCACCTGAAAGTCTGAAGCTGCGGCACAAACCGTGTTGTTCGCCCTCAGCTCCAGTGTGGGCGGGCCGCTCGTCGCGCCGCCCTTGGCCTTGCGCGCGCGGGCGCGCTGCCAGCCGGGGGTTCCATAGTCACCGGAAAAGGCTGTCTGGTTTGTATCGAAGCGGCTGACGCCATATCCGCCATGCTGGTTGGCCGCGTCTTCCACTTCGACATGCTCCTCCGGCAACTCGTCGATAAAACGCGATGGGATGGCCGGTTGCCACAGCCCGTGCGTGCGCCGGTTCTGGGCAAAGGTAATCTTGGCGCGCGCCTTGGCGCGTGTCAGGCCCACATGGGCCAGCCGGCGTTCTTCTTCCAGCCCCGCCGAGCCTGCTTCGTCCAGGGAGCGCTGGTGGGGGAGCAGGCCATCCTCCCAGCCGGGCAAAAACACGGTATCGAATTCAAGCCCCTTGGCGCTGTGCAGCGTCATGAGATTGATCATGTCCTCGCCATTGTCGCCGTCGCGGTCCATCACCAGCGACACATGTTCGAGGAATCCGGCAAGCGAGTCATATTCCTCCATCACCCGGATCAGTTCTTTCAAGTTATCGAGGCGGCTTGCGGCCTTGGGTGACTTGTCATTCTGCAACATGGTGGTGTAGCCGGACTCATCGAGGATGAGTTCCGCCAGCTCCGTGTGGGGCATCGTCTCCACCATCGCCCGCCAGCGCTCGAACTGGGCCAGCAGGTCCGTGAGGGAGCGGCGCTGGGAGGGTTTGAGTTCTTCGGTTTCCACAAGCGTGCGCGCCGCCTGCATGACGGGAATAGCGTGCGCGCGGGCATGGGTGTGGATGATATTGAGCGTTGCATCACCCAGGCCCCGGCGCGGCATGTTGACGATGCGCTCGAATTTGAGATCGTTTGCGGGGTTCAGCGTGGCTTCAAAATAGGCGGTGGCGTCGCGTATCTCCTGGCGCTCGTAAAATCTGGGTCCGCCGATCACCCGGTAATCCAGCCCAAGCGTGACAAACCGGTCTTCAAAGGCGCGCATCTGGAACGAGGCGCGCACCAGAATGGCTATCTCGTTGAGGCTATGCCCCTGGCGCTGCAGCTGTTCGATATCCTCGCAAATGGTGCGGGCCTCTTCCTCATCGTCCCAGCAGCCCTGGAGCTTGACCTTCTCGCCGTCTCTGTCTTGCGTGTGCAGAGTCTTGCCAAGCCGTTCGGCATTGTGGGCGATGAGGGCGGATGCCGCGGAGAGGATATGCCCGGTGGAGCGGTAATTCTCTTCAAGCCGGACGACTTTTGCGCCGGGGAAGTCGCGCTCGAAACGCAGAATGTTGCCCACCTCCGCACCGCGCCATCCATAGATCGACTGATCATCGTCGCCGACGCAGCAGATGTTGCCGCCACCTTGAGCCAGCAGCCGCAGCCATAGATACTGGGCGACATTGGTGTCTTGATACTCGTCCACCAGCATGTAGGCCAGGCGGTCTTGATACTGCGCCAGCACGGCCGGGTTTTCCTGGAACAGGCGCAGGCATTCGAGCAGCAAATCACCGAAATCCGCTGCGTTCAGGTCCTTCAGGCGTTTTTGATACTGGGCGTAGAGATTGGCCCCGCGTCCATCGGCGAAGACGAAAGCCTCACCGCCCTGCACCTTGTCCGGCAGCAGGCCTCTGTTTTTCCAGTTATCAATATGCGCGGCCAGTTGACGCGCGGGCCAGCGTTTCGGGTCTATATTCTCCGCTTCAAGGAGTTGTTTTAAAAGCCTTATCTGGTCATCGGTATCAAGGATCGTGAAGCTGGATGTGAGGTCGACCAGTTCCGCGTGGCGGCGCAGGATACGCGCGGAGATGGCATGGAAGGTGCCAAGCCAGGGCATGCCCTCCACCTGTCCGCCGATGAGCGCGCCAATGCGGGATTTCATCTCGCGGGCCGCCTTGTTGGTAAAGGTGACGGCGAGAATTTCGCCGGGCCGCGCGCGTCCCGAGGCGAGAATATGCGCGATGCGGGTGGTAAGAACGCGCGTCTTGCCGGTGCCCGCACCCGCAAGCACCAGAACCGGGCCATCAAGCTCCGTCACCGCCTCTTGCTGGGCGCTGTTCAGATCATCCAGATAGGCTGGCCGGGCCATTGCCCGCGCCGAAAGAGATTGGCCGGAGTCAGGGCTTGCCCCAGCCTCGTTGTCCGGCAAAGCGTCGGCGTTGTTCGCGTGATTCTTTTGCATGAGAACAGAACTACAACATCGCGCGCCATGCGGGTACCCCGACAGCCGTCGGAGGCTTATTTATGCTCTTCCTCGCTCGCTTCAATCAGGGCGGTGTTAAAGGCATTGAGGGCATCAAGATGCTCTGCCCATCCGGTGAGCTTGCTGGTATCTTCGCTCTCCACCACGGGCAAGCGATTGTGGCCGGTCCGGTCGAACGCCCTGAGGGCTGCTTCCACCGTATCATCGGGTGTCAGCCAGGCTGCATCTTCTACAAAGTCTTCCAGGGTTTCCGGCATATGCTGCTCAATAGGCATCATGAATTCGCGTACCTTCAAAGAGCGCATGATGTGATTATGCGGGCCATCTTTCAGAAAAATTCCGCGGGTCGACAGGACATAATGAAAAAAACTTTGGCCGTGAATGGCTTGCGTCAGACCGGTAGAAACGGAAATGGCCAGTAGCAGGGCGATAGTCATTTCATAGCCGCCGGTGAGTTCGAACACGATGAGCGTGGTTGAAATGGGCGCTCCGAGTACGGCCGCGGCGACCGCGCCCATGCCAATAATCGCATACAGATTTTGACTGGATGCAACTTCAGGAAAAAAGCTCGCGGCAATGATGCCGAACGCGCCACCGCACATGGCGCCCAGATAAAGCGATGGCGAGAACACGCCGCCGCCGAAGCGGCTCGCCAGGGTAATGGCCGTCGCGATGGTTTTCAGCACCAGCAACACGAGCAGCAGATAAAGCGGGAACTGATGTTTCAGCGCCGCGTCGGTGGCGTCATAGCCGACTCCCAGCACCTGCGGGTACCAGATGGCGATCCCGCCAACCATCAGCCCGCCAATGACCGGCCGGGTCCACAAGGGGACATCGACGGATTTCGCGATCCGGTCGCTTGCGACAAAGGCAAACTGAAACGCGATAGCCACGCCGGCGCAGGTCAGGCCAAGCAGCGCGAAGGCGGGAAACTCCCAATAGGAGATGATCACGTAATCGGGGATGGAGAATGCTGGAAAGTCGCCCAGATGAACGCGTGCAATGACCGTGGCCGCCACGCTCGATATGACGATGGGAACAAAGGCGCGCATCGCGTAATGGGCGAGGATGACCTCATGTGCAAACAGCACGCCGGCGATGGGGGCGTTGAATGACGCCGAGACCGCCGCGGCGACCCCGCAGGCCAGCAAAGTGCGCCGGGCAGCGTGCGAAAATTTGAACACATCCATAAGCACCGAGGCCAGCGTGGCGCCAAGATGCACAACGGGTCCTTCGCGCCCCGCGCTTGCGCCAGTTCCCAGGGAGACAGCCGAGACGAGTGCGCTGCCCAGGCCAACCTGTGCTGGTATCCGGCAGCCTAACAGGGCGCGGGCCTCCATGACATCGGCGACGCCATGGGAGCGGCGGCCTGGCATTATGTATTGCAGGAACAGCCCGACCGCCAGGCCTCCAATCGCGGGGGCCATGAGTATGACCCACCATGGCGTTAGAATCGCGGCTGAATAGACATTCTCATTGAGCGTGCCGAGCCAGGGGAGCTGAAAAAGACCAATGAGAAAGCGGAACAGGATTGCGAAATAAGCAGCCCCGATGCCGATGATCAGGGCCACGGCCCACACCAGCGGCTGGCGTTCGCTCAGGAACTCCCGCAGGTTTGGCATCATCCGGTCGTGGACAAGATGCACGAACCATTCGATGACGTTTCTCACGCCGCGCCACCGGTCAGGGGCGGCAGGCTGGTCGACCGGTTCGCTCTCGCTATCTTTGCCGAGGTCTTGTGAGTCAGCCATGCTTCGAAAATTTTCCCTCGGTTCACGCCCGATTCGGATCCAGAGGTTAGGCGTCCAGTCCCTTTCGGCCAAGCCCCTTGATTTGCTAGACTGAAATTTGAAATCGCAATAGTTGAGGTTCAGGAGGCAGTCCATATGGTGGCACTGATCGCCGAACAGTCCTCGAGCGGAGCCATCGAGCTGGTCATCAATGAGGTGCGTGCGCGCCTGGGCGACCGGATTTCAACAGGCGTGGCTGTCCGCGAACAGCATGGCAATACCCTCACATGGCTCGCCAACCAGCCGCCCGACGCTGTCGTGTTCCCCCGGACCACCGACGAGATCGTGGATATCGTCAAGTTATGCTCTGAACATCGCGTGCCGATCATCCCCTTCGGAGCAGGTACTTCGCTGGAAGGGCATTTAAACGCGCCCCATGGCGGGCTGTCGCTCGATTTGTCTCACATGAACAAGGTACTGGAGGTCAACCAGGAAGATCTCGATTGCGTGGTCGAGGCGGGTGTGAAACGCGAACAGCTCAATAAACATCTGCGCGACACCGGCCTGTTCTTTTCTGTTGATCCGGGCGCTGACGCCACGCTCGGCGGCATGGCGGCGACACGGGCGTCGGGCACCAATGCAGTGCGCTATGGCACCATGCGCGACGCGGTTCTCAATCTGACCGCGGTTATGGCCGACGGGTCTGTTGTTCGCACGGCCCGGCGCGCGCGCAAATCGTCTGCCGGATATGATCTCACCCATTTGCTGGTCGGGTCGGAAGGCACGCTTGGCATCATCACCGAACTGACACTCAGGCTGTATGGCATTCCAGAATCAATCATGTCGGCCGTATGCCCGTTCAAGAGCGTACAGGGGGCGTGTGACGCCACAATCGCCGCGATCCAGCTCGGTCTTGGACTGGCGCGTGTCGAATTTCTCGACGAAGTGCAGATTGACGCCAGCAATGCGCATTCGAAACTGGACCTGCCCAGGGCGCCCACGCTGTTTCTCGAGTTTCATGGCACCACCGTATCGACACGCGAACAGGTGGACACATTCGCCGAAATTGCGGCCGACAATGGCGGCGGAGATTTTCAATGGGCGCAGCAGGCCGAGGACCGTAATAAACTCTGGGCCGCCCGCCATGATGCCTATTGGGCGGCGCGCACCTTTAGGCCCGGTGCGCAAGCCATCGCAACCGATGTGTGTGTGCCAATATCCCGGTTAGCCGAATGTGTGGTTGAAACCCAGAAGGATATTGCGGAGTTGGGCCTTGTGGCGCCCATCGTCGGACATATCGGCGATGGAAACTTTCATGTTCTGCCATTGATTGATATGGACAATGGGCAAGAAGTTGAAGCTGCGCATGGATTTCTCGACCGGCTTGTAGGCAGGGCCCTGACAATGGACGGCACTTGTACGGGTGAACATGGCGTAGGCGCGGGTAAAATGAAATATATGCAGGCCGAACACGGTTCGGGGGTTGAGGTGATGCGTGCCATAAAAAAGACTCTCGATCCTCACAATATTTTTAATCCCGGCAAGGTGGTTGAAATGACGTGAGGGATTATAGTCTTAACTGGATCAGCCAGCAGGCTGTTTTGAGGGTGCTCCGGCGGCAGGCGGATTTACGCCGGGAGGTAACTTAAGCAATGAATTCATTTCTGCTCTTTCTGGCCGGCCTTTTGGCCTTGGCGATGGGCACGCTTTTTGCGGCGCCCTATTTCGTCGACTGGAACGACTATCGCGACGTGTTTGAAGCGCAGGCGACCAAGCTGATTGGCCGTAATGTCGATGTCGGCGGGGATGTGTCGCTGACGCTGCTGCCGGCCCCCGTTCTGCGCTTCGAGACGATCAATGTGGCCGACGCCAAGGGCAGTTTCGACACGCCTTTTGCCGCTGCCCAGTCATTCACTGTGTGGTTGGCCGTGCCGCCCCTGTTGCGCGGCTCCATAGTCGCGCGTTCGGTTGAGATCGATCAGCCCGTGATCAATTTCCGGATCGCCAAGGATGGTTCGGGAAACTGGTCCGATATCGGCGGAGAAGCGGTCGATTTACCCTTCATTCCCAAAGACGTTGCGCTCAATTCTGTCGAGATTAGCGGTGCGACGATAAATTTCTGGCGCGGGAACCCTGAGCCGGATTCGGTTATTGAACAGCTGGACGGCGAGTTGAGCGCGCGTTCCCTGCAAGGCCCTTACAAGTTCACCGGACAGTTCACCCTGGACGACAAGCGCCGGGATTTGCGATTTTCCACCGGCCGCAAGGACGAGAAGGGCGAGTTTCGTCTGAAAGCAAGTATACGTTCTCCCGAGGTGAAGGAGACCTATGCGATCGATGGCGGGGTTCGCGGACTTGGCGCCGTTCCGGTATTCAAGGGTGAATTCAGTGCACGCCTGGCCGATGAAACGGCGCCCGGCAAAGCGGAAGACGCGGATCAGAAGTCTGGAGATAAAAAAGCCCAGGATGCTGCCCCGTTTGTAATCAAGTCCAAACTGTTTGCCGGGTTTATTGGCGCCCAGTTCAACGAAGTGGAACTGGTTGTCACCAGGAACGATAAGCCCCAGACCGTGCGCGGGCTGCTTGATGTAAAATTCGACAAGGGACTGGTCGTTGGCGGCACATTCTCCTCTCGCTGGGTTGATCTGGATAGCTGGGTCGGGCCTGGTGGAGACGCGCCACCCAAGCTGAACGCGGCGCTGGCCGGTCTGGCCAGCGAGGTTTTGCGCCGGGCATCGGGTGTCAGGGAAGGTACGATCAAGCTGTTTCTGGACCAGGCGGTTCTCGCAGGCGATCTGGCGACGAATGTACAAATGACGCTGTCCGCCGCCGGCAACAAGCTGGAAGTCTCAAGACTTTCGGCCCGGTTGCCTGGAGACAACAAGCTCACACTGGAAGGTACTCTCACCAAAGCTGAGGGAGGGGTCGTTTTTAAAGGACCCGTGAGCCTCAGTGGAAGTACGCTGTCACGGCTGTTGCGGTGGGTTGGCGTTGCCAGTGAACCCAGCGCAACTACCCAGCCGGGTGAGTTCTCTCTTAAGGGCAATCTCTTCGCCGGACCGGATCGCCTGTCACTTGAACAGGGCGAGGGAAATTTGTTTGGTTCCGCCTTCAATGGCACGTTCACATACCGTGGCGGTGCGGAGAGCGAAGTTTCGGTAATATTGAAGAGCGAGCGGATGGACCTAGCCAGGGTGCTTGGCTCGAACGCTTCCGCGAAGTCGCTGTGGGCGCTGTTCGGTGCAAGCGGCAAGAAAAAATCTGGAGATAGCGTCAAGGCCGATGCGCCTGTGAACTGGCTTGGTCATTTGCGCGTCTCGGCGGATGTGAACATTGGTGCGGTTTCGCTCGCGGGACTCGGCGAAAGCGCGCTGGAAGCAAAACTTTCACTCGCAAAGGGCACGCTTGACATTCGCAAGATGAATCTTACCGCCGGTTCCGGCGTCTCCATTCAGGCCGGTGGCCGCCTCACGGGCCTTGGAGACACGCCGAAGGGCAATCTTACCCTTGCCCTGCATGCCGAGAATGGAGAGGGTCTTGCGTCCCTGGGTGAATTCCTGGAAATACCCAATATCGTCAGGAGTTCCACGGAACGGCTGGCGGCGATGACCCCGGTGCAGGTCACCGCGGCAATACGCTCGGTGGAGGGGGGCAGTGAAGGGCTTGATGTTCAGCTTGAAGGCTCGCTCGGCAAAAGCGATCTTCAGTTAAAACTGGATCTGCAAGGCGCGCCGTCACAGTGGAGCGCCAGCCCTATCGCTTTGCAGAGCAGCTTGACCAACGGGTCGGGCATTCAGTTGCTCCAGCAATTGCGGCCGCACCTGAATCAAAGCGACCTGGCGATGTTCAAAGCTGGCGCCGGCAGCCTGTCGCTCGAGGCCAGCGGCGTGGCCAATGCCGGTTTGAAAACGAAGATGATCCTGAATGCGGGCAGTGCCAGCTGGACCGCCCAGGGAACCTATCGGGTCGAGGATAACAGCTACACTTACTCCGGCACGACGGCTCTTAGCTCGGGCAATACGGCGGCCGGCCTCGCGCTGATTGGCATCAGGGTCGCACCGGGGCATGGCTATGAGCCGGCCAGTATCACGGCTGGTGTGGAGTCCACGCGCGGCGTCACCCGTTTGTCGGAGGTCAGGGGAACCCTCGGAGGAGCGAGCTTTAGCGGTGAAGGTCAATTGGACATGGCCAAAGACCGGCCAGTGTTCACAGCGCGCATAACAGCAGACAAAGCCTCACTGCCGCGCCTTCTTGCTCCCTTGGTCGCCTGGCAGGCAAACGGGGTAAATTCGCAGGAAATCCGGGGCGTTTTGAATATTGAGGGCTATTGGCCCGAAGTGCCCTTCAATACAGGCCTGCTTGGCAGTGCAGATGGCACATTTTCACTGGAGACGGAACGGTTACAGCTCACAACTGGCCTGGTTCTGAAAGACGCCAAAATGCAGGCTAACCTCGATAGTGGAGTCCTCAGGGTCTCCGCGCTTGGGGGTAGCCTCTATGGCGGAACATTCACAGCCAGCGGCGAATTGGCGACGCGCGGCGATGGCATGGAGCTTGATGCCAAAGTGAAAGCCAGCGGGCTTCGACTGGAGCGTATGACTGGAACCTCGAAGGGAGGTGCACTGGTGAATGCGCCCACCGATCTCACCATTTCACTGAAAGGCGAAGGTCTCACGCCGCGCGGTCTTGCCTCGAGCCTGAGCGGCAGGGGCAAGCTCGAACTCGGCGCCGGCAAGATCAACGGCTTTTCACTCGGCGCGGCCCATGCTGCTGCAAGTTCCGCGCAGCGCGAAAAATCTGAAGCCGGTGTGGATGAAGCGGAACTGGGGCGCAGGGTCGCTGAAAATCTTAAAAATTCCGAGATGTCTTTTTCACCTATCAACGCACCCTTCACCGTGAGCAATGGCGTATTGGAGTTTGACAAGATTGCGCTAAGCGATGCGGACGGACGCGTCACGGTCGCAAGCTACCTGCAGCTCTCGTCGCTGGAACTGGATAGTGAGTGGGTGTTGCAGGCCGCAGAAAGCACGAAAGGTACAAAGCCACGCATATCGCTGGTCTTCTCCGGCGCCTTGAAGGATATCGGCAAGCTGCAGCCGAGGATCGATACCACCGGTCTTGCCCGCTACGTCACCATCCGCAAGATGGAAAAGGACGTCGAACGGCTGGAGAAGCTTGATGTCACGGGCAAGAAGCCCGTCACCAAGGCCAAGCCGCCGTCAGCCGTGACCACTGCACAGGCGGCAAAACCCAAGCCAAAGGCCGCGCCTGCGGGGCAAGTGCCGCCTCTGCCGAAACGCAAACAGACAGTTGCACGCCCGCAGGCGCCTCCCGCACCTGACCCGGCAGCAGCGGTAATACCTCAACCGGTGAGGAAACCGCCGCCCGCAGCGGCAGCTGTGCCTCTTGCCGCTGACGCACCGCCGCCCGTTGCAGCGGTCATTCCGCAACAAGTAAAGAAATCACCGCAGGCCGCCGTACCACCTCCGCCAGCTTCAGCGCCTCCTGCAGCGCCCGTTGCACCAGGACCAGCGACAGCACCGCCGCCCGTTGCGGCGGTCGTTCCGCAACCGGCGACTGCCCCTCCTGCCGCGGCCGTTGTGCCGGGACCAGCGACAGCACCGCCGCCCGTGACAGCAGTCATACCGCAACCGGTGACTGCCCCTCCTGCCGCGGCCATTGTTCCGGTACCGGTTAAACTGCCCTCAGCGGCGCCGCTACCCAGGCGCAAACCACCAGTGCCACGCGTGCCGCCACCTGCGCCACCCACTGCCCCGCAGACGGCGCCCGCTCTGCCCTGGCTGCAATCAGTGACGCCGCCACCGGCGGCACCTGGCGCTGCACAGGCGCCGACGCAGCTTCCAGCTCCTGACGGGACGCCAGGTGCTGCGGCAGTACCGCCACAAGGGCAGGTCACACCCGAAACGCAACCGGTCACGCCGCCGCCTGCACAGCAGCCTTCGCGCCGGTTTGACCCCTTCAGCGAGGAAACGGGTAACTAGTGAGTTCTAGTGACTGCTCTTGCGGGTCTGTGCCCGGTAAAAGGCGAGAATCGCGCTGCGGATGGCACTGGAAAGACCACGAGGGCCCCGGCCAGCATCAATTTCAGCGATGAGGACAGGCAGGGACTTGCCTTTTGTTTTGCTCATGTCTTTCAGGGCATCCCAGAAATCATCTTCCAGTGAGATGCTGGTGTGGTGCCCGGCAATGGTCAGGGACCTCTTTTTGGGTTTGCTGGCCATCGGCACGATTATTCCGAACTCATGATCTTGACCTTCAGCCGGTCGGTCCGATCATGTCCTGCGGGCGGACGAAACGGTCAAAATCCTCCTCGCTCACATAGCCAAGCCGCAGCGCTTCTTCGCGCAACGTCGTTCCGTTTTTATGTGCGGTTTTGGCGATTTCGGTTGCCTTGTCGTAGCCAATCTCCGGCGCCAGCGCCGTCACCAGCATGAGCGAGTGTTCCATCAAATCGGCAATGCGCTCAACGTTCGGCTTGATGCCGGCCACGCAATTGTCGGTGAAGCTGACGCTGGCGTCGGCCAGCAGCCGGATCGACTGCAGGACGCAATAGACAATCACTGGCTTGTAGACGTTGAGCTCGAAATGGCCCTGGCTGCCGGCAATTGTACAGGTGGTGTGGTTGCCCATCACCTGGGTGCAGACCATGGTCAGCGCTTCGCACTGGGTTGGATTGACCTTGCCCGGCATGATCGAGGAACCAGGTTCATTTTCCGGTAATTCCAGCTCGCCCAGTCCCGAGCGCGGGCCCGATCCGAGAAAGCGGATATCGTTGGCGATCTTGAACAGGCTCACTGCTATCGTGTTCAGTGCGCCGGATATTTCAACCATGGCGTCATGGGTGCCCAGCGCCTCGAATTTATTGGGCGCGGTCACAAAAGGCAGCTTGGTGAAATTCGCCACCTCTTCGGCAAACTTCTCGGCGAAGCCGGACTTTGTATTGAGGCCGGTACCGACGGCAGTGCCGCCCTGCGCCAGTTCATAAATGGCCGGCAGGGCCTGCTCAACGCGGCGTATGCCGTTATCGACCATTGTCGTGTAGCCGGAAAATTCCTGGCCCAGGGTGACAGGAGTTGCATCCTGCGTGTGGGTGCGGCCGATCTTGATGATATCAGCCCATTCCTGCGCCTTGTCGTTCAGCGCATTGCGCAGTTTTTGCAGTGCCGGGACAAGGGCGTGCATGGCCTCCTCGCCGGTGGCGATATGCATGGCCGTTGGAAAGGTGTCATTGGAGGATTGAGACCGGTTTACATGATCGTTCGGATGAACCGGATCTTTTGATCCGATCGTGCCGCCAAGCATTTCAATCGCCCGGTTTGCAATCACCTCGTTGGCGTTCATGTTCGACTGGGTGCCGGAGCCGGTCTGCCAGACGACGAGCGGAAAATTATCGCCGAGTTTGCCCTCGGTGACCTCGAGTGCCGCGGCGGCAATTGTTTCGCCAAGTTTCTTGTCGATATTATCAAAGGCGATGTTGGTTCGCGCGGCACAATATTTAACGATCCCGAGTGCGCGCACCAGGGGAGGCGGCATGGTCTCGCTGCCGATCTTGAAATTGCCGAGGGATCGCTGTGTTTGTGCGCCCCAATATTTGTCTGAACTCACTTCAAGGGGGCCAAATGAGTCTGTTTCGGTGCGCGTTTTGCTCATATCCCGATCCTCAGTGCAGTCATGCGTCTTTGCCTCGCTCGTGTGTAGCGCAAGGTGCGCGCGGATTGAAGCACGCCGTTCAGCTATTAATGGGATAAATCAACGACTATTTCTTGCGGAAGGCGTCGAGCTCGACCACATCGGCGGCCGGGCTGTCGGGAATTTCCCTTTCCGTGGCGGTATTCGAGCCCGATGCGGCGCTGTCGCTTGACGTGCCGCCAGTGGCGTCCGCAACAGCCGGCAATCCGACGGCGTCGTCTATGAGACTAGGCAGGCCTCCGGACGAATTGTCTGCGTCGTTAGCGGCGCCATGACCGCCAAACTGGAGCCCGAACTGGACGCTTGGGTCATAGAATGCCTTGATCTGCGTGAATGGAACCACAAGCCGTTCGGGGATATTGTTGAAGGAGAGTTTGACCTCGAAACGTTCCTGGGACACTTCGAGGTCCCAGAACTGATGCTGCAGGACGATGGTCATTTCATCCGGATATTGTTCCATCAGGCGCTCTGAAACCGATACGCCCGGGCCATGGGTGTCGAAGGCGATATAAAGGTGATGCTCTCCGGGAAGCCCGGTCTTGGCGATTTGCTCCAGGACAGAGCGTACGACGCCGCGCAGCGCGGCCTGCGTCATAACATCGTATCTGATCTGATCCTCAGCCATTGCCCTCTTCTAACTCAATTTACCCAACTGGCATACGGTAAGGATTTATTCCCCACATGAATCAAGTGGAGGGCTTCTGTTGCCCGGTGCCCTCCGAACCGCGCCTGACCTTGCGAAAGGTCAGGACTTAATATTTGAGACTGTCAAACTGCTTACGCAGCCAAACGAGCCTCCGCATAGTTGTCATTTGCAACTACTTGATGGTCCGATAACGGTGGTACCATGCCGGGCAAAAACACGCTCTTTACACCCTCGTCGATCCTATTT
>CAXMMX010000027.1:0-23885 GCA_964194535.1 uncultured Alphaproteobacteria bacterium | reverse complement strand
GTTCAGCCGGTAAAACGGAATGGCACTGCACAGGTGATGCACATGGTGCACACCGATATTGGCGGTGAACCATGCCAGCACCGGAGGCAGGTCATAGTGCGATGACCCGTGAAGCGCGGCTTCGTGACGGCTCCAGTCTTCGTCATGGTCCCAGTGCGTCTCATCGAACTGGTGCTGCACATAAAACAGCCAGACACCTATCGAGGTTGCAAGCATCGTGACCGGAACCTGAATGATGAGAAATTCCTGCACGCCGGCAAGCCACATTCCCAAGCCTGCAAACACCAGTATACCCACATTGGTCGTCATGGTGCTGATCCAGGGAGTCCAGCCACGCCGCATAAGCCCGATCGGCAAACGGTGCTGCAGGAAGAACTGATAGGTCGGGCCGATAACGAACAGAACGATCGGACTGCGGTAGACGCGGTAAAGAAACTTTTTGCCGGATGAAAGTGCCTCATACTCCTGCACGGTCAGCGTATCGATGTCGCCCAGACCCCGGCGATCAAGATTTCCCGAGCCCGCATGATGGATGGCGTGGGTGCGTTTCCAGAAGTCGTAGGGCGTCAGCGTGAAGATGCCAAGGACGCGGCCTACCCAGTCATTGACCGAGCGGGTGCGGAAAAATGCCCCATGACCGCAATCATGCTGAATGAGGAACAAACGGACCAGCAGGCCCGCTGCCGGCAAAGTCAGTGCGAAGCTGAGCCAGTAGCTGATATCCAGGGAGAGCCACATCGCCACCCAGCACAACAGGAAGAGACTTGCCGTGAGGGCAATCTCGAAGATGCTGCGCGCATGACTCGGTTTTTGATACCGGGCAAGCGTTTTAATCCAGGCCTGTGCTTCGGGATCTGTATCGGAGGGTGCTGTCAAGACGTCACTATCCATGTCAAACCTTTGCAGATTATCAATCCAGGTGCTGCCACATGGACAGCTCATGCCGAGCGGACCAATGCCGCAAAGATGGTAAGGCTCTACTGCACAATTCCTTACTGGGCAAGGCAATTGAGCCCGGGTGACAAAGTAACAGGAGAACCCGGCACGAAAGCCGGGGTCGACTCGTCTGTCCCCCCAACAGGCGGATGCATCATAAACAGATTCATCAAAACTGCCAGTAAGACAAACAGCTTACATGCCGTGTGAAACCGTCGCGGGGGATGAATTGAAAAAAATGCCATAATCACGCAGTTGTTTGCGCATGTCATCAATACGCCCGGTTGTATTGCCACGCTCTCTTTGGCAGAGTGCGCATCGATCGATGCACACCTGAAATCATCTGCTCCTGAACCACGCAAAAAATTTTCATGGCGGGAATGGCAAACATGAAAATACTTCTTCATATTGCGTCAACAGCGCTTTTTACTGCCGGGCTCTGCCTGCAGGCATTCGCTGAAGAGAGCGCCGAAATTACGGCGTCGATCACGCCCGCTTCCACACAAGAGTTCAAGGCGCCGCCAATCGAGCCGGCCACGTTTGAACTGGCCATTGCGGCATTGGTGCGAGGCGAACTCGGCGAGGCGGCCGATGGAGATGACCGCAAAGCGCTCATTCACCAGTCCCTGCGGGCGTTCTATGCAGGCAGCAATGTGGCGCCCATCTGGGTGAGCGAAAGCGGACCGGTGCAAAAAGCGCGCGATTTGGCAAAGGAAATTGGCCGCGCCGGGACTTATGGCCTCGATTCTGAAGCCTATAGCCTGCCGAAGTTCGACAGCTTGGATACCTCGCGCAAACAGCTTGCAAAATACGAACTGGCCATGACCCGCGCCGCGCTGGACTATGCCCATCACGCCAAGGCTGGACGTATCTATCCGGGCAAGGTCGGTCACTCATTGAATGACCCTCTCTCACTCAAGGATCCGCGTGGCTTTCTGGAAGCGCTTCGCTCGGGTAACGATGTCGCGGCGCGCTTGCGCGATCTGCATCCCAAACACCCGCAGTTTATCGGTTTGACGAAAAAACTCGATGAGCTGCGTGGAGGCGGTGACGAGACCCCGCGCGTACAGATCCCCAATGGACCCGTACTGCGCTCGGGCGTCAATCATGAACATGTTGCGCTTTTGCGCAAACGGCTGAAGGTCGATAAGGGAGACGCAAACAATTTCAACGACGCCGTGAAGGCCGCGGTGATCGCATTCCAGAAGCAAAATGGCCTGAAAGCCGACGGCGTGGTCGGGAACGGCACGCGCCGCGTGCTCAATGGCGATTCAAACGAAAAGCAGATCGTACGCATTCTCATCAATATGGAGCGCTGGCGCTGGCTGCCGGACGATATGGCTGGCGAGGCGGGCATTTACGTTTGGGCCAATATCCCCGAATTCCGCGTGCGCATCGTGAAAGGCGGCAATGTCGTCTTCACCGAGCGGGTGATCGTCGGCAAGCCCAGCAGGCAGACACCGGTCTTTTCCGACATGATGGAATGGATCGAGTTCCACCCGACCTGGTATGTGCCAAATTCCATCAAGGTGGACGACATCAAGCCCAGCCTGCGGCGGACCACCAGCCGGGTCATGGAGCGCTATCACCTGCGGCTCGATTGCGGGAAGTACGGCCGCGACTGGAAAAAAATCGACTGGAACAAAGTGGACATAAGGGGCTGCTCCGTCAGCCAGCCGCCCGGCGAGCGCTCCGTGCTCGGCGACTTCAAGTTCAAGTTTCCGAACAAGCATATTGTCTATATGCACGACACGCCGCAGAAGGGATTGTTCAACTCCGCAACCCGCACCTACAGCCACGGCTGCGTGCGCATCAGGAACCCGCGCCGCATGGCTGAAATCCTGCTGGACCATGACAAGGGCATGACGTCATCGCGCATCGGCGAAATCCTGAAAGGTCCCAAACGGCTGCACAAGGAAGACCTGACCCGCCATATACCGGTGCACATGACATATTTTACGGCGATCTTCGATGATGAGGGCGTCTTCCAGACGCGCTCTGATTATTACGGTCACGACCGCCGCCTTGCCCAGGCGCTGACCGGCAAGGGCCACCTGCTGCCCGCCGTGGCCATAGCCTCCAGGCGCAAGCACACCCCGCGTAGCGCCAGCACTGGCCAGGAAACGCCGTGGCAAGCTGTATTTAGTGCGAATTAGGCAGAAGGAAAGCCCCAACAGGCACTTCCCGGGATGTTGGCCGGGATGTTGGCGGGAATGCTTTGCGTTTTACAACGCAAAGCGCCGCGGAATCATCCGCGGCGTTTACGATAAAACCCCTTAAAAGGACCTCCAGGTCAGGCAACCTTGTTCTCTGCGGTCTTCAGCCGTTCGAGTTCGTCCTTGATTCGGAGTTTTTCACGCTTGAGTTTGGAGATTTCAATATCGTCGGCCGAGGGCCGCGCCATCTCAGTCTCTATCTGCTTTTCCAACACACGATGTTTATCACTTAACTCGTTCACATGTGCATCAAGCGTCATTGACTCCTCCGTTTCTGTCAGATTCTCAACTCTGCCAGTGTGACAAATCGGTGAGGATTTGTCCAACCGGCCTGACGAAAACCTGTGGTGAACCCTTGCAGCAGGGTTCCTTCGGGAGCGCGCCCTTGCGCACCGGCGTGATCATCGTAATACTTGCTAGCTGGAGACCCGCTCAAGGTTTCATGTTCGCAGGAAATATGAACCGTGAGGGGCATTGAACGGATTGAGGGGCAATGAATGGATAATGAGGAGCGGCGGGAGCTCCAGGAGAACCTCGCGAGGCTGAAGCAGGAGCATCGTGATCTTGACAGCGCCATCGACGCGCTGGAGCAATCAGGCCAGGGCGACCCATTGCAGTTGAAGCGTCTTAAAAAGAAAAAGCTTTCTCTGAAAGACGAGATGTCGCGGGTCGAGGATCATCTTCTGCCGGATATTATTGCCTGAAGTTCAAACTGCCGGCTAAAGAAAGCCCTATCAAGTGCTTCGGGTGCGTTTTCGGCGTGTCTTGTCTGCATACATGAGCTTGTCTGCCCGGGCCAGAGCAGCAACGCTGGTATCACCGCTGCGAAGCTGCGTCGTGCCCGCAGTCAAGGACATCGGAATTTCCTTCCCCTCGTAAATGAGTCCGCTTGAGGCGAGCCCGCGGGCAAGCTGGTCCGCTTTCATCAATGCCGCGTTCTCATCGGCTCGCTGGAGCAGGATGGCAAATTCATCACCGCCAAGCCGCGCCACTATGTCCGAGCGGCGCACATTTGCGATCAGAATATCGGTCAGATGCAGCAGGGCTGCATCGCCCGCGCCATGTCCATGGACATCGTTGATGGATTTGAAATCGTCGAGATCGATATAAATCAGGGAGACATCGGTGCCATGGCGTTTGATGTAAGCCAGCGTGCGTTCAAGCTCCTGGTCGAAGCCGCGCCGGTTCATAACGGGAAGCAGCGCATCTTCATGAGCCTTGTTTTCAAGCTCGCTCACGCGCTCCTGCGAAACGGTAAGTTCAGCCTTCAACCGGTCAAGCTCGGCCATCAACTGGCTCAAGGATGCAATTGACGACTCGGCCGCGCGTGGTCCCGGCGCGCGCTTGGAGCTGCGTGCAGCAGGGCCCGCGCCAACTTCCGGACGTTCCTGAAGTGCAGTTTTTTTTACCCTTTTTGACATGACAGCGCTTTTAAAACTCCCAAATATTGTCATTGTGACGGGCGTGCATTCACCGCGGCCCTTGCAAGAGACTATGTCCTGAAAGCCGTTAACATTTGGTTCACCATGTTGCCCCGTCCACCCTTCTTTCAACAGGACGTGCCAGCATGCCTTGTCAATCGATTCGCCACCCCTATAATCGCGCGCTTTCGTGGTTGAGATAAAGGCTTCACCACCATGAGCAAATCAGCACCGCTAGTCGGCATCATCATGGGTTCCCAGTCTGACTGGCCCACCATGAAGCGCGCCGTCCAAACGCTTGAAGAACTGGAAGTCGCATGCGAGAGCCGCATCATTTCCGCCCACCGCACGCCGGAGCGCCATAGCGCGTATGTGAACTCCGCTGAAGCGCAGGGTTTGAAGGTAATCATTGCGGGCGCAGGCGGCGCGGCGCATCTGGCCGGCGTGACCGCCGCGCTGACCACATTGCCGGTCCTGGGTGTACCGATCGAGAGCAAGGCCCTGTCCGGCATGGATAGCCTGCTCTCGACCGTACAGATGCCGGCTGGCGTTGCCGTGGGAACCCTGGCGATCGGCGGATCGGGCGCGGCCAATGCAGGTCTGTTTGCAGCCCAGATAATTGCCCTTGGCGATGAGGCGCTGGCAAAGCGCCTTGTTGAGTGGCGCGCGGCGCGAACCGCCGCCGTTCCGGAGACGCCGGTGGATAATCCCTAGTTCATGATCCCTGGATTTACCGCCTGTTCACCTGCCGGGGGCTATAGACAAGCGCCCGCCCTTTTGTTACAGGAATGGCCGCACGGCTCGGCATTGGCCGATGAACTGCCTGCCGATTGAGCCGAAGCAAAACAGCTGAATTTAAGGAGATTTGTCCGCGTGCAAGTCGTCGTCCGCGATAACAATGTCGATCAGGCCCTCAGAGCGCTGAAGAAGAAGATGCAACGCGAGGGCATCTTTCGTGAAATGAAGCTTCGTAACTTCTACGAAAAGCCTTCAGAAAAACGCGCCCGCGAAAAGGCCGAAGCTGTTCGCCGCGCCCGCAAGCTGGCACGCAAGAAGGCGCAGCGTGAAGGCTTGATTCCGATCAAGCCGCGCAAGCCGCGCCCTGGTGCTCGCTAGAGATTCTTTTCTGTTTCAGATAGGTATCTTCCCTGCACCTGATTTGGTGCAGGCGAATACCAGCTCTCATCGAGAGTGAGCTGCTATTACCCCTTTGTCGAGATAACCTGCATGTGCGGATAGGGAATTGAGATACCCGCCTTGTCGAGCGCGTATTTGGCGTCTCGGATGAGCCCCCACCTGGCCTCCCAGTAATCCTCGCGTTTGGCCCAGGCCCGCAGGCGCAGATCGACGGAGCTGTCGCCAAGATTGACCACTTTCACCTCCGGTGCAGGCTCCTCCAATACGCCTTCCTTGCCCTTGGCCAGCTTGAGAATGAGCGCGCACGCCTTGTCGATATCATCGTCATAGGAAATGCCCACCACCATCTCGATCCGCCGGGTCGGCAGCCTGGAAAAGTTGGTGATCGAATCCGACCAGATCTTCGAATTCGGCACCGACAGAAAAATGCCCTGCCCGGTACGCATCTGGGTCACGAATATGCCGATCTCTTCGACGGTTCCCGAGCCCGCTCCCGTCTCGATAAAGTCGCCGATCTTGAAGGGGCGAAGAAACAGCAGCATCAGCCCCGCCGCGACATTCTGCAGCGTACCCTGCAAGGCAAGGCCAATGGCGAGGCCGGCGGCGCCAAGCACCGCGATCATACTTGCGGTCTGAACGCCGAATTCGGCGAGCACCAGTACGAAGGTGAAAACGAGGACCGCATAGCGCGCGATCTGCGACAGCACGGGAATAAGCGTCTTGTCGAACCGCTTGATGCGCTGCAGCTTGTTGCGGATGGCCCGGCTCACCCATCCGGCCAGCACATAACCCGCAATGAGGATAATGATGGCTGAGATAAGAGAGAGGCCATACTCCACACCGAGATTCACCAACTCGGCCGCAATCACCTTGTATTCATCAACCTTTGCCAGACTATTCATAGCGTCCTCGCAGGTGGGCATGATTGGAAATCGGCCACACTCTTAGCATGAAATATTGCCGTATGCAGGAAGGGATTTTCTGTCCGGTCACGATCGCGGCGCCAGCTCTGACAGAAACACCCGCACCTTTTCCCAAGCGCCATGATCGAACAGGTCCGAGTGCGCACCTTGTGCAAAAAGCTCAAGGCGTTTGGGTTCATTGGCCGCCGCATAGACGCGCTTGCCCATCGCCACGGGGATCACGGGGTCCTGCTCGCCGTGGAGAATAAGCACGGGGACATGGATATTCGCAACATGCCGGGCGTTGCGGTACTGGTCGGTCAAGAGCAAATTCAGCGGCAGGAAAAAGTAAGTGCGTTTGCCCACATCCACGGTGGAGGTCAGCGGCGATTCCAGTACCACCGCCCTCACCTCACGGCTCGCCCCCAGTTGCGTTGCCTGCCCCGAGCCAAGAGATTCTCCATAAAGGACAATCTGCCCGCCCGGCACGCCTCGCGCACGTAGGGTATCGTAAGCCGTGAGCGCGTCGGCCACATTGTCTTTTTCCGTTGCTGAGCCGGTGGAGCCGCCATAACCGCGATTGTTGAGATAGAACACACCCGCACCGCGCTCACGCATGATCTCTATCTTCTCCGCGCGCGCCGCCGCGTTCCCCGCATTGCCATGAAAATACAGGATGGTCGGCTGGCCCGGCTTTGCCTTGGCGTACCACGCGATGAGCGTTTCTCCATCGCCGCTGGAAAGCTCGATTTCCTCAACGCCAACGAGGCCCGCCTCGATGGGCGATATACGCGCCGGGTCGGGGAAATACATGAAGACCCGGTTGCCGAAAAAAGCGCCGATGCAGATGATCACATAGACGGCAATGAGCCAGAGGATGGTGTCCATGTGATTTCTTCTGAATCCTGGTCGCAAGGAAATGCCCCTGGAGCGTTGCCCCGCCTGCTTAAAGCGACTTCACGATTTCCTCGGTCATCTTCTTGGCGTCGCCCAGGATCATCATGGTGTTATCGCGGTAGAATAGCGGATTGTCGACGCCCGCATAGCCCGACGCCAGCGAGCGCTTGTTAAACATCACCGTGCCCGCCTTCCACACCTGCAAGACAGGCATGCCGTAGATGGGTGATGAAGGATCGTCCTCGGCGGCTGGGTTGGTCACGTCGTTGGCGCCGATGACATAGGCCACGTCGGCCTGGGCAAAATCGTTATTGATGTCCTCAAGCTCGAACACCTCGTCATAGGGAACATTGGCTTCGGCCAGCAGCACATTCATATGCCCCGGCATGCGACCGGCGACCGGGTGAATAGCGTATTTGACGTCGACGCCGGCTTCTTTCAACTCATTGGCCATTTCGCGCAAGGCATGCTGCGCCTGTGCTACGGCCATGCCGTATCCCGGCACGATGATAACCTTGGACGCGTTCTTCAAAATGAAGCCGGCATCGTCTGCGGAGCCCTGCTTGATGGTGCGCGGCGCGCCATCGTCGCCAGCCGGTATCGCCGCTTCGCCGCCAAAGCCGCCGAGAATGACCGAGAAGAAGGAACGGTTCATGGCCTTGCACATGATGTAGGACAGGATCGCGCCCGATGAACCGACCAGCGCGCCGGTGATGATGAGAGCGGTATTGCCGAGGGTGAAGCCGATGCCGGCCGCGGCCCAGCCGGAGTAGGAATTCAGCATCGAGATGACGACGGGCATGTCCGCGCCGCCGATGGGAATGATGATGAGAACGCCGAGCAGGAAGGAAAGGCCCGCAATCAGCCAGAAATCAGTCTGGGACTGGGTGACCACGAGGGAGTAGATGAAGAACACCATGCCTGCGAAGAGGGCGCCATTGATGACGTGGCGCATGGGCAGGGTGATCGGCGCGCCTGACATGCGGCCTGACAGTTTCAGGAAGGCAATTACCGAACCGGTAAAGGTGAGGGCGCCGATAGCCGCACCGAGCGACATCTCGACAAGGCTGGCTGATCTGATATTACCGAAAGTCACGATGTCGAAGGCTTCGGGCGCATAAAATGCACCCGCTGCCACCAGCACCGCCGCCATGCCGACGAGCGAATGAAACCCGGCGACCAGCTCCGGCATTGACGTCATGGGGACTTTGCGGGCGATAATCGCGCCGATGCCACCGCCGATGGCGATGCCGACTACAATCAGCAACCACCCCGTCATATCCGCAGGCGGATGGGAGACGAGCGTGGTCCCAATGGCAATGGCCATGCCGGCCATGCCGAACATGTTGCCCTGACGGCTGCTCTCGGGGCTGGAAAGCCCGCGCAGCGCCAGGATGAACAGGACACCGGCGACGAGATAGAGCAGGGCTGTGACATTTGCGTCCATCTCGCGCCCCTATTTCTTCTTCTGATACATGGCCAGCATGCGCTGGGTGACGAGGAAGCCGCCAAAGATGTTTATCGAGGCGAACACCAGCGCGACGAAGCCAAGCATGCGCGACCACATTGGCCCGTCCGCATCGCCGGCCAGCGACACGCCAACAGCGAGCAACGCGCCCACCACGATGACGGATGAAATCGCGTTGGTGACCGACATCAGCGGCGTGTGAAGCGCGGGCGTCACCGACCAGACGACGAAATAGCCGACGAAGATCGCCAGTACGAATAGCGCCAGGCGGTACATGAAGGGGTCGATGTCACTTCCTCCAGCGGCAAAGGCCGGTGAAAGAAGCGCGCAGTCCAGGCCGATCAGCGCGGCCAGAGTGACGGCCAAGGCCAGCCCGGATTGAATGAATGAGCGAAGCATCATTTCTTTCCTCCCTTGCCCGTCTTGGCCTTCTTGGCCGTGAGCATCGGGTGCACGAGCTTGCCGTCCCTGGCGACCAGCGTGCCCTTGATCACATCGTCTTCCCAATCGATGGCGAGTTCACCCTTTTTTTCCTTGTCGATCATCAGGTCGATGAAGGCAAAAAGATTGCGCGCATACAGGCTTGAGGCATTACCGGCCAGCTCTCCGGCAAGATTGGTGTTGCCCATGATGCTCACGCCCTTGTGCTCAACCGTGGCGTCAGCCCTGGTCAGGGCGCAGTTGCCGCCGCGCTCCGCAGCCAGGTCAACGATGACCGAGCCCGGCTTCATGCTTTCCACCATGGCTTTGGAGATCAGCTCCGGCGCGGGACGCCCGGGGATGAGCGCGGTGGTGATGATGATGTCCTGGGATTGCACATGCTCGGCAATAAGCTTGGCCTGTTTCTTTTTGTAAGCGGCGGACATCTCCTTGGCATAGCCGGCCGATGTCTCGGCCTTCTTGAATTCGTTGTCCTCGACCGCGATGAATTTGGCGGCCAAAGATTCCACCTGCTCCTTGGTGCTCGGGCGCACGTCTGTCGCGGTCACCACCGCGCCGAGGCGCCTGGCGGTGGCTATCGCCTGAAGTCCGGCAACGCCGACGCCCATGATAAAGACCTTGGCAGCGGGAACCGTGCCGGCCGCCGTCATCATCATCGGCAAGGCTCGCCCGAAATGCGCGGCGGCATCGATTACCGCCTTGTAACCGGCCAGATTGGCTTGAGAAGACAGCACGTCCATGGACTGCGCGCGGGTGATGCGCGGCATGAACTCCATGGAGAAAAGCTTCAGACCGCCTTTGGCCAGAGCAGCAAGCCCGGCCTTGTCCGAAAAGGGGTCGAGAATGCAGGCCAGTACCGCGCCCCTAGCCGCGCCCTTGAGGCTTGCAGCGCCCGGGCGGCGTACACTCAGCACGATATCCGCGCCCTTCACGGTGGCGGCAGCGCCCTTCTCAACCTTTGCGCCCACCTGTTTGTAATCAGCGTCTGAAAAGTTCGCGCCCGCGCCCGCCCCGGCCTGCACCCGCACCTTGGCGCCCAGCGCAGTAAATTTCTTGGCTGTCTCGGGAGACAGGGCGACACGCCGCTCGCTTTTGTTCCCCTCGGCCGGGACCGCAATTGTAATCATGTCCGGCTCTCTCACTTCCTGGCCGCTTCATGCACAATAAAATTCGGGCACAAGCCCGTATTGTCCCGCACGCCTGATCGAGGAGCGCGCGATCACCTGGGTAAGGTTACGTGAGAAAGACCGCCATTCCAACCAGCGTCAATATGGTCACTGCGCAGATGATGGTCATCAACTTGATGAAACCTGAATAGGCTCCTTCGTGCTGACGAACATCCATTGCGCTGTGGCTGTTGGTAAAGTCGACCCCCATGACGGCTCCCCTTTCTTGTAATACTTCGTTTCTCAACATTCGATTAGCATGCCCGCCAAGTGAACGACAATCCGCTATTTAAGCTACAAGGCCAATTTGACGCGGACTGGAATAACAAGAACAGGGCGCGCTGGCGTCGTGCAGGCGGCCTGCCCTTCTTGCGCGAATGCAAATCCGTGCGGGTGCTTAAGCGCTTTCGCCGCGCCTGACTTGTCTGTGTAGATGAATATGAACTCGCCGCTATCCATATCACCGGCCAGCGTGTCATACGCCCCAAGGAGTGCTTCAGCGGATGCGGGCGGGAGCTTCGCATCTTCAATCGCCTTCGCCAGGCCGCCTTGCCATCCTGCGAGGCACAGCGCCCGCCAATTGCCGCCATTGAGTTTGGTGAAGTCGCCGCGCCGTGGATCGGGAGACAAGACAATCCGCTCAAGAAACGTCATGTCCGGGTCGGTGTAGTCATATTGGGAAGAGAACCGGTTCACATACCAGACGATGACAAACGACCCGATAATCAGAACCAGCCCGGTAATAAAATAGGTCGCGATCCATGTGATCGGATATCGAGGTTTGTCCTGCGCTATCTGCTTTTCAGGCATCGGGCAGATTGTCCGCAATCCAGCGCCGGAGCCCCGTCTCATCTATTTCACCGGCAGCGACCTGGCGCATCATGATGACGGCCTCAGGCTCGGGCACGTCAAAATCAAGACCGTTCAATCCCAGAAATGTAATGAGAGCTAGAAATGCCGCGCGTTTATTCCCGTCAACAAATCCATGATTGCAGGCAATACCAAAGGCATACGCTGCAGCCAAAGCCGCCAAATCTCCCTCGCCATCGTGAAAATGGTTCTGAGCGCGCCCCAAAGCCGATTCAAGCGCACCCCGATCGCGAATCCCGGCTGGACCTCCAAACGCACGAAGCTGCTCTTCATGGATTGATATGACCAGGTCGATCAAAAGCCAAACGGGCTCCTTCACTTCGCCAGCTCACGCAAAGCATTTTTGTACTTCTTCATCGCTTTGCGTGCGATTTCCATACCGCGTTCGAAATCGGGATCACGTGGCGCCAAATTCAAGCCGCCATCAGGCGTCTCGGTCACATACAGTTCATCCCCTTGAGCCAACCCGATTCTTGCAAGTAACTCCTTCGGCAGAATCACGCCGGTGGAGTTTCCGATTTTCTTGATTACGAGTTTCATGGCGGCGCTCCAATTGTGTTGTACAGAATGTATAACATACCCCGCGAGACCCGTCACGCATCCATCGCCTCAAGCTCATCTATCAGATCCTCGATCACTTTCAGCCCCATGGCCCAGAAGCCCGGGTCGGTGGCGTCTAGGCCGAAGGGCGCAAGCAGCTCCTTGTGGTGCTTGGTGCCGCCGGCGCTCAGCATATCGAGATATTTCCCGGCGAAGCCTTCATTGGCATTTTCATAAACCGCGTAGAGCGAGTTCACCAGGCACTCCCCGAACGCATAGGCGTAGACATAGAAGGGCGAGTGGATGAAATGCGGGATATAGCACCAGAAGGTCTCGTAACCGGGCCGCAGATCGATCGCCGGACCAAGGCTCTGGCGCTGAACGTCAAGCCAGATTTCACCAAGCTTGTCCGAGGTCAGCTCTCCCTCCTTGCGCGCCAGATGCACCTCTCGCTCGAAGCTGTAGAAGGCGATCTGGCGTACCACGGTATTGATCATGTCCTCAACCTTGGAGGCGAGCAGCGCTTTGCGCTGTTTCGGATTTTCAACCTGTGTCAGGAGTGTCTTGAAGGTGAGCATTTCGCCAAACACGCTCGCGGTCTCCGCCAGCGTCAACGGTGTCGGCGCCATGAGCGGCCCCTGTTTGGCGGCAAGAACCTGATGCACGCCGTGGCCAAGTTCATGGGCGAGGGTCATCACATCGCGCGGCTTTCCCTGATAGTTGAGCAGGATATAGGGATGCACGCTAGGTACGGTCGGGTGCGAAAAGGCGCCGGGCGATTTGCCCTCGCGCACCGCTGCATCGATCCATGACTTGTCGAAAAAGTTTTGCGCGATAGTCGCCATTTCCGGCGCGAAGGCGTCATAGGCGTCGAGCACCATTCGCTCGGCCTGCACCCAGCCGATCAGGCGTTGAGGTTCCTCGGGCAAGGGCGCGTTGCGGTCCCAGTGCGCCAGCTTGTCCTGGCCCATCCACCGGGCCTTCAGCGCGTAATAGCGATGCGACATGCGCGGGTAAGCGTCCTGCACAGCCGACACCAGTGCTTCGACGACCTCACGCTCGACCCGATTGGCAAGGTGGCGCGAGTCGGCCACGTCTTCAAAACCGCGCCAGCGGTCCGAAATTTCCTTGTCCTTGGCCAGCGTATTGGTGATGAGCGTGAACAGCCGCAAATTCCCGCCGAACACTTCCGCCAATGCTTCGGCGGCCTCACGGCGCTTATCGCCGTCGCTATCGGTCAGGCGGTTGAGGGTCAGCTCGAGGCTCAACTCCTCTCCGCCAACCCGAAAGCGCAGCGCCGTCATGGTTTCATTGAACAGCCTGTTCCACGCGCCGCGCCCGGAAACGGACTTCTCGTGAAACAGCTTCTCGATCTCGTCAGAAAGCTGATGCGGTTTTTCTTTCCGCAAATCTTCAATCCACGGTGCGAAGTGGGCGAGCGCCTCATCCTTGAGCGCCGTTTTCAGCAGATCGTCCTCGAGCCGGTTGAACTCCAGCGGATAGAACAGAAGCTTCATGGTGATATTCGTCAGCTTCTCCTGAATGTCACCGTAAAATTTGGCGCGATCGGGGTCCGAGGTGTCGGCGGCGTAGAGCAGGCCCGCATAGGAGCCGATGCGCCCGAGCCGGTCGCTCATCGCCTCATAGTCGCGCACGCTTGTCGCCAGTTCAGCCCCGCCCTTTTCGGCAAGAGAGGCAAGCTCGCCCTGATAGCGCTCCTGAAAGCTGCCCGCCTCCTTATCGATACCCTCAATGTCGCTTTTCAGCTCCTTTGAATCCGGGTCCGAATACAGATCGGACAAATCCCATTCAGGCATATCGCCCAGCTCTTCATCCTGTGAGGATGCGGCAGCCGTGCCGGATGCCTTGGCGAACGCGATATTGATGGAGGGCGGCATGGTCCCGTCATATGTGGTCATGTCTTGCTTCAATGCTCCCGAAAATCGGATTGGGTGAGTCGAATCTGTGGCCGAACACTAATGTGCGGCGGGGGACTTCAAGCTTCAAGACAAGAAACCGAAAAAACAAAATTCAGGCTGAGCGCGGGTTTGAAAGTGCCGGAGGCCCAAAATCGAACACCGGGTAAAGAGCTTTTTTACCATATTCACCTAGGCTCACTCTCTAAACCGGCTGAATTGTGTCCGCGCGGGCGTGTTTGTCAGCGCAAATTGAGCCGGTTTTATGAGTTTGAGTAGTAAGTAACAGTCAAGCGTAGTGAGTTCGCGTAATGGTCAATTGCATCCTGATCGTCGATGACGATCCTGCCCAGCGGCGTATCCTGGAAGAAACCGTCAAAACATTTGGACACGAGACCCTGAGCGCGGAAAGCGGCGAGCAGGCGCTTGACCTGATCAAGGGGGAAGAAGGCGCGAAAATCCGCCTTATTCTGCTTGATCTGGTGATGCCGGGCCTCGATGGCATGGGCGTGCTCGACCGGCTTCGTCCCGACCCGGCTTCGCCGCCGGTCATCGTGCAGACCTCCAATGGCAGCATCGATGCCGCGATCGGCGCGATGCGCGCGGGCGCGGCCGATTTCGTGGTCAAGCCGGTGAGCCCGGAGCGGCTTGAAGTGTCGGTCAAGAACGCCCTGCGAATCACCCATCTCGAAGGCGAAATCACGCGAATCACCCGCAAGGCCACCGGCAAACTCACATTCGGCGACCTGATCGCCAAGGGTGAGCCCATGCGCCGGGTTATCGAGCTGGGCCTGCGCGCGGCTCAATCCAACATCCCGGTTCTCGTCGAAGGCGAAAGCGGCGTCGGCAAGGAGCTGATCGCGCGCGCCATCCAGGGCGAGAGCGAACGCGCCGGAAAACCCTTTATCACCGTGAATTGCGGCGCGATCCCGGAAAACCTGGTCGAGAGCATCCTGTTCGGCCATGAGAAAGGCTCGTTCACCGGCGCCAGCGCCAAGCGTGACGGCAAATTCATGGAAGCAGATGGCGGCACGCTGTTCCTCGACGAGGTTGGCGAATTGCCGTTCGACGCACAGGTGAAGCTGCTGCGCGCCCTGCAGGAGGGCGAAATCGATCCCGTAGGCGCCAAAAGCCCGGTCAAGGTGGATTTCCGCCTGATTTCCGCGACCAACCAGGACATGATCAAGATGGTCAATGACGGCAAGTTCCGCGAAGACCTCTATTACCGGCTGAATGTGTTCCCGGTCTGGGTGCCGCCGCTGCGCGAGCGTATGGAAGAAGTTCCGGAGCTGGTTGAGCATTTTGTCGAGCGGTTTGCGTCCGAGGAAGGCAAGAAGATCAGCGGTATCGCGCCCGATGCGCTGGACATGCTGCAACGCTATCCCTGGCCCGGCAATGTGCGCCAGCTGGAGAACGCGGTGTTCCGCGCTGTCGTGCTGGCTGACCAGCCCGTCCTCGCCGTCAACGAATTCCCGCAGATCGCGGCCCATGTGGAAGGCTTTGAAGCCATGACCCCGCCGGCCCCCGAGCCGAAGGACGATACGCCGCAAATCGATGGTCCCGCCATGATTGGCGGTGAAGCGTTATTGCCCGCAACCGTGGCACTTTCCAGTGATGGCGGAGGCGAGGAACTCGGCATTCCGGCTCTCGACCAGACCGGCAACGTGCGCGCGCTGGAAGACATCGAAGCGGACATGATTCGCCTGGCAATCGGACGATATCGCGGCCACATGACCGAAATAGCCAAAAAACTGGGAATTGGCCGCTCGACTCTGTATCGCAAAATGCGGGAATTCGGCCTCGAAGCGCACACAAGTTGACCAAATGGTGGCAGAGGCTGACAGGATTGCCACACTCGTGATCAAAAATGCACCTGATCACGCCTGATAACGCGTTCGTTGCTGGCAAATACTGTAAACGCGTACTAGTTTTTGGATGAGACGGCGGTGGGTAAGTAGATACGGTCATTTTGAATGGAGGAGGGACGGATGAGGCTACGGTTTGGTATTGCGTATGGCTTGATCCTTGGATCGGTTCTGGCGGGGCCCGCGCTTGGCGCGGAGCCGGATGCACCAGTACGTCTGATCACACGGGCGGATGCGGTTCGAATTCTGGTTCAGGACCGTCTGTCTGAAGCATTTCACAACAAGACCGAATATGAAAAATCAGAGCATGGCGCCCTGGTCGAATATTACGCCGAGGGCGGCAAGACTGTCTGGGTCGATGTGAACGGCATCAAACCCAAGGCGCGCCTGCTCATCAAGGAGCTCAACCGCGCCGAGGATTTTGGCCTCAAGTCGAGCGACTATGATCTGCCTGAAGAGATCATTCTCACGGCTAACGAAGGTACGCCTTCCGCCCGGCTTGCGGAATTTGAACTCAAGCTGGGTCATGCAGCGCTGGCCTATGCGCGCCATGCGCGCGGGGGACGTTTCGCTCCAGGCAAAATTTCGTACAACCTCGATCCGACACTCGATCTTCCCGATCCACTGAAAATGTTGGAAACGCTGGCGGTGCTGGACGACCCGGCGCCTTACCTGAGGGATTTCCATCCCAAGCATCCGCAGTTCGATGCGCTGCGGAAGGTGTTGCTGCGGATTCGCGGCGGGGCAAGCGAGGAAAAACGCATCGCCATCCCGGACGGCCCGACCCTCAAGCCCGGCAACAGCTACGCGCAAATTGCCCTGCTACGAAAGCGGCTGAAAGTGCCCGTGCCCATGAAGGACGGCGTTCCGCTGTTCCCGGCAAAGGTGTACGACTCCGAGTTGGAAATAGCCGTCAAGACTTTCCAGAAATCTCGCGGACTGGCAGCTGAAGGCTTCGTTGGCCCCGGCACGCGCCGGGCGCTGAATGGCGGCGCGCCGAAAAGCCGGGTGAGAACCATCCTGACGAATATGGAGCGCTGGCGCTGGATTCCGAATAATATCGACAAGCTGAATGTTCAGGTGAACCTGCCTGAGTTCCGTTTCCGGGTTTTCGATGGCGACAAGACAATCCATAGCGAGCGCGTGGTTATCGGCAAGGTCAAGAATCAGACGCCCGTTTTCTCGGACCAAATGGAATATCTGGTGTTTAACCCCTACTGGAACGTTCCCAACTCCATCAAGGTCCAGGAAATCCTGCCCTACCTCAAGAACAGCGGTGGTGGTGGCGGTTGGTTCAATTCCTCCACACGCCCGCGGATTCTTCAGGCGCATAATCTGTTCGTGAAATATCGCGGCCGGGAAGTGGATGCCTCCACAATTAATTGGCGGAGTGCGAACATCAAGAATTATCACTTCTATCAACCGCCCGGCGGCAAGAATGTGCTGGGCTTCGTGAAGTTCATATTCCCGAACAAACACATTGTTTACATGCATGACACGCCGACCAAGAGCCTGTTCGACAAGACCATACGTGCCTACAGCCATGGCTGCATACGGGTTCGCAACCCGCGCAAACTGGCGGAATTGATCCTCAGGCGTGACCGCGGCTGGTCGCCCGGCAATGTCGGCGCGGCCATTCAGAGCGGCAAGAATCAGCATGTGAACCTGAAACGGCCGATTCCAGTCAATATCACTTATTTCACAGCCCGCGTTGAGAAAAACGGTAGGATCACCTATTTCGGCGATATCTACGGACATGACGCTCGCATGTCGGCAGCCCTGAAGCTGTAGATATCTCAGCCACTTAACAAAACCCCACGTGCCTTGCGCCAAGCAAAATGCACGTGGGGTTTTGTATACGCCATCTTTTCCTCGTATTTCAAAAGATACTGTTGCTTAACGATTAGACCTGAATCATGGCGTCGGCCCCCGCCTTCGCCGTTATAATCAGGGTCGGAAACAGGCCAACACGCGTAGTGGGGACCACCGTACCAGTCGTACGGCAACAATAGGAACCGGGGGAAATTTTGCGATCCATTTTCGTGCGCTTGATGCGGGCGTTGAGGCCTGCGGCCTTCGGACTGGCCGCGGCAGGCGTCTCGTGGTGCGCGCAGGCTCAAGGTGAAGACCGGACCCTCACCTTCTACAACATCCATACCAAGGAAACGGAATCCATCACATACAAGCGTGATGGCGCGTTCCTCCCTGAGGGTATGAAACAGATCAATCACATCATGCGGGACTGGCGCCGCGAACAGCCGACGGACATGGATCCTGAGCTGATCGATACGATCTGGGAAATTTATCAGGAGCTGGGCTCGCAAAAACCAATCCATCTGGTTTCGGGTTACCGCTCGAAACGGACCAATGACAGGCTCAGACGCCGCGGCGGCGGGCAGGCTAGAAAGAGCCAGCATATTCTGGGCAAGGCCGCCGATATTCATTTTCCCGACGTGCCCGTCAAGAAGCTGAGGAACTCCGCGCTTGTGCGCGAGGCCGGCGGTGTTGGCTATTATCCCAAATCCGGGCTTCCTTTTGTGCATGTGGACACAGGGCGCGTGCGCCACTGGCCGAAGATAAGGCGTCAGGAACTGGCGGCGCTGTTCCCCGATGGCAAGAGCCAGCATGTGCCAAGCGACGGCCGCCCGATCACCAGGCGCGACTCACGAATTGCGCTGGCAAAGCTGGACAAGAGGATTGATGACTTCATTGCCAGGAAGAGCAAGATCAAGCTACCGCCAAAAATGATGATGGCCGGCTTTACGCCGCCAGCGATGAATTGGCCCCAGGCCGACCCGGCAACCACCGCCTCGATCCCGCGTAAAACGCCGGCAGCAATGCCAGCCGATGTCAGCACGGCCGCACTAATTCCACCTGCCGTGCCTGCGTCAAGTTCTGTTGCGATCAAGGCGCCGGCAGCAATGCCGCCGCAGATTGCCATCGCAGCCCTGGAGGACGTCGAGCATCCCGAGGAGTTGAGCTACAAGCCCTACTCCATTTTGCCGCTCATGGGTGAGACAAGTGTCAGCGCCGACCGTCACCTGGCCCGGCTCAGAGCCCCGGGCACAGGGGACTATAGTTACTTGTTGCGCGATCCCGAGGGCGGCTATTCAGCATCCCTCGCCAGGGGCCTTGGTTACACACAGGAACTGAAGCTGGTGAGTTTCGGCGTGCGCAAACAGCTGGCCGCGAAAACGCCCCGCACCGCCAAGAAACGCATTCGCACCGCCAGCCGCTAGGTCAACTATTAAGCCGCCGCTTCTTCAGCCTCTTCCGAAGATACCATCCCGAGCGCAATCATATATGTGGCGAGCAGGGCTTCGGCTTCCTGGCGCTCATGGGCATCCAGTTTTCTGATCCGGATCACCGTGCGCAGCGTCTTGGCGTCAAAGCCCATGGCTTTGGCCTCGGCATAGACCTCGCGGATATCGACGGCCAGCGCCGCTTTTTCTTCTTCAAGCCGCTCAATCCGCTCGATAAAAGCGCGCAGCTGATCTCGGGTTGTTCCTTGGATATCGGACATGGCTGCTCCGCTGATGAGGCCCTGAGAAAACCGGACGGTGAATGGAATTCAAGAAGTAGCCAGCGCGCGGCAAGCGATCAAGATCGCGTATGGACTTATCCAGTGGATTACGCCCGGGGTGTGCAAAACCTTCGAAGTGAAAGACCCTGGGGCGGTTTCGAATGAAACCGGAGCAGGTGGCCTGGAATAGTTTACAAAACGCCCTAATCGCGTTCTTCGCGCGGGCGCAAATCTTCAAACCGGGTGAGCTTGTCCGCATCCGCCTCGGTCTGGTGTTTTTCTTTCCACTCATCGTAAGGCATACCGTAGACGATCTCGCGGGAGGCTTCTTTTGACAGCTTGATGCCCTTCTCCTCAGCCGCGTCGCGGTACCAGTTGGACAGGCAGTTGCGGCAGAAATTCGCCAGATTCATCATGTCGATATTCTGAACCTCGGGCCGCTCGCGCAAATGTTTCACCAGTCGCTGGAACACCGCGGCCTCAAGCTCCTGCGCGGTCTTGGGATCAATTTCGGACATAGAAGACTCCTGACTTTATAGGCGCGCCAAATCAGCCCCGCTGCCATCGGTACGCGATCCATAGTGCTCGATGGCATTCATTTTCTTAGGTGCACCGGGCGCCTGCAACAAGGGCGCCATGATGCGCGCCAGCCGCTGCCCCCACTCAAGCTGACCAGCTTCCTCGCGCACAAGATCCTGTCGTATTTCAATGAGTGCATGCGCCAGTCCGCGCTGCGTCCCGTGGCGGTAAAGGCAATCGCCTTTCAGCTCCCCCGTATAGGGGACGTTTTCGCCGATCACCAGATCGCGCTCCGCCCGCAGTGCCTCGAGCATGGGCACGGGCAGGCGCGGATCATTGTCCCACAGGATGGTCGCATGCCAGGGTCTCGGAGTGCCGCGCCAGTTTTCGGTAAAGGTGTGGATCGACAGGATCGCCGGCGGGTGCCCGGCCGCTATGCCCGCATCGATCGCATCATCTATTGCCGTGTGGTAGGGCGCGTAATAACGGCTCACCCGGAGCGCACGTTCCTCCTCGTCAAACTCCGCATTGCCCGGCACCACAGCACCATCTGAAAGACGCATAATCAGGGTGGGATCATCGTCCCCCCGGTTGGCGTCTATCAGCAGGCGGGAGAAATTCGCCAGCAGCGCCGGCGCGCCGAGCAGCCGCGCCAACTCGCGGGTGACCACGGCCGCGCCAATGTCATAGCCGATATGGCGCTCAAGCTGCCCCTGCGGCAATCCGAGCGTGCCATATTCTTCCGGCAATGTATTGCTGGCATGATCGCAGACGATCAGCCATCCGCATGTGCTCGCCCCTTCGATACGCGTAAAGGGGGAAAACACTTTTGTCTCGGAACCGGGTGCTCTATCGGCTTGTTTCATCATCGCGCGCACTATAGTAAGCGCCAGTACCAAGCGCTACAGGTCTCACACACACATGACTAATAATCCCCAGTCACCGCAGGCCACGTCTGTGCTGCCCATCTCAGCGCTGGTTCTGGGCGCGGTGGCCATGGGCGCATCGCCCATATTCGTGCGGCTTGCCGATGTCGGACCGTTTGCCAGCGCCTTCTGGCGCATGGCGCTGGCGATCCCGTTTCTGTGGGGCTGGCTGAAATTCGAAGCCACGCGCTCGGGCGGAAGCGTCCCGGACCTCAAAGCATCCTCGGACGCCAAACTCATCATCTGGATCGGCTTCCTGTTCGCGGGTGATCTGTTTTTCTGGCACCTGTCCATCCTCAACACTTCGATCGCAAATGCCACACTGCTCGCTACCACAACGCCGCTCGTGGTCGCCTTCGGCGCGTGGCTTTTCTTAAAAGAGAAGATCACACCGCAAATCATGGTGGGTGTCTTATCCGGCGTCGCAGGTGCTTGCTTGCTGGTCGGGGCAAGCGCCACTTTTGCACCTGAGAATGTCCTGGGTGACGTGTCCGGGCTGATCACAGCCGGGTTCTTCGGCACTTATTTTCTTTCTCTGTCCTATGCCCGACGTCGCATGAGCGCGGCGCAGGTGATGTTCTACCCGGCCATCGTCAGCGCCGGGTTCCTGCTGATTGCCGCCTTGCTGCTTGATGATGGATTGTTCCCTCAATCAGTTCGGGGCTGGGCGACGCTTGGCGCGCTGGCGCTTGTCTCGCAAATTGCCGGTCAAGGGTTCGCCGCCTACGCACTGGGGCACCTGCCGGCGGTGTTCTCATCCCTGGTGCTGTTTTTCGAAGTGCTCGCGGCGGTACTGCTGGCTTGGCTGATCTTCTCAGAACCGGTATCTCTATGGCAGCTGGGAGGTGGATTGCTCATCCTCGCCGGCATTTATGTAGCCCGCCCGAGAAAACAAAAATAAACTCCGGACACATCCATGACCGTACAGAAACAACGTGAACACCTGATGCAGCTTCTCGAAGCAGCAATAGCCGCGGCCAACCCGCTGTTGTGCGTCCCTCCTGCCCTGCCTGAGCCTCTTGAAAACGGAAAGCTCATCATACTCGGGGCAGGCAAGGGCTCGGCGGCCATGGTGCAGGCCGCGGAGGAGCACTATCTGAACCAGGACCCGTCGCCGGACCTCATGGGCTGTGCCGTCACGCGCAGCGGCTTCGCCTCACCCACCAAGGTCATAAAAATGCTGGATGGCGGCCACCCAGTGCCCGACGAGGGCAGCGTTGCCGCCGCCACGCGCGCGCTGGAAATAGCCCGGAATGCCACGGAAAACGATCTGGTTCTGGTGCTGATGTCGGGTGGCGCATCGGCGCTCTGGACAGCGCCGGCTGACGGGGTCACTCTGGAAGAGAAGCAGCATGTGACACGCGGCCTGCTGGCATCGGGCGCTCGCATTTCCGAGATAAATTGCGTGCGCAAGCACCTTTCCAGGATCAAGGGCGGACGACTGGCCCACGCAGCTGCCCCGGCGCGCCTTGTGACGCTCGCCATTTCCGATGTGCCGGGAGATGACCCTTCGGCAATTGGTTCAGGCCCTACAGTCGGCGACCCGACGAGCCTTGCCGATGCGAGGCTCATCCTGAGCGACAGAAAGGTCGACATGCCGCCGTCCGTCGTCGCCGCACTGTCAGATGAGCGTAATGAGACGCCGCCACCCGACGACCCCTCATTTGACGGGAATGACTATATTCTCGTCTCCCGGCCGGCGGATGCGCTTAACGCCGCTGCCAAGATGGCCGGTGAGCTTGGCTACAAGGTGCAGCTTCTGGGCGATGCAATCGAGGGTGAAGCGCGCGAGGTGGCGCGCGACCATGCCGCCCTGGCTCTTGATATAAAGGCGCGTGGTGAACGCACCGCGCTGATGTCGGGCGGCGAAGTGACGGTCACGGTAACCGGCACGGGCAAGGGTGGCCCGAACCAGGAATATGCGCTCTCGCTGGTGGATGCGCTTGAGGGCGCGAAAGGCATTTCAGCGCTCGCGGCGGACACGGACGGCACCGATGGCGGTGAAGGCTCAGCGGATGATCCGGCCGGAGCAATTGTCGACCCAACCACCCGTGAGCGCGCCGCCGGACACGGCCTTATCCCCGCCAATTTTTTGCAGAACAATGACTCTACTGGATTTTTCGCTATTCTGGGAGATCTGGTGGTGACCGGCCCAACACGCACCAACGTTAATGATTTCCGAGTGATTCTGGTCAATTCTTAGTGCCAATATGAATGACGATTTGCGCCTATCCATGACTGTCCGTGTAGCCGATATCTTGTCCGGCGAGTTTGTCAGGAACGCATTGCACCCGCGCGGGTGGGTACTTGCCATCACAGGATGCCTGTTTGCGGCCTCCCCCGCCTTCGCCGACCTTAAACTCTGCAACACAACTTCCAGCCGCATAGGCGTGGTTATCGGTTACAAGGGCGCGCAGGGATGGACCAGCGAGGGGTGGTGGAACATTCCCTCCGATGTGTGCTGGACGCTGATCAAGGGCGATTTGGCCGCCCGCTACTATTATGTTCACGCCGTTGACTATGACCAACCGGGCGTATGGGACAGGAACGAGCAGATTCCGGCGAGAAACAGCGAATTCTTCATGTGCACCGAGGATAAGGCATTTGAGATCAGGGGTTCCAGCCGGTGCGAAACCCGCGGCTTCAACAGAACTCGGTTCTTTGAAATTGACACAAAAGATGAGACAAGCTGGACCATAACGTTGCAGGACAAGGTCGAGCAAAGAGCCAAGAATCAATGAAACGAAACCGCCGGGTCAAAATTGTCGCCACACTCGGTCCCTCATCTGCAGATAAAGAAACAATCGGTCACCTGTTCGAAGCAGGCGCCGATGTTTTTCGCATCAATATGAGCCACGCCTCTCACGAGAGGCTGACCGAACTTCTTCGCATTATCCGCAAGGTCGAGGCCGAGGCCGGACGCCCGATTGGAATTCTGGTGGATTTGCAGGGGCCGAAGCTCAGGGTCGGTGAATTTGCCTCTGAGTCCGCCGACCTCAAGGAAGGAGAAACGTTCCGCTTCGACCGGAACGAGGATCCAGGTTCCGCGCAGCGCGTCCATCTGCCCCATCCCGAGATATTCACCGCGGTTGAACCGGGCCATGGGCTTATTCTTGACGATGGCAAGCTGCGCCTCATCGTG
>CAXMMX010000026.1:0-10778 GCA_964194535.1 uncultured Alphaproteobacteria bacterium | reverse complement strand
GGCGGCACCGGAGCCGTTGGCCGCAAGGATCAGCAGTCTCATGCCTTTATCGATGCGGAACTCAAGCAGCTCAAATCCATGGCGCAGGTGATCCCGCCGATCTTCCTGCTGGTCTCCGCTTTTCTCATCAATATTACGCTTTCCCGGCTGATCGCGCTGGAGCGTGAGCAGATCGGCCTTCTCAAGGCGCTTGGATACCGGCGTATCTCTATCGCCACCCATTATATGAAGCTGATTGTCTGTATCGCCCTTGTCGGCATCGTCATCGGGTTTGTGGCCGGCACCTGGCTCGGGCAGGGACTGACCCGGCTCTATGCCGATTTCTTCCATTTTCCGTTTCTGATTTTCCAAAGGGGCATGGACATCTACGCCATTGCCGCGGGCATCTCCTTGGCGACCGCACTGGCGGGGGGACTGCGGAGCATCTATATGGCGCTGACCCTGCCGCCGGCCGTCGCCATGTCACCGCCCCTCCCCACCCACTACGCGCATCTGGGGATTGAGAAACTGCAACTCGTCAGGCACTTTTCACAGCTCACAATCATGGCCGTGCGCCATATCATTCGCTGGCCCGTGCGTTCGGGTCTCACCGTCCTTGGTATTGCCATGAGCGGCGCTTTACTCATCACCGCGATGTTCTCCATCGATTCCATCGAGTTCATGATCGACACCATCTATTTCCAGGCCGACCGGCAGGACGCGAGCATAAACTTCACCCAGGAACGCCCCATAAAAGTTTTGCAGGAAGTTGAGCATTTGCCCGGAGTATTGGCGGTGGAGCCTTACAGATCCGTGGCGGTGCGGCTGCGCAATGGACACTATCATCGCAAACTTGCCATCATCGGCAAGCCGCCCGGCGCCGATCTCAGCCGTGTCCTCGATCGTGACAATCGCCCCGTTGAATTGCCTCAATCGGGACTGTTGTTGAGCGAGCGGGTGGCGAAACTGCTTGATGTTCGCCCGGGCGGCATGATCGATATCGAAATTCTGGACGACAGCCGTGGTCAGGGCTCGCTCGATGCAACCTCCATCGGCACCAGGCGCAGCACCCGGCGTTTGCCTGTTGCCGGTGTCATACAGTCCTATCTCGGCCTCGCGGTCTATATGGACCTGCGCGCGTTGAACGAGATGCTTGACGAAGCCCCGGTCGTCAGTGGCGTTCATATCGCCATCGACAAAGCCCAGACCGGCAAGCTGTTCAAGGCCATCAAGGGCCTGCCAGCCGTCTCGGCCATTTCCTTGCAGGGCGCGGCCCTCATCAAGTTCCGTGAAACGCTGGCCACGAATATCTACATCATGACAATTGTGTATCTGGTGCTGAGCGTCATTATCGCGTTCGGTGTGGTTTACAATTCAGCACGCATCCAGTTGTCGGAACGCGGCCGCGAGTTTGCCAGCCTGCGCGTACTTGGTTTTACCAAGGCAGAGGTTTCGCACGTGCTCCTGCTGGAGTTGTCCATGCTGGTGCTGGCGGCCATCCCGCTGGCATGGCTCATCGGATACGGCTTTGCCTGGGCGACAGTGCAGGGATTTGAAAGTGATCTTTACTCAATACCGTTCATAATCAAGGCCAGCACCTATGCCATTTCCGCAACTGTCGTACTGGCTGCCGCGACGGCTTCGGCGCTCATCGTCAGGCGCAGAATTGACCGGCTCGACATGATCAAGGCCCTCAAGACCAGGGAATAGACGCCAAGGAACAATTTAATGAATGGAACCTGGATCAAACGCTCAATACTCGGCGCCATCGCATTGGCCGTCATCGGCGCATTTGTCTATGCGCTCAGCCCCAAGCCGGTTCTAGTCGATACCACCGTGATCAGCCGCGGCCCCATGAAGGTCACCGTGGATGAGGAAGGCGAGACGCGCATCCGCGAGATCTATGTGGTCTCCTCTCCGCTTGATGGCCGGATTTTGAGATCACCGCGCGAGGTGGGCGATGTGGTGATGAAAGACAAGACGCTGCTGGCCGTCATCGAGCCAGGAGACCCGTCCTTCCTCGATATCCGTACCCGGCGTGAGCTGGAAGCCATCGTCGCGGCTGCCGAGGCCTCCATTATACTGACCGAGTCCGAGATCAACCGTGCGGAATCGGAACTGGAGTTTGCCCAGAGTGATTTGAAACGCGCCAAGTCCCTTTCCCGGCGCGGCACCATATCGGAACGAACGCTGGAAAAGGCGGCCCTGGAAGTGCAGGTTCGCCAGGCAGGCCTGGCCCAGGCGAGAGCCAACCTGACCTTACGCAAACGCCAACTCGACAGTGCCAAAGCGAGGCTTATCGGCCCCGAGCAAAAGAAAAAACAGAAGAGCGATGGTTCATGCTGCGTGGAGGTGCATGCCCCCGTCGACGGGCGGGTATTGCGGATTGATAAAGAGAGCGAGCAGATCGTGAAAGCCGGCGAGCCGCTGGTTCGAATTGGCGACCCGAAGGATCTGGAAATCGTTGTCGACCTGCTCTCCACCGACGCGGTGAAAGTGAAGGCGGGCGCGCACGCGCGGATCGAGGGCTGGGGTGGACCCAAGCCCCTCAAAGCCAAGGTGAGACGCGTCGATCCGGCAGGTTTCACCAAAGTGTCGGCTTTGGGAATCGAGGAGCAACGGGTCAACACGATCCTCAATTTAACCAGCCCCAGGGGTGAACTTCCCACGCTCGGGCATGATTTCCGGGTCTTTGTCCGCATCACCGTGTGGTCTGCCAAGGATGCACTCAAAGTGCCGCTGGGTGCGCTGTTCCGGCAAGGAAATGAATGGGCGGTGTTCAAGGTGGTGGATGGAAGCGCCCATCTCACGCCGCTTAAAATCGGTCAGCGCAATACGCATATGGCTGAAATCATTGACGGTTTGGAGCCCGGCGCGCGGGTTATCCTGCACCCCTCGGACCGGGTGAGCGATGGTGCGAGCGTTGAGGAACGTCTGGACGATATGTCCCGATAAATATCTCCTGCGGCTATACGCAGTTTGAAATCAGCCGGCATCGCGGAAAATTCGCTAAATCGCAAAATCTTGATCCATTTTTCTGCAAATTGGGTCTGCAATTCCCCTCATGGGCTCCAGGCCGTAACGCAATCATCCGAATTCAACCTTATTAGGTATTTTATCCTTTTTAACGATGATAATTAGAATTATTTTTTGTATATTCGACTTGTAATCCATTTCATAAGAATAATATTCTATTTCATAGTTTGATGAGCAATTCTGGATACCCGGGTAACAACCGCATCATGGCAAAGAAAATTACAGGCCCTCAGATACTAACGGCAAATCTCCTCAGTGAAGGCATGGTTGTCTTTCTCAGCGAAGGCGGTGCTTGGGCTTCCAGCCTTGAGAGCGCGCAGTTGGCGCACTCGGATGACGATGTCGCGCAACTCGAAGCACAGGGCGACCAGGCGGCCCAGGCCAATCTCATCGTCGACCCGTATCTCGTCGAGGTCGAGGAAACAGGCTCTGCGCTCTCTCCTGTCGAGTTCCGGGAACGCATGCGCGCCAGGGGTCCGAGTATCAATCTTGAGTTCAATTCCAAAACCAACGGACACGCATTGATTTCCGACCAGGCGGTTGCCGGCTAAAGGCCCTTATCTCATGTACAGATATGACGAGTTCGACGCCACGTTCGTCTCCGAGCGTGTCGACCAGTTTCGCGGCCAGGTTGAGCGCCGCGTCAAAGGCGAGCTGACAGAAGAGCAGTTCCGCCCCCTTAGGCTGATGAACGGCCTGTATCTCCAGCTTCACGCCTATATGCTGCGGGTTGCGGTGCCCTATGGCACGCTCAATTCCAAACAGATGCACAAGCTGGCCTTCATCGCCGACAAGTACGACCGCGGCTATGGGCATTTCACCACCCGCCAGAACATCCAGTATAACTGGCCGAAGCTCCCCGACGTCCCGGACATATTGGGCCATCTGGCCGAGGTTGAGATGCATGCCATCCAGACCAGTGGCAACTGCATCCGCAATGTTACCGCCGACCAGTGGTCCGGCGTTGCCGCTAACGAGGTTGAAGACCCGCGCCCCTACGCCGAGCTCATGCGGCAATGGTCCAGCCTGCACCCGGAATTCTCGTTCCTGCCGCGCAAGTTCAAGATTGCGGTCACGGGCGATGAGACGGATCGGGCGGCGATCGCCTATCACGATATCGGCCTGCGGGTAAAAAAGAACCAACAAGGTGAAACAGGTTTCGAGGTATTTGTCGGCGGCGGCATGGGCCGCACCCCGATGATCGCCCCGCGTGTGCGCGACTGGCTGCCTAAAAACGAATTGCTCGCTTTTCTGGAAGCGGTCATGCGCGTCTACAATCTCAATGGCCGCCGCGATAACAAGTACAAGGCCCGCATCAAGATCCTTGTCCATGAGCTTGGCGCGGAAGAATTTACGCGTCAGGTCGAGGAAGAATATGCCCGCCTCGATGCATCGCAGATCACCCCGCCCAAGCAGGAGCTTGAGCGCATCGCCGCCTATTTCGCGCCGCCTGCTTATGAGGATTTGGCTGATAGCGATGCGGACCACACCCAGCACCTTGTCGATAACAAGGATTTTGCCGAGTGGGTGGAGCGCAACGTGGCTGAGCACAAGGTGCCTGGCTATTCCATCGTCAACATTTCACTGAAACCCGTTGGCGGCGTGCCCGGCGATGCGTCTTCCGACCAGATGCGCGCCGTTGCCGATTTGGCGAAAAACCTGTCACTTGATGAGATTCGCGTCACCCATGAGCAGAACCTGGTGCTGCCGAATGTACGCAAATACGACCTTTTCGCCATCTGGCAAAAACTCAAAGAGCACAAACTTGCCAATGCCAATATCGGCCTGGCCACCGACATCATCGCCTGCCCGGGGCTGGATTATTGCGCGCTTGCGACCGCGCGCTCGATCCCCATCGCGCAGGATGTCTCAAACCGCCTCGGAGACATTGCGCGCCAGCGTGATATCGGCGACCTCAAGATCAAAATCTCCGGCTGCATCAATGCCTGCGGCCATCACCATGCCGGCCATATCGGCATTCTCGGGCTCGAGAAGCGGGGTGTGGAATATTACCAGATCACGCTTGGCGGAAGCGGCGATGAAACAGCCTCCATCGGCCAGATCATCGGCCCGGGCTTCTCGAGCGAGACAGTGACGGACGCGGTGGAAACCATTGTCGACACCTATGTTGATTTGAGGCAGAACGGCGAAACTTTCCTGGAAGCCTATCGCCGGGTTGGCGCGGAACCCTTCAAGGAGGCGGTCTATGCCACTCATTAAGGACGGACAGATTGTCGAAGACAACTGGATCACGCTCGACGATGAGGCAGATCTTCCCATCCAGGGTGACGTGATCGTATCGCTGGAGCGGCTTGAAAAAGAGGCTGACGCAATTAAGGCCCGCCCAGGGCGCACCGGCGTCGCGCTGGAGAACAATGTCGATGAGAACGAGGTCGAGGCGTATTTATCCCACCTCGATCTCATCGCCCTGACCTTCCCCGCCTTCACCGATGGCCGCGCCTTTTCGCAGGCGCGCCAACTGCGCACAAAACTGGGGTTCGAAGGTGAACTGCGCGCCACGGGAAACGTGCTGGTTGATCAGGCGGCTTTCTTATGCCGCGTCGGCTTCGACAGCTTCGAGGTGGACACCACACAGTCGATAGACGTCTGGAACCAGGCGTTGCGCTCCATGTCCGTGGCCTACCAGCGCGGCTATGACGGGGAACAGGCAATGCGGGTCTCAACTCCCTCTTCGCAAGGCAAGGCGCAAGCCACTCCGGTCTGAAACCTGCCAGCAACAGCATCGGGGCGCTGAGATGGCGTCCTGCGATGAATTAAGAGCGAGAAACACGCCAGCATGACCTACGCCGTAACCGAAGCCTGCATCAACTGCAAATTCAGCGACTGCGTGGAAGTCTGTCCGGTAGACTGCTTTTACGAGGGTGAAAACATGCTCGTCATTCACCCTGACGAATGCATCGATTGCGGCGTGTGCGAGCCCGAATGTCCCGAAGAGGCCATTGTTCCGGACACAGAACCGGGTGTTGAACAGTGGGTTGCGCTAAACCAGAAATATTCGGAAATCTGGCCCAACATCACCGAACGCAAGGATCCGCCGGCGGATGCTGCACAGTGGTCCGGCAAGCCGAGCAAAATGGAGTATATTTCCCTCGCACCAGCTTCCGCCTAGACTTCATGTGCGGGCAGCACAAAGACAAAATGCCATGAATGATACAGTGATAGCTCCCGAGGCCCCTGGAGCGGCCAAGGCATCACCCCTGGTGGTGCGCTTTGCAGGTGATTCCGGCGACGGGATTCAGCTCGCAGGGTATGAATTCGCCAAATCGACGGCGGACGCCAAATCCGACTTCATGACCCTTCCGGACTACCCGGCGGAAATCCGCGCGCCCATCGGCACGCTGTTCGGCGTCTCCGCGTTTCAGATCCAGTTCGGCGCGGATGAGGTGCTGACGCCGGGTGACAGAGCCGACGTGCTGGTCGCATTCAACCCGGCGGCGCTGGTCACCAATCTGCAAAATCTCAAAACCGGCGGCGTCCTGATCGTGGATGAATCGCATTTCGATGCCCGCGGCCTCAAGAAGGCAAAGCTTGAAACCAATCCGCTTGAGGACGGCATGCTGGACGGGGTTCAGGTCATCACCGTGGATGTGATCAAGCGCACGCTTGAAGCCCTCGATCACCTTGGTCTGGGACGCAAGCCGGCAATGCGCGCAAAGAATTTCTGGGTGCTGGGTCTGGTCTACTGGATGTTTGGCCGCCCGCTGGACATCACCCGGGACTGGCTCAACACCAAATTCAAAAAGACGCCCGAGGTGGCTGAAGCCAATATTACCGCGCTCAAGGCTGGGCACGCCTATGGCGAAACGATGGAAATTGCGGCATTCCCGAACCTGGCCGCACCGCGCATCGCCAAACATAAACGCAAATCGCGCATCATTTCCGGCACCCAGGCCATGGCGCTGGGGCTGGCGGCCGTTGCCGCTCTGGGCAAACGCGACATCGTGTATTGTTCTTATCCGATCACACCGGCGTCCACGCTGCTGCACGCGCTTACGCGCTTCAAAGGCGGCGTGCGCACTTTTCAGGCTGAAGATGAAATCGCGTCCATCTCGGCGGCACTCGGCGCTTCATTCGCAGGCTCGCTCGGCGTCACCGCCAGTTCAGGCCCGGGGCTGGCGCTCAAGACCGAAGCGATGGGGCTGGGCGTGGCGGTGGAGTTGCCGCTGCTGGTGATCGATGTCCAGCGCGGCGGGCCATCGACGGGCATGCCGACAAAGCCCGAACAGTCCGATCTCACCATGGCCATTCATGGCCGTCACGGTGAAGCGCCCCTGCCCGTGCTTGCGCCCGCAACCCCGGATGACTGCTTCTGGATCATGATCGAGGCGGCGCGCATCGCAATTGAAACCATGACCCCCGTCATCATTCTCACCGATGCCTATCTGGCGAACGCCGCGTCCGACTGGCAATTGCCGGACATTGACAGCGTTTCCGATATCGACTGGCCCCGGTTAATGCCGGACGGCGAAGACTTCCAGCCCTTCTCGCGTGATCCCGAAACGCTTGCGCGTCCCTGGGCCGTGCCCGGCACACCGGGGCATGCGCACCGCATCGGCGGGCTGGAGAAGGCGCAAGGCAGCGGCCATATCTCCTACGACCCCGCGAACCATGAGGAAATGACGCGGCTCAGGGCGGAAAAAGTCTTAAAAGTCGCGGACCGTTTGCCGCCGATCGAACTGGAGGACGGAGCCAGGGAGGGCGACATTTTAATCATCGGCTGGGGATCCACCCATGGGTCGATCACACAGGCAGTCAAGGAATTGAACGCGGAAGGAAAGCGCGTGGCCCATGTGCATCTGCGCCATCTGTGGCCCCTGCCGCGCGGGCTGGATGAACTCATCAAGCGCTTCCCGAGGGCGGTTACAGCGGAACTGAATACCGGCCAGTTGAGCTCTATCCTGCGCAGCGAATATCTCGCGCCACTCGAAACCATCTCTCAGGTGAACGGGCAACCATTCTATGTTTCCGATCTGAAATCGGAAATCACCAAGCGTCTGGAGGCGCCGCTTCCATGAATGAGATGTCCCTGAAGCCAAACGATTTCGGAACCGACCAGGAAGTGCGCTGGTGCCCTGGTTGCGGCGACTACGCCATCCTGAAAGCCATGAAAACGGTACTTGCCGATATTGGCCGCTCGCCGGACGAGATCGTGTTCGTTGCCGGCATCGGCTGCGCGGCGCGCTTCCCCTATTATCTGTCCACTTACGGCTTCCACACCATCCATGGCCGCGCGGCGGCTGTCGCTACCGGCGTGAAACTCGCGAACCCTGACCTTGATGTCTGGGTCGTTGGCGGCGATGGCGACTTCATGTCCATTGGCGGCAACCACACGCTTCATGCTTTGCGCCGCAATGTCGATCTCAATCTGCTGCTGTTCAACAATGCCATTTACGGGCTGACCAAGGGCCAGTATTCGCCCACCTCCCCGATTGGCACCCGGTCCCCGAGCACGCCGGGAGGCTCTGTGGAGGCGCCAGTGAACCCTGTCCGCTTTGCACTTGGCGCGGGCGCAAAATTCGTCGCGCGTGCCGCCGATACGCTGCAAACCCACCTTCCCGAAGTGCTGAAGCGCGCCCATGCCAACAAAGGCGCGTCATTCGTGGAAATCCTGCAGAACTGCCTCGTCTATAATGACGGGGCATTCGGCGCCATCAACGACCGCTCGCAGTCGCATGAAGCAACCGTGCGTCTCGAACATGGAAGCCCCATGATTTTCGGCAAGGAAGAAGACAAGGGCCTTGTGTTCAACAACCAGACCGGCGCTTTTGAAGTGGCCAACCTCGCCGATCTTGAAAGCGAGGACGCCCTCGCGATCCATGACGAGACAAATCTTGATCGCGCCTGGGCGCTGGCGCAGTTGGATCAGCCGGAATTCCCTGTCCCGCTCGGCGTGATTTACGCGGAATCCGCAGCGGAATTTATCGAGGCAAGAGGATTCTCAGGCACAAAGAGCAAGTGGGACCGGGACTCGCTGAAAGCCCTTCTGTAGCCCTTGCCCGGATCAATCGCCTTCGAGTGCATTGAACCCCAAAGAAAGCCCCGCGCCTTGCGCCAGCACACGCGATGCCTGACCGCGCGCATTCCTGAGCGGAAAACCCACCGCCATCAACTTGTCTTCCGCGTCCGGGTCCTCGACAGCCGCTTTCATGGGCAGGGAAATGGAGCGCAAAGTTTTCAAGGATTGTACGAGGTCGCTTTGAATCGCCTTGCCCATCCCGGCTTCATGGGCGCCAATCCGCTCCATCAGGCCAGCCTTCTCATACATTTTGACAAGCCCTTCAAGATTTGCGGTGATGGCCCTGGTTGAAAGCCCGCTGCGCTCAAACGCCGCGCGATTGCGCCGCGCGCTCTTGCGCTGCAACCCTAGCGGACCGGCAATGCGGATATCCCTCACAATCCCCAGCCCGGCAAGGAATGATTTTGCAATCTCCAGCGTGACCTCTTTTGGCTCCAGATACACGGGATTGTCCGAGCCGGGCTGTAGAAATATTGCCGTATATCCATCCGCTTGAGACCACTGCTTCAGAACCTCGCGCGATATATGCGTGATGTTCGCAGCAATCGCCTGCATGAAGGCGCAGCGGTGTTTTCGTGCGGGGCCCGGCTCGGAAAATTGATCGTTGCCGTTGGTGAAGAGAATATATTCAAGCGCGCCAAACCCCTGCAGAGCCACGCTTTTACCCTGCAAAGTCTCTGTGGCCGCCACGCTCCCATCATGCGCTTCAAGCGCAGCCGCCACCTGCTTGCTCCCAAGCCCCTTGCGGTCCGGCCAGTATACCATCCGCGCATGGCGCGACTTCTTCATGATGGGGCCGAAACGCAGATGCTCGATGCGCGACCATGCAAGCAGTGCCTGGGTAAAGGCGTCTTTCACCTGTTGTAAATCGCTGCCAGGCGGCGCATTGCAGAATGTCTCAATGGCGATTTCGAGCTTTCGCGCCGCGCCAAGCAGTTGCTCATATCCAGGCCGGATATGGCGCTCAAGGGTTTGACGCGCCAGCCCCGCATGATCGAACTCCGCCGCCCGTGCGCTGGTGACCCACACGCTGACAGCAATCATGAGGACGAGGACAAATCTCACAGCGATTTTACGAAGGCCACCAGGCGTTCGCGGTCCTCTTTCGCCAACCCCGCAAAAGCATCACGGGGGCCCTTCGCCTCACCATCGTGCCACAGGATGGCTTCGGTCAGAGATCGCGCGCGGCCATCATGCAAATAGAAACTGTGACCGTTGACAATGGGTGTCAGCCCGATGCCCCACAGCGGCGCGGTGCGCCATTCGTGCCCCGAGGCGACGCCTTCAGGGCGATTGTCGGCGAGTCCTTCGCCCATGTCATGCAGCAGCATGTCGGTATAGGGCCAGATCAACTGACCGGAGAGGTGCGGCTGGTCTTTCAGAGTGCCGGTCATGAATTTCGGCTGGTGACATTTAACGCACCCAACTTCGTAAAACAGCTTCTTGCCCGCCAGCACGTCCGTTCGGGACGGATTACGCCGCCTCGGTACGGCGAGGTTTTGTGCGTAGAAGGTCACAAGGTTGAGGAATTTCTCGCCCGCTTCAACATTGCCCAGCTTGGCTGAGCTCCCGTTCGGCGCCTTCCGGCATCGCGACTGTTTAACCGTGCAATCCCCCCACGCGTTCCTGGCAAGCGGGTTCGATATGCCGATATCGCCCTCAAACGCGCCTGCCGACTGCGCCTTGACGGTCGGGTTGCCCGCCTTCCAGCCAAAGCGCCCAAGCA
>CAXMMX010000025.1:0-20317 GCA_964194535.1 uncultured Alphaproteobacteria bacterium | reverse complement strand
ATCGCTCCGTGGCGGATCTGTGCAGGACAGCTCGTCGTGCCAGTGCTGCTCGCCAGCGCGATCGAACTGGTGATGATTTTCAGCACGCTGCTTTTCTTTGAAGACGCCGCCGCGCAGGTTGTCCTGATCGCGTTGATGGCTTTTACTGTGCCGTCCAACCTGCTGCTGTACGGTCTCGAAAATCTGGTATTCTTGCTATTTCCCACGAGATTGCTGCCGGTTGGCAGGGTCGACTTTGAGTTTTTGGGCCGCACGCTGGTGGATTTCATCCTGAAGACGATCATCATCGTCACAGCAGTCGTTGCAGCGGGTGCCGCCGGATTTGCAGCACTGGACGCGACCGGACAATCGTATCTTTGGCTTGCGATAACCAGTTGGCTAGTGCTCACCGTCATCGGGTCACTAACCGTTCCCTTGCTCGGAATTGCTTTCCGACGTTTCAAGGTAAGTCAAACGATCGAATAATATGGAGGGCATTGTCAACTTAACGACTTAGAGGCGCAAAGAAGCTGTATTGGCAGCATTCAGGCGGCAACCACTGCACGCCATTTTGTCATCACCGCTTGGGTCACGCTTCTCTACGTGATCGGCATTGCGGAGTGTGCAGGCTGCCACAAGTATTGGCCGGATCGGACTGGAGAGTCCCGCTTTGGGGATGGCGTCAATGTCCGCTTTGGGTCAAAAGCAGACATTAGAGACCCATGCTCACAATGTCTGCTTTACCCCCGAAAGCGGACATAAAACCGCACAGCTCATTTCAGGTAAGAAAAAATTTAAAGGCTCAAAAATTTTACTCGTCGTCATTGGTCGCCCCGCCGTGATGTGTCGTTTTCCTTGCCGCGCTTCAACTCCAGAGACGGGCCATTAAGCGTCAAGGCAAGCGCCTCAGCGTCCTCGCGCTGCCAGCAATAGCTATGCAATTCGCCCCAGCCATCGAAGACGGCCCATTTTTTTCTTCCTGTCCCTTCAATTTCAACAAACTCTATTTGCGCGGCGATGACGCGAAGGAACTCGCGGAAGCGGAAGGCGTATTGCTTAGCGCGACATGAAATGGAAATTATCGCAGGAAACCGCTAAAAAATATCGCTATATCACGGACTGCAAATCCGTTTACCCCGGTTCGATTCCGGGCGTGGCCTCCACTCTATTCTGAAAATCTTCTCATTCTTGGTCTGGAATGATGATCACGCTTTTGCTATAGCGGGTGCGGTTCGCAGGCTTTTTTAACCTGCGTGTTCCCCGGTAGCTCAGTTGGTAGAGCAAGCGGCTGTTAACCGCTGGGTCGCTGGTTCGAGTCCGGCCCGGGGAGCCAAACTCTCAAATCCGCGCATTTTCCTATGTCATTGATACGTCGTTCAGGGTTGAGCGCGTTGCATATTTACCGCTTGATCAGACCGTCAAATGGCATTGTAGACAAGTGCGGTCCCTTGTTAGCCCTCCGTGGTCAAGTGATATGATGCACCTGGGTTGAACGCTAGGGGGAGTGTGTATGACACCGTTCAAGCAGTTGGTATCCCGGCCTGGATACAGCCTGCTGTGCATAGCGACACTATGGATTGGTTTCATTGCCGGGGTGCTGCTGTTTCACCTTGTTACTTCCCAGATGACCAAGCTCCATCGGCTTGCGTTTTTTTCCCAATATGAGCTCGGGCTCATTCATAACTTGCAACTGGAACGGGCCGTTTCGGCAGGTTTTGTCGCATCCGGCCAATCAGAGGAATTCACCGGGCGTCTGCGGTATCAGTACGGGCAGACCGATAAAATTCACCGTAGCTTCGTCAAAGCCTGGGGCCGTTTCAACAGCTCCAATTTCGGGCCAGCACTTACCGGCTCCCTCGAGGCAGCAGGAGCACGTCTTTCCCATCTGGACGAAATTCGCTCCGGCGTATCGGCAAAAAAGCTCGATACCTTTCCCACGATCGAAGCCTACACCCGGACAATCGAACATCTGATTGCCGCGATATCACAGTTAGAAACTGTTCAATTGGAAGACCCCGCCGCAGGCAGATCTCGCGAAGCGTTTCTGGGATTTTTAATGCAAAGTGAGTTGGCTGCCGGGGAATTGGCATCCGGTCACCCGATTGAAGCGGCCACCGCAAAAAGGTTAAATACCTTGGCGCGGGAACACATCAGGCTCCACGGCCTGGCGAATATCGAATTCCAGAAATTAATTGAAAAAACCGGCACTGAGGCGGCGCGAAGGGCAAATCTCTTCCTCGTTTCTCTGCTTGGGGTTGTGATTGCGACGTTGAGCGCTATTGCGTGGCACTGGCCACCAGCCCTGCGTCAATCGCTTCTCATCGCACTCATTGTCTTCAACATCGCACTTGCCCTCTGGACGATGTCCACCGGCCCTTACTGGATGGCAAAGGAGAGCGGTCCGATTGAAGGCCTTCAGGCCGTTGCGTTGGCGACCGCCTTCGCGTTGTTCTGCCGTGACGCGACCAGACATCCTGGAGCTTCACGCCCGGCTGCCGTATCATTGGCTTGCCTTTGCTTCGTCATATTCTTCAGGGAGATCGATTTGCGCATATTCGATGCGCCCGAATTGCTTATCAACATAACTACCGGCCCGGTCCGGAAAGGGCTCTCCGCGATCCTTGTTGTCCTGACGGCTATTTATGTCGCGACCCGTAACAAAAACGTACCAGGCCTCATACGTTCAAGCCTCACATGGAGGGCCTGGCCTTTTTATATCTGGCCATTTCTGCTCATTACCGCAGAGAAGATTGAATTGTGGGTCCACGCGCGCGCCCTTCCCGGCTCTTGGACTAACGGTCAGTTCTGGGAGGAGCTGGTTGAACTCAACGCCTATTTAGCGCTCCTGTACGCTGCTTATATCTTCGCTGAAATTTACAGGAGCAGAACCGATAGTGAGTCCGGACCCTAGTTGAAAAGCCAGTCGAACAAACCACCGCCGCTTGGCTTGCGCCGTCTTGGCTGGCGGCGAGTCTGAGGCCGGCCGCCAGGAGACCACCAGCCATCGTTGAACCAGAACTGATCACCCTGTCCAATGGTCTCTGCCGGCGCCTTTCGCAGGGTCACTTCGTTGGCGATACCATCCGGGTCAGTCACTACCACGGACGCCATCTTCCAGTCCCACTTTGCAGTTCGCCGGCCCCACGCCTGGGGTTCGACCGCAACCACTTTGGCTTTCCATAAATCAATAATCGCCGTGTAGTCATAGTTTTTGGCAGGGTCATCACGCATCGCACCGGCACGGTATCGCAACAGGCCGATGCCCTGCAGGGTGTATTTCATCAACGTCCAGTCGAGGATCTGCGGTTTGCCCGTGCCGTACATTTCCAGCCTCACACGCATCTTCGGATATCTGCGGTTGGTGGCGATATAGTGCCCGGCCGGTGTCAGGCTGACCCACCAGCCTTTTACGGGCCTCTCAACGGCCTCGGGCATTGGCGGCGGCGGCGGTGCGATACCCATTTTCTGAAAGCGTACACGTGCAACATAAAGCCGGGGATCGGCTGTCAACGCCGCTTTATAGTCGTTCACGGCATCCTCGAGGCGGCCCAGGGATTCATATATCTGCCCGCGCACGCCAAGCGCTTTTGCATTTCCCGGCTCGTTCGACAGGGCCTTGTCCACATCCACCAGCCCCTCTTCCGCGACACCAAGAAGCCGATAGGTGTTGGCGCGCTCAATGAGTGCACCGGTATCGTCGGGGTTGAGGATCAGGGCCGTCGACAAATCCTCACGCGCTTTGTCAAGCTGCTTGACCTTGCGATAAGCCGTGCCGCGCTCGCGGTAGCTATCAGCATAATTCGCGTCGAGGCTGATCGCTTTGGTGAGATCCTTGACGGCTGAATTGTAGCGGCGGGTGCGAGCATAAGCTTTGCCGCGCGCATAATATAAATGTGGCACTTCAGGCTGCTGGGCAATCAACTCGGTATAGTCCCGCACCGCGTCTCCATTGCGATCAAGCTCCAGATAGGCAGCGCCCCGGTTCTTGCGCGCACCGGAATATTTTGCGTTGAGGGTTAGCGCACGTGAAAAATCGCGCACGCCTGCGAAGGGTCTGCCGAGCGCCGTATGCGCCTTGCCCCGGCCATTATAGGGAACCGCGTTGGCCGGCATCAGCTGGATTGCCTTGCGGAAATCCTTCAGCGCGTCTTCCTTGCGCTCAAGCGCCAGTTGCGCATTGCCCCGATTGTTGAAGGCGGCCCCGTAACCGGGCGCCAGTTCGATGGCGCGAGTGAAATCGACCACCGCCTGTTCAGGCTCGCCCAGATCCATGAGGGCATTGCCCCGGTTGTTGTAGACGATGGCGTAATCGGGAAAGAGTTTTACCGATTTATTGAAATCGGCGATGGCCTCCTTGACCATCTTGAGCTGCCATTTGGCAACGCCGCGGTCATTGAGAACATTAGCCCGGCGCACGTCGGCCAAGTCCGTTGCCTTGAGCGCTATATCAAACGACGCAATCGCTTCGCTGTATTTCCCGCGCAGCAGGTTGGCGGCGCCTTCGCGTGCGCGCAGTACAGCATCCTCCGTCGCGGCCAGTGCGAAGGAGGAATGACTTATAAACAAACCCAATGCGAGGGCGAGCGCGCGCTTCATCGTGATTCCTTATGCCATATGGTCACGAAACTTAGTGGTTCAGGGCGGTGTTGTGCAATTTTTTGTCAATCGCTGGCACCGGCGTCAACAATCCGTCATAGTCGCAAGCATGAATGGGCAGGCGATCAATAGTCCTTCGTTTGCCCATGGGCATGGACTCATAAACTGAATCCATGCCCTTGTCTTGAGAGGCGCGCTTATTTTGAAAAACACGCTCGTAACATACGCCACCTTTCCGGCTCTGTTCCTGGCCGCGGTCATCGCATTTACACAGCCTGCGCAACCGCGTGAGCCAGACCCCGGCCTCGACGCCATGATCGGGCAGATGCTGCTCATCGGATTTCATGGCACGTCGCCTGGTGGAAAAGATGCGCGTCGGATCGCCCGGCAGATCGCCAAGGGCCAGATCGGCGGCGTGATCCTGATGGACCGCAATATCCGTTCACCGCGACAGGTGCGCGCGCTGACATCCAGATTTCTCAGCACCGGCTATCCGCTGACGCCAATCATCTCGGTCGATCAGGAAGGCGGGCTGGTGCAGCGCCTGTCTGCCAGGAAGGGTTTTAAAGCCTACCCCACCGCCCGCACCGTCGCCCGGCTCTACAAGCCGGAAAAAGCGCGCTTCATCTACAAGTCCATGGCGCAGGAGTTGGCCAAAGCCGGCTTCAACCTCAATTTTGGTCCGGTGCTCGACCTCAATCTCAACCGGCGCAATCCGGTGATTGGCCGGCTCGGTCGCAGCTATGGCGCAAAACCTGAACGGGTCGTGGCCTATGCACGCGCGTTCATTTCCGCCCACAGGGAGGCCAACGTCCTCACCTCGGTGAAACATTTTCCCGGACACGGAAGCAGCTGGAGCGACAGCCACAAGCGGTTCGTCGACCTGACCAAGACGTGGAAGGATATAGAGTTGGAGCCGTACAGGGCACTCGCCAGGGACGGGGCCATCGACACGCTCATGGTGGGGCACCTTTACCACCCGGCCTTTTCCAATAATCAGCGCCTTCCAGCCACCCTCACCTCAACAGCCATTGAGGGCTGGGTGCGCGGGCGGCTGGGCTTTCAGGGTGTGGTAATCACTGACGATCTGGAGATGGGCGCTATCGCCCGCTACCATAATTTGCGCACGACGCTGATCAAGGCGGTTCAGAGCGGCAATGACATCCTGATGTTTTCCACCGCAGGCGCGGACCCGAAATTCGTCCCCAAGGCGACGCAGATACTGCGTAAAGCGGTCAATGACGGAACCATTGCGCGCAAACGCATCGCCCAGGCCTATGCGCGCATCAAAAGTCTGAAGCAGCGCCTGCGCACCAACACCCCATGGTCTGCCGGGACCGTGACGGGTGCGACCCAGTAAAACTCTTTTTCAGGAAAGCGTTCTCAGCAGTTGAGGCAGCATTTCGCTCAAATCCTCGGCAATGAGACCGGGACCGAACCTGTCCGCCGCCTCCCCGTGCAGCCAAACGGCCGCACATGCGGCGTCATAGGCCGGCATATTCTGCGCCAATAAACCAGCCGCAAACCCCGCCAGTACGTCACCTGACCCGGCTGTCGCTGTCCATGGCGGCGCATTGTCGTTGATGGCGGCGCGCCCGTCAGGGTGTGCAATCACCGTATCCGCACCCTTGAGGAGTAGGATGGAGCCGCTTGATTCCGCCGCGGCGCGCGCGCGCTCCAGCTTCGAGCCAGCCGGTACGGACTTGCCGAAAAGACGTGAAAACTCGCCCTCATGTGGTGTGAGTATGACAGGCGCCGCACGTTTGCAGATCGCGGCGAACATATCTTCGGGGGTTTTCTCAAATGACGTCAGCGCGTCGGCGTCCAGCACGCAGGCGGCCTTGCTCTCCAATATGGTCATGACGAGGTCGCGGGTATCCTTGCCCACCCCCGCGCCCGGGCCGATCAGGGCCGCGTTCTTGCGGGCGTCCTGAAGTATCCCGGCAAGTCCTTTCGCACCACTGAAAGAGACCGTCATGACGCAGGTGGAATGGGCCGCGTTGATCGCTGTCGCTTTACTGGACCCGGCAAGCGTCACAAGGCCGGCGCCAATCCGCAATGCACCGCGTGCGCCGAGCCGCGCCGCGCCCGTGGCTTCGGGGCCACCCGAGACGATGAGTGCATGACCGCGGGTATATTTGTGACCCGCGGTTTGAGGCCTGGGAAAATGCGCTTGCCAGAGCGCCGGTGCATTGGCGGATGTTTTGGCAACAATACGCTCCAGCACAGTTGCAGGAATACCGATATCGGCGACCCGCACATCGCCGCAATGCAAGCGCCCGGGCAACAGCAGATGCCCAGGCTTGGCGCGGAAGAAGGTAACGGTCGAAGCCGCCTGGATGGCCACGCCTCTCACCTCACCGCTCGTGCCATCGACGCCGCTCGGAACGTCAACTGAAACGATCTTTGCCTGGCACCCATTCGCGGCCTCGATCATTCGGGCCGCAATACCCTCCACTGCCCGGGTGAGACCTGCTCCGAAGATGGCGTCGACCACCACTTCCGCGCCTTTCAGGATTTCCGGGGAGAGCGGCTCGACGCCCCCGTCCCATTGTGTGGCCATTTCTCGCGCATCACCCTTAAGAGCGTCTTTTGCCCCCAGGAGCGCGACACGGACCGAAAATCCTTGCTCCTTCAGAAGCCGCGCGGCGACGAACCCGTCGCCACCATTGTTGCCGGGCCCGCACAGGATCAAAACAGCCTTGGCGCCGGGCGCACATCGCAGCACTTCATCTTTGACCGCACACCCTGCGGCTTCCATGAGAACAAGACCCGGCGTGCCGGCCTTGATGGTCAGGGCATCGGCCTGTCCCATCTCCTGTGTGGTGAGAAGTTCAATTCCAGCGTTTGTTGTTTCCGAGATATGGGTCATTGATATTGCGACAGCTCGAGAAGATTGCCATCCGGGTCACGGCAATAGACTGACAAAAGCTCTCCCGCCGCCCCTGTGCGCATGACCGGCCCCTCGATGATCTCGACGCCTTCTTGCTCAAGCCGCTTCTGCGCGGCATGAACATCATCGACCACGAAGCACAGATCGCCCGAACCCGGTGTGGGATGAATGGCTTTGGGTTCGAACTCATTGCCGGCTTCGTGCAGATTGATTTTCTGGGACCCGAATTTAAGCGCGGTGCGCCCTCCGGCAAAAGTTTCGCGCTCAATCCCGAGCCCCTTTTCATAGAAGGCGCATGTGCGCTCGATGGATGCGACTGTCAGAACCAGATGATCGAGCCCCGTTATTGTCATTTGATACCCCGTAACGGCCAAATCGAACGCAGCCCTGAACAAAAGATAGGCAGAGCGCCTAAAAAATCGGCAGAATTGACGCTCCTGATCGGCGCCCTCTCTTGGACCGTGTTATAGCATGTTGATTTTACGTCGTTATTTTTCATTCACTGTTTTGGCATGGTGCATGCTAGTAGCTGTGAAAACCGTCAGGTGAGACGCTGCAATTTCGCCGCACTCGGGGAGGCTCAAGACGTCGATGAAAAAGATCGAGGCGATTATCAAGCCATTCAAGCTGGATGAGGTCAAGGAAGCACTGCAGGAGATTGGATTGCAGGGCATTACGGTGACCGAAGCCAAGGGATTTGGCCGTCAGAAGGGACAAACGGAGCTCTACAGGGGCGCGGAATATGTGGTCGACTTTTTGCCCAAGGTGAAGGTCGAGATTGTGCTTGGCGACGATATGGTCGAAAAAGCCATAGAGGCCATACAGAATTCCGCAAAAACAGGACGGATCGGTGACGGAAAGATTTTCGTGTCCTCAATCGAGGACGCCATCCGCATTCGTACCGGCGAGACAGGACAGGAAGCAATTTAGGCCTCTCACGAAGGGGCCTGAAGTTTGTATGAACCCAATCGAATTCACTTCAGCCGGAGCAAAATTCTCAGGCAAAACAGGGGAGTAAAATGGCAGACGCAAGTAAGGTTATAAAACAGCTCAAGGATGACGACGTAAAATTCGTCGATCTGAGATTTACCGATCCCAGGGGCAAGCTGCAGCATCTCACCATGGATGTAACGGCCATGGACGAGGAAGCTTTTGCTGACGGGATCATGTTCGATGGCTCATCGATCGCCGGCTGGAAGGACATCTCCCAGTCGGATATGGCCCTGATGCCCGATCCCGAAACCGCGACGCTCGATCCGTTCTTCGCGCAAACAACCCTGGCGATCTTCTGCGATATCATCGAGCCGACCACGGGTGAACTCTACGAGCGCGACCCGCGCGCCACTGCACACAAGGCGGAAGCCTATCTCCAGCAGACCGGCATCGGTGACACCGCCTATTTCGGCCCGGAAGCGGAATTCTTCATCTTCGACGATGTGCGCTTCGCCTCCGATCCCTATAATTGCGGCTTCAAGCTGGACTCGAGCGAACTGCCCACAAATATGGATACCGAATATGAGATGGGCAATCTCGGCCACCGGCCGCGCACCAAGGGCGGCTATTTTCCGGTACCTCCAGTCGACTCCGCGCAGGACATTCGTTCAGAAATGCTGAGCGTTATGACCGAGATGGGCGTGACGGTGGAAAAACACCACCACGAAGTGGGCGCTGGCCAACACGAGCTCGGCATGAAGTTCGACAAGCTCGTGACCATCGCCGACCAGCTGCAGATCTACAAATATGTGGTGCACAATGTGGCACAGGCCTACGGCAAGACGGCGACCTTCATGCCCAAGCCGGTCTATGGTGACAACGGCACCGGCATGCACGTCCATCAGTCGATCTTCAAGAAGGGTGAAGCGGTGTTTGCGGGTAACAAATATGCCGACCTGTCGGAGACCTGCCTGTTCTATATCGGCGGTATCCTGAAACACGCAAAGACGCTGAACGCCTTCTTAAACCCGTCGACCAACTCGTACAAGCGTCTGGTACCGGGTTACGAGGCGCCGACGCTGCTGGCCTACTCGGCCCGCAACCGTTCCGCAGGCTGCCGTATCCCTCATGTGGCGAACCCGAAGGGCAAACGCTGCGAAGTGCGTTTCCCCGATCCGATGGCCAACCCGTATCTCTCCTTCGCGGCGATGCTGATGGCCGGCCTTGACGGTATCGAGAACAAGATCGATCCGGGTGACCCGATTGACAAGAACCTGTACGACTTGCCGCCGGAAGAACTGGAAGGCATTCCGACGGTGTGCGGTTCACTGCGCGAGGCATGCGAATATCTCGACGGCGACCGCGACTTCCTGAAAAAAGGCGGTGTCTTCACCGACGATCAGATCGATGGTTATCTCGAGCTGAAGATGGAAGAGGTCGAGCGTACCGAGATGACGCCTCACCCGGTCGAGTTCGACATGTATTACAGCTCCTGACGGGCACAGGCACGAGCATGAGAAATGGGGCGGCCCGCAAGGAACCGCCCCATTTTTTCGCCCGCTTTAGCCGGGTTTTACGGGCCAGCGCGACACGCGCTTACCCCAATGGCCCTCACGCTTCATCGAAGCGGCACTCCGGCTAGCTTCCCCCGGGCAAATATTATTTTTTGCGCTCCTGGTGCTAGGTGACCAGGAACACCATGCAAATCACTCCGGCCATTATCATCGTGGTAATCGAACCCTTGCGGCGCTCGTACCAGTTCTTCACGAGGGATGGAAATCTGCGCAGGACAAAATTCACGACTGAAAGAAGACCAACTACGCCAATGACCGCGAGCACCATGAATGAGCTGTCGAGAGGGTTTTGCACCGCGTAGCCGCTGGTGGCGGCCAAACGCTGCCCCGTGACCGCACTGGCGCTCACAAAAGTGAATAAAGATGCGCCCCCCAGACTAAGCAGGCACGCGTAACGCAACAGGATACCCATAGACCCATTTCCCCGAATTATTATCGATCAGAATAGCAACAGGGCGTAAAGGAAGGCGTAAAGGACAGGGTTATCAAATTCTGAACATGACGGCGCCGCGGGTATAACTTTGCCTCTGCATCAAATTGTGAGTTGACCTGCATCCCAAAGCGGCGCAATCATTATCTGTGCAACCATAGGGAGGTTTAGGAAAATGAACCCTCCGGACCAGGGCAAGCCGTCCTGCGTATAGCGGCGCGAGTGCGCTTGATTGAGCATATGCGCCTCTTCAGGACGGCATTAAGTTCCGACAATTTCACGACTTGAGAAAAGCGTGTGCGCAGAAGGATTGCCATGACTGCCTTGGCTGAGTGGCAGACACTCACGCCCTTCCCCTTTCTTTCTGCAAAGGCGCTTGATAAGCTCGGTATGTCCGGGCGGGGCGTGACACGAGGCGGGTTGCAAGGCCGGCGAGGCTCAAGGCTTTTCGGATAGCCTGGCCTCCTCCCGAGAGCCTTCTCCGCGAAAGCACACAGAGCCCCATTCGCTTGAGATCGACACTCACGAAACCCCACCGGGCAAATGCGCGGCGGGGTTTTGGGATGCGGGTGGCGGCTCCAGCTCATAGCTCGCGGAACCCTATTCGTCATTCCCGCGCCCCCCTTCGTCATTCCCGCGAAGGTGGGAATCCAAGTGTGAAGTGCAACACCCTACTCTGCTAAAGCCATGGATCCCGGATCGCTTGTCTTTGTTTGTGCTACCGCGCACAGCGCTACTTGAGCACGAATTCGGCCTCATGTAGCCGATAGGCGGTAGGCCAACGAAAAATGACCGCTGCTTGTCCGGGATGACGAGGGAGGAAGTGCCCTGTCCTGATGACAAACCCAGATAAACGCGGGCCATGTTCCCCATGCTCACACGCGCCACCCGAACCCTTTCCGCCCCCCCCTCACCCCACCCCTCTCCCCCAAGGGGAGAGGGGTGGGGCCCGCGCCAGCGGGAGGGTGTGGGGCGCGGGAATGACGAAAGCGGAGCCAGAGGATGAAGAATGAAAAGGAGTGGAGACGCTTTGCTGTATCACGCTGGAACCGAGCGAAGCGAGGCAAGGCCGAATGGCCGTCGGCGCTCATGCGCCGCGCCCTCGCAGGCCCCTAGGCGTAGCCGAGGGAATAGCCGTGAGCGATAAACCGAGTAAAACGAGGCAAGGGGTGCTGATCCATGAAACATTCTAAAAAGCCCGAAACCCCGGGCCATGTGCCCCGACTTGATCGGGGTATTGACCCGGGGTCCATGCAACAAGCTCACAATGGACCTGCGCTTTCGCAAGGGTTTCGCATCTGTACTTGTGCCGAGCCTCTTCGCGCTCAAGTCGCGAATCGGTAGCGCAGGTAAAAATGGCCCCCTCCTTGAAAAACACACATGCGCATGGCACGAACCGGGCTACACTGACACAAGAGATTCGCATTGGAATTGCAGGATTAAGGGATACATGGCTGCATCGCGCGATTTGTTTGCAAAGCTGGAAAAGGAGCTTGAGGCGGAGCCAATCAAGCCCAAGCCCTCCCGCGCGAAATCGAAAGCCACAGGCAAACCGTCCAAGGGCGAAGCCGGATACACCGCCGCCGACATCGAGGTGCTTGAGGGGCTGGAGCCGGTACGCCGGCGCCCGGCCATGTATATCGGCGGCACGGATGAAAAAGCCCTGCACCATCTGTTCGCCGAGACAATCGACAATTCCATGGACGAGGCGGTGGCGGGTCACGCCGACTGGATAGACGTCAACCTCGATAAAGACGGCTGGCTGACGGTCAACGACAATGGCCGCGGCATTCCGGTCGACCCGCACCCCAAATTCAAGAACAAGTCCGCCCTCGAGGTCATCATGACGACGCTCCACGCGGGCGGCAAATTCAACTCCAAGGTTTACGACACCTCCGGCGGCCTGCACGGCGTCGGCATCTCGGTGGTGAACGGGCTGTCGCAAACATTGGAAGTGGAAGTGGCGCGCGGGCAGCAACTTTACCGGCAGACCTTTTCACGCGGTGTGCCCGATGGCCCCCTAGAACAGCTGGGCGAGATCAAGAACCGGCGCGGCACCAGGGTGCGCTTCCTGCCGGACGAGCAAATTTTCGGAGCCCGCACCGCCTTCAGGCCGGCAACGCTGTTCAGCATGGCGCGCTCGAAAGCCTATCTGTTCGGCGGTGTCGAAATCCGCTGGTCGTGCGCGCAAGAACTGATCGAGGATAAGGACGAAACGCCAACCCAGGCGGTTTTCCATTTCCCCGGAGGCCTGAAGGAATTTCTCAAGCTGCGCATCGAGGGACAGACTTGCGTCACCGACGAGGTGTTCGCCGGCAAGACGCAGAATAAAGGCGGCCACGGCTCGGTCGAGTGGGCCGTGAGCTGGATTGGCAGCGCGGACGGGTTTCTCAACTCCTACTGCAACACGGTGCCGACACCCGAAGGCGGCACGCACGAATCGGGCCTGCGCGCGGCGCTGACCAAGGGCCTGCGCAACTATGGCGAGCTGTCAGGCAACAAAAAAGCGGCGCAAATCACAGCCGACGACGTGCTGGGCACGTCCGCAGCCATGCTGTCGGTGTTCATCCGCGAGCCGGAATTCCAGGGGCAGACAAAGGACAGACTGGCGACCACGCAAGCGATCCGCATAGTTGAAACGGCCGTGCGCGATGCCTTTGAACATTGGCTCACCGCCAGGCCGAACCAGGCCAACAAGCTGCTTGAATGGGTGATCGATCGCGCCGAGGAACGCACCCGGCGCAAGCGCGAGCGCGAGGTCAACCGCAAGACCGCCACGCGCAAGCTGCGCCTGCCCGGCAAGCTTGCCGACTGCTCCAACAGCGCGGCGGAGGGGACGGAAATCTTTATCGTCGAGGGCGATAGCGCCGGCGGCTCGGCCAAGCAGGCGCGCAACCGCGCGACACAGGCCGTCCTTCCCCTGCGCGGAAAAATCCTCAATGTCGCTAATGCAACATCGGCGAAAAAAGCCGATAACCAGCTTCTCAATGACCTGACGCTTGCCTTGGGCTGCGGCACGGGGGCCACCTATAGCGACGCCGATCTGCGCTACGAGAAGGTCATCGTCATGACCGACGCCGACGTGGACGGCGCGCATATCGCTTCGCTGCTCATAACCTTCTTTTACCGCGAAATGCCCGAACTCATCGACAATGGCCACCTCTATCTGGGCGTGCCGCCGCTCTACAAGCTGGCGCAGGGCGCCAAGACGCTCTACGCCCGCGACGATGCCCACAAGGATCAATTGCTGGAAACAGAGTTCACCGGTCGCGGCAAGGTGGAAGTAAGCCGTTTCAAAGGCTTAGGAGAAATGCTTCCCAAACAACTTAAAGAAACTGCCATGGACCCGGCGAAGCGGACCCTGTTGCGGATCGAGATCGCCGAGGAGGACCGTGACGGCACGTCGAACGCGGTGCAGCAGCTGATGGGCAACAAGGCGGAAGCGCGCTTCAAGTTCATCCAGGAGAACGCCGAGTTCGCCAAGGATCTGGATATTTAAAGTGGTAACTGCGGCGCCTGGATTGTCTGGGTCAAAATGCTGATGACTACATTTCCATCACTTCCGCGACTTCAAGTGTGCCGCCGGTTTCAAGGAACGGGCATGCCTTAGCCATCTCAAGAGCCGCATCCATGCTGTCGGCTTTCACGATAGAAAACCCTGACATGGGATCGGGCCCGCCATCGTCCGATACACCGGAAGAGCTTACTGTTTTGGACTTTCCCAGCGGAGTGCCGGGGTTGACCGCGGCATCGCCAAGGCCCTCGACCCAGGCTTTCCATTTCGCCATATGTTTGGCTCCCTCCTCGGGGCTCTCAGGCTTATTCCCGCCGTGATAGGCAATGATATAGTTCGGCATGAGATTTCTTCCTTTTTCTCAATTTCCATATGCAAGAGCCAACATTTCCCATTCAGGTCCGCTGGCGGCACGGCCTCTATCACCGTATCGACCCCTTGATTGTTCGCCATCCCGATCAGCGCTGTACGCGACTCGGTGTGTTCAGGCGCATCGGACCGGGTACGAACACAGCCCTTGTCACGACACGTTCCTTCAAATTTCCAACAATGCGCTCAAAGCCAGAGCGGCACCTTGTCCTTATATTCGCGATATTGCGCCCCGAATTCTTCTTCGAGATAGGATTCCTCAGGTTCGATTACGCCCCTTTTCATAACAACCAGCAGGACAGGCAGGGCAAGCAACGCCCACCCCGAGGTCAGTGCAATCGACAGCCCCACATAGATGACATTCAGACCCATATAGATGGGATTGCGTGACCAGCTATAGAGCCCATGGATCACCAGTGCATCGGTTGGTTCATCCACCGGAATGGTCGTTCCGGCATCGGCAAACTGCCGGAACGCTTTCCAGACAAAAGTTGCGCCAATTGCGGCAAGACCGAGCCCGATAATGATTGGTCTCAACGTCCCGCCCGCGAGCCCCGGCCCCAGCGGCAGCAAGAGTTCAAACAGGCAACCGGCTACGAACCCTCCCAGATACAGATTCGGAGGGCGCACCAGTACATTGGCATGATTTTCGCTCATGGCTTCAGGCTCTCAGAGACCGGATTTCCACACGATGCCAGCTATAGCGCAACTTATTGAACTGTTGATCATCATTTGAAAGAACACCAGTCGTCATTTGACAATCTGGCCACGCCCCCTATGCTGCCGCGCGGCACACAACGACATATGTCGATTCGACTGTCATAGCCCCACAAACGAACAATATGTGATTAAAAACCAAGTGTGGTTCAAGATAAGTCATCGCGACCGCAAGAACGGCGCACATAAATGAAATTCCAGGATCTCGGACTCAGCGACAAGGTTCTTGCCGCTGTAACGCAGGCGGGTTACGAAACCCCGACCCCGATCCAGGCCCAGGCCATTCCCGTCGCACTGGAAGGGCGCGATGTTCTTGGCATTGCGCAAACGGGCACGGGCAAGACCGCATCTTTCGTACTGCCCATGCTGACGCGGCTTGAACGCGGGCGGGCGCGGGCGCGCATGCCCCGCTCGCTTATTCTCGAACCAACCCGGGAGTTGGCTGCACAAGTGGTGAAAGAGTTCGAAGCGCTTGGCGCCATGCACAAGCTCAATGTCGCGCTGCTGATTGGCGGCGTTTCGTTCGACGAACAGAACCGCAAACTTGACCGCGGCGCCGATGTATTGATTGCAACGCCGGGCCGGCTGCTCGATCATTTCGGTCGCGGGAAATTGTTGCTCACGGGCGTCGAGATTTTCGTCATCGACGAAGCCGACCGGATGCTGGACATGGGCTTCATCCCCGACATGGAGCGTATTTCCAAGCTCATCCCTCCGCGCCGCCAAACATTGTTTTTCTCTGCCACCATGCCACCGGAAATCAAACGGCTCGCGGATAATTTTCTGCAAAATCCTGAGCGCATCGAAGCCTCGCCCCCCAGCACGACGGTGGACGCGATTAAGCAGGTTCTGTGCTACACGCCAAGCGATCCGAAGGAAAAGCGCGCCGCACTGCGCAAGATCATGGCGGACCAGAATGTGAAGAACGCTATCGTGTTCTGCAACCGCAAACGTGATGTCACCATCCTCCACCGCTCCCTCGTTAAGCACGGTCTTAACGCTGAAGCCCTTCACGGCGATCTCAACCAGCATCAGCGCACGGCGACGCTCGACGCTTTCCGCAACGGTGAAGTCACTTATCTGGCGGCGAGCGACGTGGCCGCGCGCGGCCTGGATATTCCCGAGGTCAGCCATATCTTCAACTATGATGTGCCGGTTCATCCAGAAGACTATGTGCACCGTATCGGCCGTACCGGACGCGCCGGGCACAAGGGTTTTGCCGTTACCCTGGTGACATCTCATGATATGCGGGCCATGACCGCAATTCAGAAACTTGTACGTAAGGATATCGACTGGTTGGGCGACCCCCCACCCCCCGGGGCGGGCGAACGTGAATCGCGCCGACGTGGTGTTGGAGGCTCGCGCAGACGTGGCCGGTCACGCCCATCGGGACCGGGTGATCGCAAATCTGCTTCAACCAAGAAGACCGAAAAAGAAAAGCCGCAAGAGAAGAAGTCCGGGCCTCGACGAAAGAGTGACCCACGCGAGGCAATCAAGGGCGGTAAGACGGTCGGATTGGGCGATCACGTGCCAGATTTCCTGAAACGCCCTTCCAAGTCATAAAATTTAAAATTTCCCTTCTTTTTACAGCCTATTAACACCCCTGCTGCACATTTCGAGTGACTAATCACTTGGTTGGGGATAATGGCGCTCGACTGAGGCAGAAATATAACTCTGAGAATACAGGGGATACTAAACGTGAGTACGCCATCCAGTACTGTGACCAATCCCTCTGTGTCCGGTAGAGAGGATTTCGCACGCACGATGGCTCACGGCGAGCGGGCAATCTCACTCCTGAAACAACTCCGCAAACCCGCTTCACCGCAGAACTATGAACTGCTTTTCGCGTTTTCCTCCGCAACCAACAAGGAACTTTGCAAAGATTTTCGCGATGCGCTGGAAACAGATTCCTGCCTGACTGATGAAGCGGCTGAACGGATTTACCAGAAATATCTCTCCAGCACAGATGTCCTGGAACAGGTGGAAGAAGTCGGCTCGAAAGTCAGTCAACAGATGAACGACATCATGGCGGCGATCGAGGCGGCCAGCGAACGCACTGGCAGCTATGGCGAATCACTCAGGGGCATGAATGCCAAACTGAGCGGCATCGACTCGCCCCAGAAACTCAAGAGCGTCCTCGGCGAATTGTTCGAAACAACAAATGACATGGCCGAGTACAACAAGGTTCTCGAAAAACGGCTGGCGGATTCAAAATCACAAATCGACGAATTGCAGATGAACCTTGAGCTGACCCGTGTTGAATCCTACACCGACGAGTTGACCGGCCTCACGAACCGCAAACGCTTCGATCAGACGATTATAGAGGAAATATCCGAAGCCGAAGAGTCAGGCGACCCGTTGTGCCTGCTGATGATCGACATCGACCGCTTCAAGTCTTTCAACGATACCCACGGGCACCAGACCGGCGATCAGGTCATCCGGATCGTAGCCCATACAATGAAAACCAATGTTAAGGGACGTGACTGCGTGGCGCGCTATGGCGGAGAGGAATTTGTCATCATTTTGCCGAAGACCAAGCTGGCCGCCGCTATTACGGTGGCTGAACAAATCAGGGTCGCAGTCAAGACCAAGGAACTGGTGAAGAAGTCCACCAGTGCAAGCCTTGGTCACGTGACGCTGTCGATCGGCATTTCCTGCTATCGCATCGGGGAAAGCATTACTGAATTGATTGAGCGTGCCGATGTTTGCCTTTATGCGGCCAAGAATTCCGGGCGCAATAATGTGAAATCGGAAACCGACTTGCCAGACACGCAAGCCCAGATCAGCGCTGCCTGATCACCTCCACAATTAAACTTAACCCCTCTAACCCCCTATTTCCGTTTGGCTTTGAGCGCCACTTCGAACGCTTTTCCCGCCCATTCAGCGAAGCTGTCAGGGTCGTCATAAAGAGCTTCCGGCAACTCCCAATATGACATGGCTACCGGTTTGTCCTTGCCCGTGTAGGTGAAGGGTTTCATGTCCTCAGCCTCGAAATCACTCTGGTTGGTTTCGTCCACCTTGAGATAGAGCGTGTCGCTGGCGACAAGCGCAAACATCACGCCCTCATGGTAGACGCCGCCACCGCCGAACATGTTGCGTATGGTAACCGGAGCGAACCCGACAAACAGTTCTTCTAAAAAAGCCTTGTATTCTTCGCTGACGGACATTGTGCAAAGACCCGCCTAATGCCTGGTGGGAATGACTTATAAAACCCGGATGGGCTTATCAAAGGCTTCGAGCTGGGCCTGGCTGGCCGGCGTAATGGCAACCGATTCACCACACCCGCAAGCGTCGGTCTGATTGGGATTGTCGAACACGAAGCCTGAAGACAATTTGTCTACCCGGTAGTCCATCGTTGCACCGAGCAGGAACAAAATCGCCTTGGGATCGATGAAAAGCTTTGCGCCTTTTTCCTCGACCATATCGTCTGCCGGATCAGCGCTTTCGACAAAATCCATGGTGTATTCCATGCCGACACAGCCTGCATTCTTGACGCCTACGCGCACGCCCGTAACCGGCTTTTCCGAGCCGGAAATATACTGCTTGATGCGATCAGCAGCCGCATCGGTAATCGACAGGATTTTGGGTTTGTTCAATGTCATATCCATAGGACTCAAATGGCACTGCCTTGGCTTAACGTCAAGTCACAGAAGTCAAACTAGAACATATTGAGGGCAACCTGGGCCTCTTCGGACATCCGGCTCGGCCCCCACGGAGGATCAAACACCAGATCCACCTTAACATCCGACACCCCTGCAACCGTCATAGCGGCGTTCTGTACCCAGATGGGCATATCTCCGGCGACCGGACAGCCTGGCGCGGTGAGAGTCATTTCAATGGCGACGTTGCGGTCGTCATCCACGTCTATTTTGTAGATCAGCCCCAGCTCATAAATGTCGACCGGGATTTCCGGATCGTACACGGTCTTTATCGCCGCGATCAGATCATTGGTCAGCCGCTCAATCTCTTCCTCGCTGAGCGCGCTTTCCACTCCCGGAACGGCCTCCTTGGCCGCAATCACGGTCTCTGCGCAAGCCTCCGGCAAGGAGGGCTTGTCTTTGATAAAATCTGAAATTTTCGGCTCTTCGGTCATAATCACTCACGCAAAAAAGTTTTGCGCCTTCTTGAGGGCAGCCGCCAAAGCGTCCACCTCTTCTATCGTATTATACATCGCAAATGATGCACGGCAGGTTGACGTTACGCCAAAGCGGGCCAGCAGAGGTTCCGCGCAATGGGTGCCCGCGCGCACCGCGATGCCGGACCTGTCGATGACGGTCGAGATGTCATGGGCATGCGCCCCTTCCATTTCGAATGAAATGATACTGCCCTTGCCTGGCGCCGTACCGATCATGCGAAGAGAATTTATCTCTCCTAGGCACTGCTTGGCATAGGCAAGGATGGCGTCTTCATGTGCCTTGATGCGCTCCAACCCCACATCCATCATGTAATTGAGAGCTGCACCCAGCCCGATAGCCTGAACGATGGCAGGCGTGCCGGCCTCGAAGCGGTGCGGCGGCTTGGCATAGGTCACATTATCGGTTGTCACCGCGCCGATCATCTCGCCGCCGCCCTGATAGGGCGGCATGGCATCGAGATGCTTCTTCTTCGCATACAGCACACCGATGCCGGTGGGGCCATATATCTTGTGGCCGGTGAATGTGTAAAAATCGCAGTCAAGATCCTGCACATCCACTGGCAAATGAACCGCGCCTTGCGCGCCATCGACGAGAACGGGAATTCCCCACTCATGGGCCAGCTTCACGACTTGCTTAACCGGCACGACCGTGCCCAGCACATTGGACATATGCGGTACCGCCACCATTTTTGTTTTTGGTGTCAGCAGCTTTTCAAATTCCTCAATCAGGAATTCACCTTCATCCGTCACAGGCGCCCATTTGAGAACAGCTCCAGAGCGTTCCCGGTGAAAATGCCACGGCACAATGTTGGAGTGATGCTCCATGATGGTAAGGACGATCTCATCGCCCTCGCCGATCACCATCCCGCCGAAGCTTTGAGCCGCCAGATTGATAGCCTCGCTCGCATTGCGGGTGAAAATAATTTCGTCGTCGGATTCGGCGTTAATGAACTGCCGCACGGTAGAGCGCGCTTTTTCGTAATTCTCCGTCGCTATGTTGGAGAGATAGTGCAGGCCACGATGCACATTCGCGTACTCGTGGGAATAGGCGTTCTGAATGGTGTCCAGCACGGGCTTCGGTTTTTGCGCCGAGGCGCCATTGTCGAGATAAACCAGCGGCTTGCCGTGTATCTCGCGCGCAAGAATCGGGAAATCGGCGCGGATGCGGTCCACGTCA
>CAXMMX010000024.1:0-11271 GCA_964194535.1 uncultured Alphaproteobacteria bacterium | reverse complement strand
CGAGCTGGTGGTCGGGGAGCTGTCAACGCTCCGGCAGGCAAGTCTGCCAGTCGGTGCGGCGCTCGGCGGTGCCATCGTGCCGGCAGCGATCTTTTTGTACTTCCAACTTGGCGGACCGGGCGAGCGTGGCTGGGCCATCCCGATGGCGACCGATATCGCCTTCGCCCTCGGTATCCTGGCCCTGTTTGGCAGCCGTGCGCCGATTGGCCTGAAGGTGTTACTCAGTGCCGTGGCTATCGCCGACGACATGCTCGCCGTATCGGTGATCGCGTTGTTCTACACGGATCAGATCAACCTGCCGGCGCTTGCAGTTGCATTGCTGTTTATGGCTCTGATCGTGGTGGCCAACAAACTGCGGTTTCGATCTATCCTGATATTTGTCGCACTGGCGGTGGGCGCCTGGGCGGGTGTGCTTGCCTCGGGCATACATGCCACAGTTGCCGGCGTTCTGGTCGCGTTGCTTGTGCCTGTCACCGCACATCGGCGCCCCAGGGAGTTCGTCGACTTTGCAGGCGCGCAATTGAAAAAGTTGCATCGTTCAGGGGCCACAGAGACAAGCATCATTACCGACAAGGCCCAGCTCCGTACGATCGACAGCATCTATCTGGCGGCAGAAGATACGAGACCACCAGGCGTGACCCTGGAACACGCCCTGCATCCGGTGCAGTCTTTCGTGATCGTACCTCTGTTTGCTCTGTTCGCAGCAGGTGTACCCCTCGCCGACGCATTTGGCGGTGGCGGTACAACCGTTGCGCTCGCGGTCTCGTTGGGCCTGATTCTGGGCAAGCCGATCGGTATTATGTTTGCCAGTTGGTTGATTGTTGCCAGCGGTTTGGGACAGTTGCCAGATAGCGTTACCTGGCCGCAGGTCTTGGGCGTGAGCGCGTTGGCAGGCGTCGGTTTCACCATGTCAATCTTCATCGGCGAACTGGCGTACACTGATGTGAATATCATCAATGAAGCCAAGCTCGGTGTACTGATCGGATCGCTCGTGTCGGGCATAGCCGGTTACCTGATACTGAACCGCGTTTTGCCAAAGTCAGCCTGAAGCGGACTGTGTGAGAAACATTCAGTGGATGACGTAGTGATCCCGCGCTCGCTTTGCGTTGGTGAATTTACTGGATAATTGCACGCTCAAATCCCGGTTTGGACCAATTCCGTCAGTCTGGCTCTCATAGAGCGGGACTATCGACACCAGAATTGTCACGGGCCGGGCAAGGTCCTGTAAGTCAACAAGCCGATCTCCCGGGCGAAATTGTGTGGAGGAAATAACGTCCTGAACGGCGACCACGACTATTGGAATTGCCGTGAACAGCTTGGATGCGCAGGCGATCTCGTCTGTCATTCCGATCTTGAGGACCGGTACCGAAACCTGCCGAAAGCCAGCAAGAAATCGTCCACGCCCTGATCTTTCAGGAACCGGAATGCCGGCAGGGCGCATAATCGGGGAGACGATATCGCCAGGTTGAAGAAGGAACTGTTCGATGGTGCCGGTGAAACCCACGTAGACTGACTTTTTCGCATGTTCGGCTTCATGTTGCGAAGAACGTGTTTCAGTAGGACAGCATGATGAGAAAACCGCCGATAATCGCCGGCCAAATGATGGGAGGTGAACTCAGGATCCTCGTGATGGGTCGATCGAAGCGAAAGCCGAGACCAAAGGCGATTGCGCCACCACAAGCCACCAGGACAACCATCAACGCGACCCGGTCGATCGGCGAAAGCTGGCTGCCGATCACATAGGGATAGGCGAACAGCACAAGACACACACCTCCGGCGAGAAACAGCGAGAAGACGCGCATCCAGGCAGGCCAGTCCCTTTGTCCGATGTCACTTGCGTTTGCCATCCGCCGACCGGTCATCTTCGTCGAGTTCCAGCCACATTGCGTTCAGGATCGCAAAACTCGCGGCCAGACAAACACCCAGAATCCAACTGAAATACCACATGTCGCAATTCTCCGTATCCACATGCGCTCAATAGCCACCCGAACCCTTGAGCAGTTCCTTGAAATTGACCTTGCCTCTCAGCACCCGATAAACCCAGGCTGTATAGATCAGGATGATTGGTATGAAGATCACAGCCACGACCAACATGATGCCTAGCGTCAGGTGACTTGAGGATGCATCCCAGACGGTCAGGCTTGAGCCGGGGTCGGTCGAGGACGGCATGATAAAGGGGAACATGGCCAGACCTGACGTCGCGATCACCCCGGCAACGCCAGCGCCGGAACTCAGCAGGCAGATCACCTCGGATTTCCCCCGGATCAGCAACGCTGCCCCGACCAGTCCGGCGATACCCATAATAGGCGCAACCCACATCCAGGAACGGTTGGCGAAGTTGGCCATCCATGCTCCGGAATCTATGATGACGGTCTTGGCGTGCGGGTTGGCAACCCCCGCCGGATCGGCGCCTGATTCAATGACGTATCCATTGATGCCGCCAACCCAGACCCAGATACCGGCAATTGCAAACAGCAAAGCCGCGACAAGTCCGGCCCGAGAGCCGTACTCCCGCGCACGCTTTTGCACATCGCCATCGGTCTTGACCGCAAGCCAGGAAGCACCGTGCAACACGATCATTGTTACCGAGAGCAAGCCGGCCAGGAGACCGAACGGGTTGAGCAGGCCGAAGAAGGAGCCTTCATAAACGGGCAGGTTCGCTGGAGTGAGATGGAACGGTACGCCCTGGAGAACATTGCCGACGGCAACCCCGAAAATCAGCGCCGGCACGAACCCGCCGCAAAACAGGCTCCAGTCCCAAAAAGCACGCCAGTTCTTATCCTCGCTCATGCCCCGGAAGGTGAAAGCCACTGCCCTGAAAATAAGGGCGGCGAGAACGATGAACATTGCAATATAGAAACCTGAAAATGCTGCCGCGTAGACCATGGGCCAGGCAGCAAAAAAGGTTGCACCTCCAACAATGAACCAGACCTGGTTTCCCTCCCAGACGGGCTTGATCGTCGCAAGCACCTGCTCGCGCTCCTTATCGGAAGAGCCGACCGCCGGAAGCAGCATCTGTGCCCCCATATCAAAGCCGTCTGTCAGCGCGAACCCGATGAGAAGGATACCGAGAAGAAGCCACCAGATTACTTTTAGAACTTCGTAGTCTATAAGTTCCATCATCTCATAAACCCTCTTCCTTACTCCGCTGCAGCGGCTGACCGGGCCCGCAAATCCGTATCGTGTCCCAGATACTTGTCTGGTCCGAGCCGGATGTATTTGACCATCAGCCAGACATCAACCACCGCAAGTGCGGTGTAGAAGATCACAAAACCGGCGAGCGAAAACGAGACCTGGGCGACGCTCACTGAACTCACGCCCATGAATGTCGGCAACACACCTTCGATAACCCAGGGCTGTCGGCCATATTCGGCAACGGTCCAGCCCAGTTCACTGGCAATCCAGGGCAGGGGCAGGCTCCACAAGACGACATGCATAAACCATTTGTGCTGTTCCAGCTCTCTTCGCGAGGCAAACCAGAATGCGAGCGCGAATAGAGCGATGAAATAGAGCCCGAGGCCAACCATGATACGGAACGACCAAAACAAAACTGGGACATTGGGAACAGTCAACCAGGCGGCTTTGTCTATCTCTTCCGGCGTCGCATTTTCTACATCGTTGCGGAAGCGCTTCAGAAGCAGTGCATAGCCGAGCAATTTATCACCCGACTTGAGTTCTGCTCTGGCAACCTCGTCTTTCGGGTTAGCGCGCAGTCTCTGTAATGCGTTGTAGACGTCTATACCCTGCCTGATCCTGAATTTCGCATCGTCGACCAGATCGATTATCCCTGGCACTTCGGTGTTGATAGACCGGGTTGCCATGAGACCGAGAAGCCATGGGATCTTCAGCTCAAAGTTGTTCTTTTTTGCCTCCATGTCGGGGAATGCAATGAGACTTAACCCGGCGGGTGGCGGGTGTGTTTCCCACTCGGCCTCGATTGCAGCGATTTTCATTTTCTGGTGTTCGGTGGCTATATATCCCGACTCATCGCCCAGCACGACGACAGAAAGAGCCGAAGCAAGACCGAAACTAGCCGCCACTGTCATGGACCGCTTGGCGAAAGCAACATGTCTTCCCCTGACCAGGTAGAATGCTGAAATGGAGAGAACGAACATCGCACCGGTGACGTAACCGGCAGAGACTGTGTGTACGAACTTTGCCTGGGCTACCGAATTAAAAATCACTTCGTAAAAGTCGGTCAGCTCCATCCGCATGGTTTCCGCGTTGAACTCCGCACCGACCGGATTTTGCATCCAGCCATTTGCTATCAGGATCCAGAGAGCGGAAAAGTTTGATCCCAAGGCCATAAGCCAGGTCACCGCCAGATGGCCGACTTTCGACAAACGGTCCCAGCCGAAGAAAAACAGCCCTATGAAGGTCGCCTCCAAAAAGAAGGCCATAAGCCCTTCGATTGCGAGAGGCGCGCCGAATATGTCGCCGACATAATGGGAGAAGTAGGCCCAGTTCGTGCCGAACTGGAATTCCATGGTAATGCCGGTGGCCACGCCCATGGCGAAGTTGATGCCGAACAGGAGGCCCCAGAATTTGACCATGTCCTTCCAGATCTGCCGGTTGGTCATGACATAGACGCTCTCCATGACGCCAAGCAGGACTGCGAGGCCGATGGTCAGCGGTACGAACAAGAAGTGATAGTAGGCCGTTAGCGCAAACTGCAGCCGCGAGAGTTCAACAACTGTCTCGTTCATTCCCGGTCTCCTGTGACAAATTCACCCCCCACAAGATGGCCCGATACCATCTTTGACGTGATTTCGGGACGGTGTTGAGGTCCGAAGAAAAAAATGAAAAGAGCGAGGATTGCTGCCGCCTTAATAGCCAGTATCACTGCAACCTCATAGCCGAGCGATACGCGCACCCAACGAGCGCCCGCTGCGGATAATTGTGGCATCTGCATGTGTGTAGCCATTGACGCCTCCCAGCCGAACGCGCTCAGTTTGCCCAAATCATAGTGTGAAGTATAGAGGCAGGTTGGTTACAGGGTCTGTATGGAGGTAGAGATGATAACCTCACGCTTACACGATCAAGATTATGCTAGTCTGCTATTCCTCCTCATATTGACTGACGAAATTCTTTCTCCAGCAACGCGGTATGGAAAAAGTCAACGCCTCGAAAGCCAGACGAGTGAAAGGAGCCCGGATGTCCGCTTATGGCTATTAGCGGACATTTTGAGATGTCCTCTCTGATGTCCTCTTATGGCTATTAGCGGACATTACGTCGTTTCCACTCATCAATCTACGGGAACAGTTGAATGGACCCCCGGAATAAATCCGGGGGTGACGAAGGGTGGGCGACTGTCCCAAAACCGGTCGCCGGTTAACCAAACGTCAACAGACATAAATCATTCTGTACGCCAACAAATATGGGCGAATTCCGCTCGCGCGGAAGGCCCAGGGTCAGCGACGGACACGGCATATGCGAACCAGCTCACAGCGCGCGATGGTTTCCCGCGGGTCCCGTTCGCCTGGCGGGGCTGTTTCGACCATTTTTCCAATGCGGGGACTGGCCCGTCTCGCGGGGTGTTCCGTTGCTGTTCTATTGGCGGTTCTGGGCCCTCAAAACGCCCGCGCGCAAAGCCTGAATGAAGCGCTCACCTCCGCCTTTGCCGGTAATCCAGGCCTTGACGCGGAGCGTGCCCGCCAGCGTGCCGACGAGGAAACCATCAAGCAGGAGCGGGCCAAGGGGATGCCCAAACTGTCACTGGATGCCCACAGAGGCAAAGAGAATACCCGTATCAATTCCCTATCAACCACTTCCAAGCTCGATCAAGATGGATACGCCCTGAGTCTGACCCAGCCGCTGTTCCAGGGCTTCCAGACCTATAACGGCACGCGCCGGGCAAAGGCCGACGTGCGCGCCGGGGCGGCGCAGCTGCACGGGCGCGAACAGAGCATCCTGCTCGATACCGTGACCGCCTATATGGACGTGGTGCAGGACCGCAAGATCGCTAGGTTGCGGCGGGACAATGTCCGCTTCCTCGGCAACGAGCTGAGCGCCACGAAGGCGCGTCACAGGGCGGGTGATCTGTCCAGGACCGACGTCGCCCAGGCGCGCACCCGGCTGTTCGAAGGGGAAGCCGATCTCGCCCAGGCGCGAGCCAACCAAGAGGCCAGCGAAGCGAGCTTCGAGGCCATCGTCGGCAGCTATCCCGGCGCGCTCAAGGCGCCGCGCGTGCCGGTCGAGCTGCTACCGCCCTCGCTTGAAGAGGCGCTTGGCGTGGCGGAAAGCACCAATCCGAACATTGTTTCCGCATTGCACACTCAGGAGGCCGCACGGCGCGCCAAGAACGAGGCCTATGGCGCGCTGCTGCCGACGCTCTCGCTCGAGCTGAACCACGGGATTGACCACAACACCTCGGTCCTGGTCGACAAGGAGGAAGTCTCGTCGCTGTTCGTGCGGATGAAGATGCCGCTGTACCAGGGCGGCGATACACGCTCGCGCATCCGCCAGACGCGCGCCAGCGAAACCGGCGCCACCTTCGAGGTCGCCGATTCACGCCGCCGGACCCGGGCGGGCGTCATAGATGCGTGGAAACAGCTGCATGCCGCGAAAGCGCGTATCAAGGCCGCGCGCCAGCAGGTCAAGGCCGCCCGCGAGGCGCTCAAAGGCGTTCAGATCGAGGTCAAGGTTGGCGAACGCGCCCTGTTCGAAGTACTGGATGCGCAACGTGAGCTGGTCAATGGCGAAGTGGCTCTGGCGCGCGCCGAGCATGATTACGTGGTGTCCAGCTATGCCCTGCTGGCGGAAACCGGGCGGTTGACGGCGCGCTATCTGAGCCTGCCTGCCGCCTATCCGGACCTCGACGATGCGGTGCGCAGAAAAAATTCAAAGTTGCACTACAAGAAATACCGCAAAGTGCGCCGCGGCCCGGTGGCCAGGACACAGGCGCAACCACTCCAAATTGTGAGCGGGCAAACAAACGCCCCGGCTACAGCTATGAACACACGCCAGCAACCCGTGCAACTGGTGCCCGGACAGCTTCCCAATCAGACCTCCCAGACCCAGTGGCAAACAAGCGTGAGCGTGGCCGCGCCGCAAACGCCCGTTCAACCCAGGCGCGTCACGAGAACCATCAGGGTCTCATCCGTAAAACCTGTTTCCAAGCGGCGCAAACGGCGGACAGTCCGGCAGGCGCCAAATCCGCTTGCAAGCCTGCGCACGAGCCTGCCCGCGGACTAGGGTCCTGACCCCAGGTCATGTCTTGGGTTTCAGGAGGGGCTGAACGCGCCTTCGGCAAGGGTGGCAAAAATTTCACCCGCCCGCTCAACTTCCTCCCTTGTGACATCAAGATGGGTCAGCGCCCGCAAGGTCTGCGGTCCGATGGCGGCCATGCGCACACCTTCCTCGCCAAGGCGCTTGCTCCATGTGGCGGCATCCGCGCCCGAAGCAGACACATCGATGATGATGATGTTGGTCTCGACATGGTCCGGTTCGACGTGAAGCCCATCGAGCAGGGCGAGGCGTTGCGCCAGCAACTTCGCATTGGCATGGTCATCCGCCATCCGTTCCACGTTATGTTCGAGCGCATATAGACCCGCGGCGGCAATAATTCCGGCCTGGCGCATGGAACCGCCAATGCGCTGCTTCCAGCGCCACGCCTTATCGATAAACTCAGCAGAACCGGCGAGCACCGCACCCATGGGGCAGCCAAGCCCCTTCGAGAGATCGAGCCAAACGGAGTCAAAACCCTCGGCATAATCTCGCGCAGATACACCCGAAGCGACGACCGCATTGAGAACCCGGGCGCCGTCCATATGTATTTTCAGCTCATGGCGTTGTGCAACGTCGACCACGGAGCGGATCGTTTCCAGCGGCCAGATGGTGCCGCCGGCCAGGTTGGCGGTCTGCTCTATGGAGATGACGCGGGTGCGCGGGGCGTAGCGCCAGGGCGCACGCACGGCCGCTTCGGCCTGCTCGGCTGTAAACACGCCGCGCTCCCCGTCTATCGGGTAGGCGCCGGCCCGGGCCAGCACGGAGATGCCACCGGCCTCCACGCCGACGATGTGCGCTGAACGCTCGGCGATGATGTCATCTCCGGGACCGCAATGCACCGCCGCCGAGATCTGGTTGCACATGGTGCCCGACGGCAGAAACACGGCGCGCTCCTTGCCGAACAGCTCCGCCACCCGTTCAACCAGAGTGGTTACCGTCGGGTCATTGAACCCCTGCTCGTCACCGACTTCGGCCGATGCGATGGCCTCGCGCATTTTCTTCGTTGGGCGCGTCTGGGTATCGCTCTGCAGTTCGATGTGGTTGTTCGACATGGGGGCCTCGTCATATGAAGGGTACGCCACATAGCATTTCGCAATGTAAGAGCGAAGTCTTTTGCGCATGTGACGCTTGCTCTTACTTGCCGTAAACCGTAAATCCTACGGAGTTTCACACTTACCCCCACTGGTGCAAAGCCCAAGACCCATGAGAAATCTCGAATTGCCAGGCCGCTCACCTGTTCTTGCAACGCAAGGCATGGCGAGCACGTCACACCCGCTTTCCTCGCAGGTTGCAGTTGACGTGCTCAAGGGCGGCGGCAACGCCATGGACGCGGCGATTGCGGCCTGCGCGGTACAATGTGTGGTGGAGCCGGAGTCGACCGGCATCGGCGGCGACTGCTTCTGCCTCTATGCGCCGGGCGGCGGCGATAAAATCGTTGCCTTCAACGGATCGGGCCGTGCGCCCAAGGCCGCAACGCCGGACTGGTTTGCCGGGCAGGGCATCACCCAGATTGAGCGTCAGAGCCCGCATTCGGTAACGGTCCCAAGCGCTGTTGATGGCTGGAACCGGCTCTTGAGTGACTTTGGTACGAAAGATTTAAGCGAACTGCTGCTCCCGGCAATCGGTTACGCACGCAACGGCTATCCTGTCACCTCGCGCGTCAGCGTCGATTTCAACAGCCAGTTGGAGCTCATCAAACAGGACGAAAACCTGTCGCGCACATTCCTGCGTGACGGCAAGACGCCTTCCGCAGGTTCCCTGCACCACCAACCGGAACTGGCAAACACGCTGGAGGCGATCGCAAAAGGGGGACGCGACGCGTTTTACAGGGGCGAGATTGCAGAAGACATTGTTGGCTGTTTGCAGTCCAGGGGCGGCCTGCACACAATGGAGGACTTTGCCAGCGTCGAAGGCACCTATGTCGATCCGGTTTCAACTGGCTATCGTGGCTACTCCGTGCATCAGTGCCCACCAAATGGTCATGGCGTCATCGCGCTGATCCTGCTCAACATCATGAGCGGCGTGGAGGCGGGTGACGACCCGTTATGTCCTGAACGTCTGCATATTGAAATCGAGGCCGGACGGCTCGCCTACAATGATCGTGCCCTGTATGTGGCCGACCCCGCCTACGCCGACGTGCCGGTTGAGTGGATGCTGTCAGAAGAACATGCAAATGAGTTGCGGGGCGCAATCGACCCTGCCAAGGCAATGACAGATATTCCGCCGCTGTCGGGGCCCCGGCACAAGGACACGGTCTACATCACCGTCGTCGACAAGGACCGCAATGCGTGCAGCTTCATCAACACGCTGTATTACAATTTTGGCTCAGGCATCATGGCGCCGAAGTCCGGCGTCGTTCTGCACAATCGCGGCATGAGCTTCTCGCTCGACCCGGACCACCCCAATTGCATCGCACCGGGCAAGCGCCCGATGCACACGATCATTCCCGGCATGGTGACCAGGGGCGGCAAGACGATGATGTCGTATGGCGTGATGGGCGGCGAATATCAGGCCTATGGCCACATGCAGTTCCTCTCTCGGCTGTTCGACTACGGCCTCGACATTCAGGAAGCGCAGGACTTGCCCCGCATCTTCCCAAGCCCCACCGAGAATATCGTGCAGGCCGAAAGTAGTTTGCCGGCAGCGGCCGCGGACGCGCTGCGCGCCAAGGGGCACAATCTTGTGCCTCCGGAAAAGCCAATTGGCGGCAGCCAGGCCATCTGGATCGACTGGGACGAGGGCGTGCTGACGGGCGGTTCAGACCCGCGCAAGGACGGCTGCGCGCTGGGTTACTAGAGAGGATCTTTTTCAAAACATCCGGGGCAGCACCAGCAACTCGATCCAGTTGCGCACCTCCATCTGCCGGATGTCTTCATTCATGACATCATCGTCGATGCCGAGACGCCAGGAAATGTCCTTGCGGGTGGGATCCTGATGCAGTGCTTCTAAATCATTGACGAAGATATCGGCGGTATCCATGTCCTTGAAGAACCCCAGTCCGATCAGCTTTTCCCGGCGGCAATGAACCAGCCGCGCCATTTCGTGCAGGTCATATTCCGGGTGATATTGCAGCCCCCAGAAATCACCGCCCTTGCAGGTCACCGATACTGACTGGACCCGGGTAAAATCATTCGAGGCGAGAATTTGCGCACCGGACGGCAGATGGGTGATCTCGTCGTCATGGCTGATCCACCCGTCGAACACGCCCTTCTTGCCCCGGTAGAGCGGATGGGCGCGGCCATCCACGGTGAGGCCGATTTTGCGGGCGAGGAACATTTCGCGCCCCTTCGGATTGCGCGCGCATGACCCTCCAGCGGCGACCACCGCGATCTGTGCGGCCCAGCAAGAGCCGAAACTCGGCACCCTGGCTTCAAACGCCGCGCGGGCAAATTCGATTTGCTGTGTAACGGTTGGCCCCGGCTCGAACACGGTAAGGCTCGATCCGGTCCAGGCGATCCCGTTATACTGGGCGATATTCTTGCCATTGGGCAGGGCCGCTCCCAGATCAGCCGGGAACAGAATATCCACCTCGGCCTCGCCGCCGGGCGTACAGTTTTTCAGCATTTGCGCATAAAGCTCGCCCGCGGTCGACGCCCCGCCGATGCGCAAATCCTCCCGCCCGTCTTTCGAATAGCCATCAAGAACGAGAAATTTCGGGCCCGTGCCCATCGATCAGGCTCCTTTCGCCTCGGCCTCTTGCGCCAGTTTAACGATGACGCCGGGCAAATCCTTGTGGCTGGCGCAAATGGCGTCGGCAGTGGTCATGCCCTCATCGTCGGGGCGCGTCGCGGTGAACAGAACGGCCTTGGCACCGATGGCATGGGGGCCTTTCACATCATTCCGGTCACGGTCTCCCACATGAACGATCTCGTGGCGCTCGACACCCAGCTGCTCGGCGGCGGCGTCAAACATGGAATGATGCGGTTTCGAATGACCGACTTCATCGGAAAACGCAAAGGCGCTGAAATATTTTTTCAACCCGTGGCCTTCGAGGATTTGCCGCAGGCCCGTCCCCGGCGTAACGATGGAGTCGGAGCACACGCA
>CAXMMX010000023.1:0-31310 GCA_964194535.1 uncultured Alphaproteobacteria bacterium | reverse complement strand
ACGGACGCCTCATGCTGGTGGTCAATGCCGCCTGCAAGGACGCCGATTATGCCCATATGCAGGCGAAGCTACCCGATAGCGTGAAACTCGAGCCCGTCGATGATCGCGCATTGCTGGCCCTGCAGGGGCCAACGGCTGCTTCTGTCATGTCGAAATGGTGCCCGCAGGCGTCCGATATGGGCTTCATGACTGCCACGAGTGTGGTGTTCGACGGGCTTGATTGCCATATCAGCCGGTCTGGCTATACAGGTGAAGACGGTTACGAGATTTCAATTGCATCCGATAAAGCCGACCAGGTTGCCCGCACGCTTGTTTCACATGAGGATGTGGAGATGATCGGGCTCGGTGCGCGTGATTCTCTGCGTCTCGAAGCGGGTCTGTGCCTCTATGGCCATGACATTGACGAGACCACTTCGCCGGTGGAGGCTGATCTGGTGTGGTCGATAGCCAAGCGCCGCCGCGAGGAGGGAGGTTTCCCGGGGGCGGACAGAATTCAACGTGAATTACGTGACGGCCCGAGCCGCGTCCGCGTCGGCATCAAACCCGAGGGCAAAGCGCCCGCGCGAGAGGGCACCGAGATTGTTGATGCGGGCGGAAACACGATTGGAGCTGTGACCAGCGGCGGGTTTGGGCCAAGTGCCGAAGGGCCTGTGGCGATGGGCTATGTGCAAAGTGCCAATGCGGCGCCTGGCAGCGAGATTGGACTTATGGTGCGCGGCGATGCGCGTGCCGCGCATGTGGTCGCGATGCCGATCGTGCCGCACCGTTATTACCGGAAACAAAAGTGATCTGAGGGGGAGAGGACCAATGACTGATATCAAATATACGGACGATCATGAATATCTGCGTATCGAAGGCGATGTCGCAACCATCGGCATCACCAATCATGCCCAGGAGCAACTGGGTGATGTGGTGTTTGTCGAGTTGCCCGAAGCAGGAAAGGGATTCGCCAAGGGCGATGAGGCAGCGGTCGTTGAGTCGGTCAAGGCCGCGGCTGAGCTCTATGCCCCCATTTCTGGCGAAGTTGTTGAGGCCAATAGTGCGCTTGAAGCCAATCCGGGTCTCGTCAATGAAGATCCTGAAGGCGATGCCTGGTTCATAAAGATCAAGATTTCCGACAAGAGCGAGCTCGATGGAATGATGGACGCCGATGGCTATGCCAAGTTCGTGGCGGAGCAGGGCTGATGCGTTACCTGCCGCTCACGGATGACGACAGACGCTCAATGTTCTCTGACATCGGCGTTAAGGGCATAGATGATCTGTTTGCCGATATCCCTGAGGATGTCCGCTTGAAGGAGCTGGTTGACCTGCCGCGCCATGCAGGCGAGCTGGAGGTGGAACGCCAGCTTGGGGCCATGGCTTCGCGCAACACAGCCGCGAGTTCGGTGCCATTTTTCGTTGGTTGTGGCGCCTACAAGCATCATGTGCCGGCGAGCGTCGATCATCTCATTCAACGCTCTGAGTTCCTGACCGCCTATACGCCCTACCAGCCGGAAATCTCGCAAGGGACACTGCAATACCTGTTCGAGTTTCAAACCCAGGTTGCGCTGTTGACAGGCATGGAGGTGGCCAATGCCTCAATGTATGACGGCTCAACCTCCTGCGGAGAGGCGGTGCTCATGGCGCACCGGCTTACCCGCCGTTCCAGGGCCGTGCTCTCGGGCGGCCTGCACCCCCAGTACCGCAATATCATCGAGACGCTGTCGCACTTGTCCAGAACGCCTCTGGAGGCGCTTGTCGCCGACCCGCAAGGTGATGAAGATATCATCGCCGCGATCGACGAGGAAACGTCATGCGTTGTCGTGCAGTCACCCGACGTGTTCGGCCGGGTGCGTGATCTGAGCGACATTGCCGCCGCCGCGCACGAAAAAGGCGTGCTGCTTATCGCCGTGGTGACGGAGATAGTGTCGCTTGGCGCGCTAAAACCACCTGGAGAAATGGGGGCGGACATCGTTGTTGGCGAAGGGCAGTCCATCGGTGTCGGGTTGAATTTCGGCGGACCCTATGTGGGCTTGCTGGCGACCCGGCAGAAATATCTGCGCCAGATGCCCGGGCGCGTCTGCGGGGAAACGGTCGATGCCAATGGCAAGCGCGGTTTCGTGCTCACCTTGTCGACCCGCGAGCAGCATATCCGCCGCGAAAAAGCGACCAGCAACATCTGTACTAATTCAGGGCTGTGCGCACTCGCCTTCACAATTCATCTTGCGCTGCTCGGTGAAGCGGGACTGATGCGGCTCGCCAGCATCAACCACGCAAACGGTGTTGCTCTGGCCGATGGGCTTTCCGGTATCAAGGGGGTGGAGGTGATCACACCAGCCTTCTTCAACGAGTTCACCATCCGCGTTCCGGGCAAGGGCGTGGATGTCATCGATGCGCTGGTTGAAAAGGGCGTTCTGGGCGGAGTGCCTGCCACGCGGCTGGCGCCGGACCAGAAGGGCCTCGATGACCTCATCATCGTGGCCGCGACCGAGGTGAACACCGCCGATGACCGCGAAGCCTATGTGAAGGCGCTCAAGGAGGTGCTGTCATGAGCATGAACCGAGGAGGACGCCCCACTTCCCCTCAAGGCGGGCAGACGTCCGATCACCCTACTTTCACGGGAAACAAGGCGCTGCAAATCGAAGAGCCATTGATCTTCGAAGTTGGAGATGTGAGCAAGACCGGTGTCGATTTTGCCGAAGCTGAGCCCCATAAGGCGCGGCTTGGAGGTCTGGAGCGGCAAAGCATTGGGCTGCCGGGTCTGACGGAACCTGAAGCTATGCGCCACTATGTGCGCATCAGCCAGAAGAACTTCGCCATTGATGCGGGTGTCTATCCGCTTGGTTCGTGCACCATGAAGCATAATGCCCGGCTGAACGAAAAAATGGCCCGGCTTCCCGGTTTCGGAGACGTTCATCCACTCCAGCCGCAAAGCACCGTTCAGGGAGCTTTGGAGCTTATTGATAAGCTGGCGGCATGGCTGCTTGAGATGACCGGCATGGCCTGCGTCGCCATGTCGCCAAAGGCCGGGGCGCATGGTGAGTTCTGCGGTATGGCGGCCATCAAGTCCGCGCAAATTGCCAAAGGTGATGCGCGCTCGGTGGTGCTGGTGCCGGAGTCTGCTCATGGCACCAACCCCGCAACGGCAGCGCTGCTCGGCTACAAGGTGCGCGATATCCCTGCCCGTGAAGACGGGACCGTGAGCCCTGAAGCTGTAAAAGAGGCACTTGGGCCAGAAGTGGCAGGCATAATGCTCACCAACCCCAACACCTGCGGATTGTTCGAACGCGACATTGTTGCCATTGCCGATGCAGTTCATGAAGCCGGGGCTTACTTTTACTGCGACGGCGCCAATTTCAACGCCATCGTCGGCAAGGCGAAGCCCGGCGATCTGGGCGTCGATTGCATGCATATCAACCCGCACAAGACGTTCTCAACGCCCCATGGTGGCGGTGGGCCTGGGGCTGGCCCGGTGGTCTTTTCCGAAGCGATCGCACCATACGCTCCGGTGCCTTACGTGGTGCGCGACGGCGATAATTTCTCCCTGGTGGAAACTGTGGAGGCGGCAAAAGGGGCCGAACCCTTTGGCCGGCAAACCGCCTTCCACGGTCAGATGGGCATGTTTGTAAGGGCCTTGAGCTACATGATGAGCCACGGCTCGGACGGTTTGCGGCAAGCCAGCGAAGATGCGGTGCTTAACGCCAACTATATCCGTGCCGGCTTGCGCGATGTGATGTCCCAACCGTTTGGCGATCAGGTGTGCATGCATGAAGTCCTGTTCGACGACAGCTTCCTGAAGGACACAGGCGTCACCACACTGGACTTTGCCAAAGCAATGATTGATGAGGGCTTCCACCCCATGACCATGTATTTCCCACTGGTGGTGCATGGCGCGATGCTGATAGAGCCGACGGAATCGGAGTCGAAAGTCGCACTCGATCAGTTTATCGCAACCTTGCGGGATCTGGTGAAGGGAGCCAAGGACGGAGATCTGGGTCGCTTCACCGGCGCACCACATCATGCACCAATGGCAAGGCTTGACGAGACCCGTGCCGCGCGCGAGCCAATATTGCGCTGGAGGCCTGAGCAGCCAGCGGAGGCCGCGGAATAAATGGAGATGCTGTGAGAAACAGACCAAGCAAAGCGAGGCAAGACCGAATGGCCGCCACCCGATCATGGCCTCAAATAGCCGCTAGGTGATAGGCCAAAGAAAGGGCGCGCCCGCGCAGGCCCCGCCTAGGCCTCATATAGCAAAGCGGTAGGCCAACAATAAAGGCGGGAATAGCCGCGAGCGAAAGACTGAGCAAAGCTTGCTAGTTCAGCTTGGATTTGAGGTCCTTGATGGACTGATCGACCAGCTTCTTGGACGCCGCCACGGTCATCTTCTTGGTGATGATTTGTTCAGCGGCGGCGATGGCGACATTGACAGCCGCGGCGCGGACTTCACTGAGCGCCGTTTCCTCGGCGCGGGCGATCTTGTCTTCGGCCAGCCTGGCGCGCCGCTCGAGTGATTCAGTCAATTTCTCGCGGGTTTCGGCGGCCAGCGCTTCGGCCTCTTCCTTGGCGAGGGCGATGATGGATTCAGCTTCCTTTTCAGCGCCGCGCTGCTTGCGCTCATAATCCGCAAGTATGGCCTGCGCTTCTTCACGCAGCCGCCGGGCCTCGTCCAGTTCAGAGCGGATTGCGTCGGCCCGCTTGTCCAGAGCTTTCGCCACTTGGCCCGGCACTTTGAAATAGGCGATCAGCGCAAGAAAGCCGAAGAAAGAAACGGCAACCCAGAATTCCGGTGTGGACAAGAAATGCATGTCGCTCATCTAACTGGCCAGTGCCTTTGAGACGGCCTGATTGACTTCAGCCTTGGTGAGTTTGCCGCCGATCAGTTCCTGGACGATTGTTTCGGCAACCTCGCCCGCGACTTCGTTCACATGGGCAAGAGCTGCGGATTTGGCGTCGAGGATACGCGTCTCGGCCTCGGCGGTTTTCGCGGCAATCTGCTTCTCGACTTCCAGCTTCTCCGCTTCGACCTCGCCGGCGAGCGCCTCCCGGGTTTCCTGGGCAATGCCAAGAGCCCTGGTGCGCGCTTGCGCGAGCGCTTCTTCGTAGGCGGCAATCGCTTCTTCGGTTTTCTGCTTGAGCTGTTCGGCCTGGTCGAGGTCGGAAGCAATGCGGTCGCGCCGTTCCTCGATCACCGTGGCAATGCGAGGCAGGGCCACCCGCGCCATGATGAGGTAGAGCACGATAAACGAAATCGCCAGCCAGATAAGCTGGGGCGCGAAATCATGCAGTTCAAGTTGGGGCATCGATCATGCTCCCCGATTGAGCGGACCGCTAGCGCGAAATTGAAAGGCGCGCGCCTTAAGCCGTACCGGTTTGCCGGTCAGATCTAAAATACGAACAGGATGATCAGCGCGACCACCAGACCGAACAGGCCCGTTGCTTCAGCCAGGGCAAAGCCGAGAAGAAGGTTGGCGAACTGGCCCGGCGCTGCTGATGGGTTGCGAAGAGCGCCCGCCAGGTAGTTGCCGAAGATCGTACCGATACCGATGCCCGCGCCCACGAGGGCTATCGAGGCAAGGCCGGCGCCAATGAGTTTTGCTGCTGCTGGATCCATAACTGTTTCTCCTTAAAGGGATTGTACGCTTTTTCTCATGATTGATACGTCAATGATGCATGTGCAGTGCATCGTTCAGATAGATGCAGGTCAGGATGGCGAACACGTAAGCCTGAAGGAACGCCACCAGAATTTCCAGTCCTGTAAACGCCACCATGAAGGCAAGCGGCGCCCAGCCGCCAATCAAACCCAGGCCAACGACGAAGGCGCCGAACACTTTCAGCATGGTATGTCCGGCCATCATGTTTGCGAACAGCCGTACTGAAAGGGAGACGGGGCGGGTGAGATAGGAAATGACTTCGATCACCACCAGCAGGGGCAGCAGAGCCACCGGCACACCGGAGGGCACGAAGAATTTCAGGAATCCCAACCCATGTTTTGCGAAACCAATAACAGTGACGCCAATAAAGACGATGGCCGCCAGGGCGAAAGTCACGATGATGTGGCTGGTAACCGTGAACGAGTAGGGGGTCATGCCCAGCATATTGCAGAACAGGACGAACATGAAGAGCGAGAAAATGAACGGGAAATATTTCTGGCCAGCAGAGCCAACATTGTCACGCACCATGTTGGCTACGAATTCATAGGATATTTCGGCGACGGACTGCATGCGCGTTGGCACCAGCGCCCGGCCGCGCATACCCCAAATCGTCAGGAAAGTGATGCCGCCGATGGCGATCACCATGAAAAGTGATGAATTTGTGAAGGATGCATCCAGCCCGAGGAATTCGAGATTAATCAAACGCTTGATCTCGAATTGATGCATCGGGTTAGGCATTCCGCTGCCACCCCCTGGCCCATTTCCGCTTACGTTCTCAGCCACTGATCGCCCCAGTCATCTGCTTTCCGGTTCTGAACCCGGTTTTTTCGATGCCCCGTCTGCGTCTTGCGCGTTCGACTGCATCTCCAGCGCGACACGGATCACATTCCAGATCCCGGCTGCCGCGCCGAGTAAGAAAAATAAAAGCAGTAGAACAGGTGAGGTATCGAACCACTTGTCCAGCTGCCAACCGATGAACCCGCCGACAAAAAGTCCGACGACCAGTTCGCTCGATATTCTGAATGCCGTCCCCATTGCGTTGCTGCGCGCTGTCGCCTCCGGCGTAACGCTTCGGCGACCCTTGGCGCGCCCCAGGCGCTTGTCAAAATCCGCCAGCTTATCGTCTTGCGCCGGACTCTTCCGGTTCCGTTCGCGAGTGCGGTCTGCGCCGCGGCCTTTGGCGGTTTTAGCCATGGGTCCTGTGTGCCCGATAGGGCGGCATTCACGGCCCGGAAACGGGCCATAACCGCGCGAACCATAGAGTGGGCTATGAGGTGTGTCAAGAACCCGTGATAGGGGCATAACCAATTGAATACATGGGTGAAATATTGATGCAGTTTTTGACCTCAGGATGGAAATGACAGTGTGGCAAGACTAAGCCGCATGGATCAGCCTGTGTCCCTAAACTGCTCCACTGTCTCCAGGTCAACCGAAACCAGTTGGCTGATACCGCGCTCCGCCATGGTGATACCGAACAGGCGGTCCATCCGCATCATTGTCATCGGGTGGTGGGTAATGATCAGGAAACGGGTATCTGTCGCCTGTTTCATTTCCTCCATAAGCAGGCAAAAGCGCTCTACATTGGTGTCGTCAAGCGGTGCATCCACTTCGTCGAGCACACAGATTGGGGAGGGGTTGGTGCGAAACACCGCGAAGATCAGCGCCATTGCCGTCAGCGCTTTCTCACCACCGGAGAGCAGGGTGAGAAGCTGTGGTTTTTTACCCGGCGGGCGGGCGAGGATTTCCAGCCCCGATTCCAGCGGGTCATCGCTTTCAACAAGCTGCAACTCTGCTTCACCGCCGCCGAACAGGGTCTTGAACAGGCTCTGGAAATGTTCGTTGACTTCGTCGAATGCGTCGAGCAGCCGCTTGCGGCCCTCGCGATTGAGTTTTGAGATGCCTTGCCGCAGCCGCGCGATGGCCTCTTCAACGTCCACCTGTTCAGCCCCCATGCTCTCAAGCTCGCCTGAGATCTCGTTGAGCGCTTCTTCCGCACCCAGATTAACCCCGCCAAGGCGTTCGCGATCGGCTTTCAGCGAGGCAATCCTGGCATCAATTTCGGGCAACTCCGGAATCGCCGCATCAGGCTCCAACTCGGCAATGGATAAACACTCCTCGGGGGCACATTCGAGTTGCTCGGAGATCAGCCTGGCCTGATCGGCGCGGCGCTCGCGGGCGGCTTCCAACTGGGCCTCGATGCGGGCGCGGCTTTCGCGTGCTTCTGAAAGAGCCGATTGCGCCTCGCGCATGGCCTTCTCGTACGCGCGCAGGCTCGTATCGGCTTTCGCCAGGGCGTCGGCGGCCTGCTGGCGTTCTTTGTCCGCCTTGCTGATTTCATCCAGCAGGCGCGTGCGCTTTGCTTCGACCTGCGCCGGCAAATCGGCAAAGGTTTCAATCTCGGAGCGGGTTTCTTCAAAGCGGTCCTTGAGCGTCTCGATTTGCCGCGAAGCGCTTTCCTGGCGCTCGCTCCATTGCTCGAGTTCCCGGGCTATGGAAGCGATGCGGTCCTGGCGAAGTTGCTGCTCGCGTTCGATGTTGTCGTGGCTCGCGCGGGCGTCCGAATAGGCAGAGCGTTTCTGTGCGACGCTGGATTGCAGTGTCGCCAGTTCTGTATCCAGTGCCGTCTCCGGCCCCAGTGCATCCAGCGCGCCTTGTTTGGTCTCAATCGCCGCGCGGGCTTCTTCCAGCACCTCTTTGGTGCGGCTGCTGGCCTCAACAAGCGCGCCCAGTTCCTTGCTTGACGTATGTGCGTCATGTTCCGCCGCAGCGAGCGTATCGCGGGCCTGTCCCAGTTCGCTCTGTGCCTTGCGCCAGGCATCACTGGCCTGGCTGTCCACTTTTTCGGCTTTGGAAACCTGTTCGGAAATAAATGCCAGCTGCTGTTCTGACTTTTTAGCCAGTTCACGGGCCGCTTGCGCCTGAGCGCCCAAATTGTCCAGCCGGTTGAGCTCGGATAGCCGCTTGGCCGAAGCCGTCGGTGCATCGGCCGCCGCCGAATAGCCGTCCCAGCGCCACAGATCGCCTGTTGTGGAGACCAGCCTTTGGCCTGGTTTCAGTGCGTCTTGAAGGGCGTCGCCGCTGTTGGCATCAACGATGCCTATTTGTGCCAGACGGCGGGCCAGGGCCTTGGGCGCCTTCACGAATGCACTCAAGGGGTCCGCGCCCGAAGGCAGGGCAGGGTCGGTGTCCCGGGATGAGATGGCATCCCAATGGGCCGGGGCATGGGTGTCGTCCGAAGCGTCGAGGTCGTCTCCGAGCGCCGCTCCCAATGCCAGCTCATAGCCCGGCTCAACGCGCACCTTGCCGACGATGGGCGCCCATTCGGCATCTTCTGCAGGTTTGAGCAATTTTATGAGGGTCTGCGTTTCGGTCTCAAGCTCCTGCGCACGCAGATTTTCATCCGCGGCAGTTTCCCTGGCTGAGCGTTCCTTCTCCCGAGCGTCAGCCAGAAGCTTTTCCGCCTCGACCACCTGTTGTTCCAGTCTCTTGGCGCTGCTGGAAATATCTCCAACCTTGGCGCGAAGTTTGGCGATTCCGGTATCACCACCCTGTTGTGACTCAAGTTCTTTTAGCCGCGATTGTGTTTCGGCATCCCGGGCTTCTTGCCGTGTAATACGCTCCTGCTCATTTTCCAGGGCAGCTGTCAGTTGCTGACGCTCGGCCCGAAGATCGGCAAGCTTTCCGGTAAGTAAGCCAAGTGCGCTTTCAGCCTCTTCCAACTCGCCGGCACGCGCTTCCATGGTCTTTCCGGCTCTGGTTGCGGCTTCGGAGTCATCCGGCGCATCGGCGAGTTCATTTTGTTCCTGGCCAAGCTGCTCCAGTGCTTCCCTGGCTTCCTGTTCCCGGTCGCGCTCGCGTGAAAGATCGCTTTCCAGTTGGGCAAGCCTGTCCTCCAACTCCTGCTTGCGGTCTGTCCCGCGTTGTTCTTCTTCGTCCAGCGCCTCGCGCTCAACGGTGAGCCTGTGCAGCACGGCGGCCCGCGTCGCTTCCGCGTCGCGCAAGGGCTGCATGGCGTCGGCGGCGCCCGAATGAGCCCGGATCGCCTCTGCTTCGTTTTTGGTGAACTGCGCAACCTCGCGAACCGCCGCCTCTAGCGCAGTCTCTTCGGCATCGACAGATTCGCAGGCCGCCTGCCATCGCAGATGATGCTGCAAGGCTTCGCCACCGCGTATCTCGCCTGAAATTACCTTATAGCGCCGCGCCTGGCGTGCCTGGCGCTTCAGGGCGTTCATCTGGCTTTTGAGTTGGCCCATCAGATCCTGCAGCCGCTCAATGTTGCCCTCCGCGCCCTTCAATCTCAGTTCCGCTTCATGGCGGCGGCTGTGCAGGCCGGCAATGCCCGCTGCATCTTCCAGAATGCGGCGGCGCTGCTGGGGTTGGGCATTGACGATTTCGCCAATTCGGCCCTGGCGCACGAGGGCAGGGGAGCGCGCGCCTGTTGCCGCGTCTTCAAACAGCAACCTCACATCGCGCGCTCGCACGTCTTTGCTATTAATCCGGAATATGGAGCCGGCTTCGCGCTCGATACGGCGCGAGACTTCGATCTGGTCTGTGTCATTGTATTCCGCCGGGGCCGAGCGCTCCGAATTATCAATGAACACGGTCACCTCGGCCATGTTCCTTGCCGGCCGGTTCTGGGTGCCGGAAAAGATGACATCATCCATTACCGCGCCGCGCATGCTCTTTTGAGAGTTTTCGCCCATCACCCAGCGCAGGGCCTCAAGCAGGTTGGACTTGCCGCACCCGTTCGGTCCGACAACGCCTGTGAGACCCGGTTCGACCAGAAGTTCGATCGGTTCGACAAATGATTTGAAGCCCAGCAGCCTCAGACGCGTGATCTTCACGAAGCGTTCCCCACTTTGTTCTGTTCGCGAAATTCCCCACCTTGACGAATCAGTTCGTGATTATGAGGTAAAGTACGACGAGAAGAGAAAAATACGACAATTAAGTCACTTGTGTGCCCAGCATTTCCATTATCTGGTCAAACGTAAGCGCGCCGCGGGCTTTTTTGCCATTAATGAAAAATGTGGGCGTGCCGGAGACACCGAATGCGCGGCCCCGCTCTTTCACCATCCGCAAGCCTTCCTCGACGTCCTTGTTTGACAGACAGGCGTCGAAGGCCTTGCGCGTCATGCCCGTCTGGGCGGCAATCTTGTAGATGGCATTGGGACGGACATTCTGTGAGACCCATTTGTTCTGCTGTGTCAGGAACTTGTCATACAGAACAAAGTAATCCTTCGCAGGCGCACAGCGGGCGATAATCGCAGCGGCGCCGGCCGAGCGGCCAATCGGAAATTCGCGGATGATGTAGCGCACCTTGCCCGTGTCGATGAGTTCTTTCTTGATGCGTGGATAGGTTGTCAGGTGAAACTTGTGACAGAAGGGACAGCTCAGCGAGGCATATTCGATAATGGTGGTTGGGGCAGTGGGGCTGCCCAGCACCTTTTCTCCCAGCGGTCCAAGCTTCATGAGTTCCGCCTGGTTCGGCGTGCCATCGGCATTCAGTGGATCCATTTGTGCGGATTGGCGCGCACCGCCGCCCGCGCAGCCTGCCAGGCTGCCCGCGCCAACGGCTAGGATACCGCTTACAAAAATGCGCCGGTCGATGTGCACGGCGTAGTCCCCCATTCTCGACGAACTCAACCTTTCAGATAAGGCTCCATTGCCTTTTCAAGATCAGCCAGGCTGTTCCCGCCCTCGACTTTCTTGCCATTGATGAACAGCGTCGGTGTCGACTTGACCTGGTGCTTTTCGCGACCCGTGTTCATGACCTTTTCAATCCGGTCAGAGACATCCTTATTGCGCATGCATGTATTGAAAAACTTCTCATCGAATCCGGCCTGCTTGGCCATGGAGAACAGACGCGGCGCTGGACTGCCCGGGCCTTTGACCCATTTGTCCTGCGTGCGGAACATCATGTCCACGAAGGGAAAAAATTTCTTCTCTCCCGCGCAACGCGCCAGCGCCGCAGCGGCAAAAGCAATGCGGTCAAGCGGAAATTCACGGAATACCAAGCGGACCTTGCCCGTGTCGATATATTTCTTTTTCAGTTCAGGATATGTGAGCTGATGGAAATTCGCGCAGTGCGGACAGGTCATGGACGCATACTCGACCAGGGTAATTGGCGCATTGATGTCGCCGAGGATGTTGTCGTTCTTCGGGTCGACAGCCATGACGTCGACTTTGATCATATTTTCCGAGCCCATCGGCTTTGGGCTGCTTTGCGCCATGACGTAATTGGCGCCGCCGGCTCCGGCGACCACCAGAGCGCCCAAACTCATAATGAGGGTATTGCGACGTGACAAACCCTCGCTTTTTGATGATTTTGAATCTGACAAGGTCAACTCCTTTACCTCCAGCTCACAGACCTGCTGAAAATTTCTGCGCAAGGCTTATGCATTTGTATTTCGTGGGAATATAGCAGGATTATGGAAATGCACACTAACAAGGATGTGTGGAGAATGTGATGCGCGGGGTCAGTCTATGCCGGCGCCAAGTTTCTCCAGCGCCACGCGCAACTTCTCATCTTCAATCTCTTTGTCGAGTTCCACCTTTTTTACCTCGCGAGCATGGGGCTCTGAAGGCACATCACGCCTGACAGGGCCCTGCATGATCCTGAGTTCGGCAACCGCGCGATATCCGAAATAGGTGTTGATGCGTTCAAGAAGCTGCGGAGCGATATGCTGGACTTCCAGGGATCGCGGGCCCTCCACGCGCAGGAACAGGGTAGCTCCTGTCCGCCTGTGCAAAGGCGTTCTGCGAGGACTCTCTCCATCTGTATGGGATTGATGTTCCCCGCGCGGCCACACCAGGCGTTCGGGAGCCGTGATTGCGGCAAAATCAGCCCCGATGATTTCGGGCCAGTCTGAAAGGATACTAGCGGAGGGGAATCCATGCGCCTCGAAAACCTTGCGGGCGATGGCAGGCACATAGGCTCCCACGGCCATTGGGCCGCCGCCACGTCTTTTTCCAGCACTTTTTTTCAGTGGATTGCTCATGCCTGTTTCATCTCGTCCATTTTCCTCGCGCTCCGATGCTCCTAACATAGCCGACCATGATGTGGCGAGGCAGCTCAATGATGAGGCATGGGGAAAACATGTCGGAAATTCCCGACCCGGTGTGGGCGGCGGCGGCCCTGTTGGATTGGTATGATGCCTGCCGCCGTGATCTGCCATGGCGCGCGGCGCCCGGTGAAACGACTGACGCTTACCGGGTGTGGCTGAGCGAAATCATGCTGCAGCAAACGACCGTGAAAGCAGTTGCGCCTTTTTACGCCAAGTTTCTCAAACTCTGGCCCGGGGTTGAAGAGCTGGCGGCAGCCGATCTGGAGCATGTGCTGCAAGCCTGGGCGGGGCTTGGATATTATGCGCGGGCTCGAAATCTCCACGCCTGCGCGCGTGTCGTTACCAACCGGTTTTCCGGGCGCTTTCCTGAAACGGAAAAAGAACTTCTCTCGCTTCCCGGTGTCGGTCCCTATACGGCAGCGGCCATAGCGGCCATCGCGTTCGGGAAACAAGCTGCCGTGATGGACGGCAATGTGGAGCGGGTAATGGCGCGCATTCTTGCGCTGGAGACGCCTTTGCCGGGGGCCAAGCCTCAATTGCGCGCAGCGCTCGAGTCGCTGGCCCCGGCCTCAAGACCCGGAGATTTTGCGCAGGCGATGATGGATCTCGGCGCCACCATTTGCACGCCGCGCAGCCCATCATGTACGCGATGTCCGTGGAATGCCCGTTGCGCGGGCCTGGCATCGGGATTGGCGTCTGTGTTGCCATACAGGACACCAAGGAAGGCCAAGCCGACACGGCGAGGGGCGGCATTTTTCGTTGAGCGCGCAGACGGAGCGATCCTGCTTCGCAAGCGTCCGGCCAAAGGACTGCTGGGAGGCATGACCGAGGTGCCGGGGTCCGAGTGGACAGAAGCTGAGAATTGCGAATTAAATTCAGAAGGCCCAATTGCAGCTACATGGGAGCGTGTGCCGGGTCTTGTGCGCCATACCTTCACACATTTCCATCTGGAACTGGCGGTGTATCGCGCACGAGCAGAGGAAAGCGTTTGCGTGAGCGAAGATGCGGCGCCCGAGAGATATATGTGGGTGCCGCGATGCGAGCTGGAAGATCAGGCTCTGCCATCTCTCATGCGAAAAGTGGTTGCCCACGCGCTCGAACAGATCGAGGCATAGAATGCGAAGCCTGATCAGTTGGGGCTGATGCCGAGATGGGCCCGCGCCTGATTGCGCAGGGCGTCGATGGGTTTGAGTTTGCCGCCCGTCTCATAGTGCCAGAAGGTCCAGCCATTGCAGGCCTGGGAGCCCTGAACATGGGCGCCGATCTTGTGGATCGAGCCTTGCGCTCCCGCGCACGCAATGGAGCCGTCCGCCCGGACTTGGGCTTCATGTTTGGCGCGCGGGTCATAGAGAGTTGCGCCCGGCTTGATAATGCCAAGCTCGATGAGCGTGCCGAATGGCACACGGGGTGCTGCGCGCTTGCTCACACTGACGCAAAGCGTTTGTTTATCGAGAGGCTCAATTGCATCAATGCGTTTTTTCGCCACCTTGACGTAGGATTTTTCCCGCTCGATACCAATCCAGTGACGCCCAAGGCGCGTGGCCGCCGCGCCCGTGGTGCCGGTTCCGAAGAATGGATCAACAACAACGTCGCCAGGGTTGGTAGATGCCAGCAAAATGCGCCGCAGCAGGCTTTCAGGCTTTTGCGTCGGGTGCGCTTTCTTGCCCTTCGTGTCCTTCAATCGTTCCGGCCCGGAGCAGATGGGAAACAGCCAGTCGGAGCGCATCTGAAGATCTTCGTTGAGCGCCTTCATTGCTTCATAGTTGAAGGTGCAGCGGCTTTTCTCGCTGCGCGCCGCCCAGATCAGCGTTTCATGGGCATTGGTGAAGCGCTTGCCACGGAAATTCGGCATCGGGTTCGTCTTTCGCCATATGATGTCATTCAAGATCCAGTAGCCCAGGTCCTGGAGCTGCGTGCCGACACGGAAAATATTGTGATAGCTGCCGATGACCCATAGCGCCCCGTCGGGCTTGAGCAGGTCGCGGCAGGCCGCAAGCCAGTCACGCGTGAATGAATCATAAGCGGCGAAGTTAGAGAATTTGTCCCAGTCGTTATCGACCCCGTCAACCCGCGTATTATTGGGCCGCATCAGCTCGCCATCGAGCTGGAGATTGTAGGGCGGGTCGGCGAAGACGAGATCGGCGCATCCCTTGGGCAGGGCGCGCAACTCTTCTATGCAATCACCGAGAATGATCTGGTCAACGCCCGAACCGGGGCTTTGGCTCTTACGCTTACTCATAGACACGATCCTGATACGCGAAACTCAGACCTCAAACAGGGCCATGCAGGTTCAAGCGCTCAGTGTGCAGTGATCAAGGTAAAGGCGGGCTTAATCGCTCAAAGCATTTTGCGTGAGGACTGCCTGCACGGGCTTGAAGGAGCGGCGATGATGGATTGTCACTCCCAGCTGCTTCAGGCAATCGGAATGATCGCGTGTGCCATATCCCTTGTTGTGCTCCCAGGCATATCCGGGATGGGTTTTGGCCAATTCCGCCATTATGCGGTCCCGGGTGACCTTGGCGATGATTGAAGCCGCGGCGACGCTGAGAGACAAAGCATCTCCTTTAACGAGAGCCTCAGCCGGGCAGTCGAGGGCGGGGCATCTATTGCCGTCGATGAGGGCCGCCGCCGGTGTCTGGGGGAGCGCCTTGCAGGCTTGCCCCATGGCCCAAAGCGTGGCTTGCAGGATGTTGTCCTGGTCGATGCGTGCAACGTCTGCGATGCCAACGCCAACATGGGCGGCGCCGATAATTTGCGCATAAAGAGCCTCGCGTCTGGCCTCACTCAGCTTCTTGGAGTCATTCAGCCCTTCGGGCACATGTGATATGTCGAGGATTACGGCGGCTGCGACCACCGGCCCCGCCCAGGGGCCGCGCCCGGCTTCATCGATGCCCGCGATCGGACCGCCGTGCTGGCGCATCAGACTTTGCTCGTGAGTGAGGTTGGGTCCGGCTTGCGAATCGCTTGCTCCCATCATGGCGACGAGAGTGCCTGTGCAGCGGTGCGTGTGCAAATATTAAAGCAACGGAATTTGCTGGCCCGGCAGGACAGGCGGTTCGAACAGATCAACTTGAAGATCAAAGCTCTTGGCGTTGAGGCCTAGCCGCTTGGTGGCAAGCTCGAAACGCCGTCCGATTTGCCAGGCATAGGGGCCTTGCCCACGCATCCGCTTGCACCACCCCGAGTCATAGTCCTTGCCGCCGCGCATGGAGCGTATCAGCGACATGACGCGCTTTGCGCGGTTCGGCGTATTCTCTGCAAGCCATTCCTGGAACAGATCGGAAATCTCCAGGGGCAGGCGCAGCATGATATACCCGGCCTCGCACGCGCCGGCCGCATGGGCTCTGGTGAGGATTGTCTCGATTTCAGGATCGTTCAGCGCGGGAATGATCGGCGCCACCATGACAGCGGTCGGGATGCCAGCTGCTGACAATTCTTCAAGAGCTTCAAGGCGTTTTTGCGGCGTTGAGGCGCGCGGCTCCATGGCGCGGGCAAGCTTGCGATCGAGCGTGGTGATCGAGAGCGCGACCTTCACCAGGCCGCGTTTTGCCATCGAGGACAAAATGTCCTTGTCGCGCAAGACGAGCGCCGACTTGGTGACGATACCGACCGGGTGGTTGGCGCGCTCCAGAATTTCCAGCAGCCGCCGCATGATGCGGTATTGCCGCTCGATGGGCTGGTAGGGATCGGTGTTTGTGCCGATGGCAATGGTCTTCACGGCATAATTAGGCTTTGCCAGTTCTTTTTCCAGAAGTTCAGGTGAGTTCACCTTGGCAAATAGCTTGGTCTCGAAATCCAGCCCTGCCGAAAGCCCAAGAAAAGCGTGGGTGGGCCGTGCATAGCAATAGATACAGCCATGCTCGCAGCCGCGATAGGGATTGATGGACTGGTCGAAGCCGATGTCGGGCGAGGTGTTGCTGGAAATAATGCTCTTGGCCCGTTCCTCCTGAACCGAAGTTGCGAAGGGCTCAAGGTCGCCCAAACTTTCCCATCCATCATCGCTCTCGGCGCGTATTTGTGTTTCAAAACGGCTAGTGTGATTCGACACCGACCCCCGGCCACGGCGGCGCCCGGATGGGACTTTTCCCTGGATTTCTCCCGAGAATTTACCTGATCCAAGCGCCGACGTCTGCCGGACCGGCGGGGTTTGAGGGGGCTGCAGGTCCATGTAAAAGAGCCTACATCAAAATCAAGAACAAATCAAGAACATATCTTGGCTTTGATGCGTATATGTAAGCTCATCGTGTCACCATAGCCCGGCCTGGAAGGATCAGCGCGCAATGCGTCTTACGCAGACCTGTTATGCAGTGCATCAATTAATGTTGCATCGCAACAAAGAGGAGCTTATCTCAGCAACATACAACAAGGAAAGGAGCCAGCTATGGCAACTCATATGTCTGCAATACCAACAGGATTTGCGACTCCATCCAGTGGTGCGCCGCAGCAAAAAACTGTCGGGAGCTTTCTTTCACAGATCGGTCGGGCGATCGATTCGATGGTCGGGTTTTTCGGCTCCATAGTGGCAGCGCAGCGGACAGCGGTATATTGCGACCGTCTTGTTCGTATGAGTGACGCCGAGTTGTCGGCGCGTGGCCTCAAGCGGGAAGACATTCCGAACCACGTATTAGACAGGATGTTCGACCGCCGCTAGTGGTGCGATCCAGACAGATGGTTCCATCTGTCTGAAAAAATCGCGCCACCAGATCAAGTGCGAGTGGGCTGACTTATCGATACGGATGGGTCTCATCTGTTTCGGTCAGCCCACTAATTCCTGAATCGGCTGCGCTGTGGTGTGGCGGACTCGCGTCGTATCAGGAAAAGAATCCCCGTAATCTTAGGCCCTGTAACAGGCGCCTCGTCAATGCGGCTTGCCGCACACTCCCCTGACGCTATTATTCGCCTCCATGATTTCCGTGGTCATACCAACGCAGAATGCGCAAAGCGGGCTCACGGCGACGCTCACAGCGCTTGTGCCGGCGAGCGTGCAGGGAATTATCCGCGAAGTTATCATCGCCGATGGCGGCTCAAACGACGCCACGGCTGAAATCGCCAATGTGGCCGGCGCCAAATTCATCCGCGGGACAAGCGGGCGCGGCGCGCAGCTTGCCGCCGGGGCTGGCGAAGCGCGCTCAAAATGGCTGCTGTTTCTCCACGCCGACACCGTGCTTCAGGTGGGTTGGGAGTCGGAAGCCGCCAAATTCATGGAGCGCGTGGATAATGGCGACATACCGCTCGCGGCAGGAGCCTTTTCATTTGCACTCGATGATTTCGGGGCCATGCCGCGCTTGCTGGAGGCGATTGTCGGACTGCGCTGCGCTCTATTCCGCTTTCCCTATGGCGATCAGGGCCTGCTTATTCCCAGAGATCTCTACAATTCCATTGGCGGCTATCGCCCGTTGCCGCTGATGGAAGATGTGGATCTGGTGCGCCGGCTGGGCCGCAAAAGGCTCAAAATGATGCGCACCAAGGCCGTCACCAGCGCGGAGCGCTACAAGAGCGATGGCTATATCCCGCGTGTCGCGCGCAACGCCGCCTGCCTGTCGCTGTATTATCTGCGCGTTCCCCCAGCAACAATCGTCCGCCTGTATGGCTGAGCTGGTGAAGCCTGATCGCGGCCCCCGGCGCTGGCTCGTGGTCATGGCGAAAGAGCCGCGTTGCGGCGCGGTCAAAACGCGTCTCGCCAGGGATATCGGCGCGGTCGCGGCGACGCAGTTCTACCGGCGCACGCTTCTCAACGTATCGGCGCGGCTGGCGCGTGATGCTCGCTGGCGCACGCTCATCGCTGTAACGCCCGATAGCGCAATTGCGTCCCCTGTCTGGCCGCACGGAGCAGGCCTTGTAGCTCAGGGGAAAGGAGATCTGGGCGCGCGAATGCAGCGGGTGTTCGATACGCTGCCGCCCGGGCCTGTTGTCATCATCGGCGCCGATATTCCTGAAATCGGGGCAAGCCATATTGCCAGAGCCTTCCGCGCGCTAGGGTCCTCAAGTAGCGAAGCGGCAGGACAGATAAAAGGTTCTCATGACGCAGTGCTCGGCCCCGCGCAGGACGGCGGTTACTGGCTGGTGGGCCTGCGGCGCACCCCCCGGGTGCCCGGCATGTTTGCAAATGTGCGCTGGTCGAGCGCCCATACGCTGGCCGATACGCTTGCCAATCTTGCCGGCGCACGCGTCGCCATGCTCGAGCCACTGGAGGATGTGGATGACGGGATCAGCCACCGGCGTCTTGGCGACACCGGCAGCCGAATTATGTTGTCCTACAGATCTAGCTGATAGCTCGCCGGGACCCAGCGGTAACCCGAACCCTGTTTCTCGACATAGCCGACGGCGGGGAAGGGCATGTGATAGCCGGCAGACGCGATTTTGTCGGCGGCGATCATGTCGAGGATTTTCTTTCGTGTTTTAACGGCGGCTTCCGCGTCCATGTCGAAGGCGCAGTGCCAGTCCGGCTTGGCCAGCGACGCCACATAATGGTTGGTCGTATCGGCGAAGATTAAGAAGCGCTTGCCCGCACTTTCGATGTGGAAGCACATATGGCCCGGCGTGTGCCCGAAAGCTCCAACAGAAGTGATGCCGGTTACGACGTCTGCACCGGGCTTGATGAAGGTGGCCTTCTCGGCCAAAGGCACGACATTGTTTTGCACCGCCTGGGCGCGGCGGATCATGCTCTTGTTACTGCTCTCAAGGAGTTCTTTTTTGGACCAGAAATTATATTCCACCTCCCCGGCCACATAACGCGCGTTCGGGTACACGGCCTTGCCGTTTTCCATCAGCCCGCTGACATGATCCGGGTGGCAATGGGTGATGACGATGACGTCGATCTGGTCAGGGGTAAACCCGGCGGCGGCAAGAGCGCTCGCGGCCTTACCGGCGCCTTTCGCGCGGCGCTCCTCGCCATAACCGGAATCGAACATCACGACTTCCTTGCCCGTATTCACGATCACCGGCGTGAAGGAGATCGTCATCTTGTCAGTCGGCAGGTGGTTCTGCGTCAGAAAGGCCTTAACATCCTCGATTCTTTGGTTCTTGCCGAAGATCGGGTAGACCTTGGGAATGGCGATGGCGCCGTCATAGAGGGTGGTGAGCTCGAATGCGCCGAGCTTGAAGCGGTAGTGGGTCGGGCGGGCGGCGCCAAGCAAGGGCGCTTTGGCCAAAGCCGGTGCTATCAGGCCCGGGTGTAGCGAGGCCGCTGCGGCGGCACCCATAGCGCCTGCCAGCAGACCGCGTCGTGAAAATTTGAGGGAATTGTCAGACATCTGCATTACTCCATCGGTTTCATCTTGAGCATGCTTAAGTCTGGAAATTATACGCCGAATAAAATGGCTGTGAAATGCCGGATATCGGGAATCTTCTGTGCTTGAGTTTCACAATTTCGCGATGATGGCTCTTGAAACGCCTAGTGATAGCCTGCTCCGAGCCTGACTTTGCTGCGGAAGCTCCAATAAGAAAGCACCGTGTATGTAAGGATAATCTGCAAAAGGATCAGGACTCCGATCAACACAAAAATTTGCGATTCCAGCGCGGCGGCTGTCTGCCAGACGGTTAAACCTTCCGCCCCTTCTACGGGCGGAACCAAATAGGGAAACTTCGAGATAGCCAGCCCCGTATAGGCCAACATGAACAGGCCGACGGACAGCACGAATGGCAAAAGCTCCCGCCCCGAGCGGATGGCTTTGTAGCAGCCAAATGCCAGCAATGCGGGATTCTGCGGCACGACCGTCTGCTGCGGTGCTATTCAGCCGGCGCCGTCTCCTCATGCTCCAGCAGCCGTGGCATGATTTCCACGAAATTGCAGGGCCGGTGCCGGTTGTCGAGCTGAAATTTCAAAATGCCTTCCCATGCATCCTTGCAGGCGCCGGGTGAGCCGGGTATGCAGAAGATGTAAGTGCCGTTGGCAACCCCGCCGCAGGCGCGCGACTGAATGGTCGAGGTGCCGACCTTGTCATAGCTCTGCATGTGGAAGACGGTCGAAAAGCCGTCAATTTCCTTTTCGAAGACCGGTTTTACGGCTTCGGGCGTCACATCGCGTCCGGTAAAGCCGGTACCGCCGGTGGTAATCACCACGTCGATTTTCGGGTCGTCGACCCAGCCCTGAACCTTGGCGCGGATGAGGGCGGCGTCATCCTTGACGATCGTCCGTTCGGCCAGCGCATGCCCGGCTTCGGTCAACATTTTCTCAAGTGAGGCGCCGGACTTATCCTCTTTTGTGGTGCGCGTATCGGACACCGTGAGTATGGCGATATTGACCGGGATAAAGGGGCGGCTTTCATCGATCTTGGGCATGGACCTGATCCTCAACTCAAGGGGAGATACTAACTCAGATTGAAACCCTTGGCGCGGATGAATGCGCCGAAATCCTCACATTCTGGCTTGGCATATTGCCGCGCCTTGTCCTCGGACCAGCCATAGGTTTTCGCTTTGCCATAGTCTTCGGTGTATCTCTGCTTGTTGAATGGCTGATGGGCCTCGCGGCGCTGGTCATAGGCTTCAATATATTCGCCAAGCCGGTCTTCCGAATACCGGTCTGTAAAAACGGTCGTTTCCAGCGGCAGCCTGAGGCTGATCTCATGTTCCTGCGATGGCCATCCCAGGGCCATACCAGAAATGGGGAAGACATGATCGGGTAGAGCGAGCAATTCTGAAATCTTGGCCGCTTCGTTGCGAATGGCGCTGATCGGGCAGCAGCCGAGGCCAATCGATTCCGCGGCGAGCACGAATGTCGCGAGCACGATTCCCGCGTCGACCGACGCATTGAAAAACGCATCGAGATGATCATTGGCAAAGCCTGGTCCACGCCACTCATGTATGAGTCGCTGGCGGCGGTTGTCGGCGCAGAAGACGAGAAACGCCGGGGCGCTCTGCGTCCAGTCGTTGCCGGAAATCAGCTCGTGTAATCGTGAGCGCTGGTCAGCGTCTTCCATAATCACGATATCGCGCTGCTGCAGGTCGCTTTTTGTCGGTGCGCAGAGCGCCAGCGCGCATAATGAGCGTATCAGCGCCGGCTCTACCGGGTCAGGCTTGAATCTGCGGTGGCTTCGCCGGTTCGCGAGTGACGCGGGAAGTTCGGCCTTCCTCAGCACGTCCGGAACGCGAGGTGTGTCTGGTCCAAACCGAAGCTTCAGCGTCGTGTCGATATCCGTCATGATTATTTTCTCTTGTCCTTGAGCGCGGCCTTCAGCATGAGTAAATCATGCCAGGCCAGGCGCTTGGCTGCCGGTGTGCGCAGCAGATAGGCCGGATGCAGAATAGGCATGGCGCGGCGTGTCTTGCCGCCAATTTCGCAGTCGCGCCATTTCCCCCTCAGCCGGGTGATGCCTTCTTTTGTTCCGAGCAGATTTTGCGAGGCGGGGCCGCCGATCAGAACGACGAATTCAGGGTCCAGCAATTCGACCTGCCGGTTGAGAAAGGGCAGGCAGGCTTCCACTTCCTGTGTCGATGGCGTCCGGTTTCCCGGCGGACGCCAATAAACGATATTGGTGATGTAGACGTCTTCTTCAGTGAGCGAAATGGCGCCTAGCATCTTGTCGAGCAATTGCCCCGCGCGGCCGACAAAAGGCAAACCCTGAAAATCCTCATCGCGGCCCGGACCTTCGCCAATGAGCATGATGCGCGCCTTGTCATTGCCGCGCCTGAAGCACATTTTTTTGGCCGTTGCTTTCAAAGGACAGCCATCAAACCCTGCAAGCGCCTGTTCAAGTTCTTCAAGCGTTCTGGCTCCCGCCGCGCGTTCGCGGGCATCCATGACCGCTTCATCAGGGGCGATGCTGTTAAAACCCGGCCGCGACCCGGCAGACGGGGAGGGTGGTGCTGCTTGTCGGGGGGGCTCGGTTGAAGGCTGTTTCGCGGCCGCCTTTGCCGTGGCGGCGGCTTCAAACCAGTTGACCTTGGTATCGTCGATAATTTCGTCCACACCCATGGCCCGGTACCAGTCGAGCAAGGCAGCGGCAGAAGAAATATTGGGGGCGGTCATTGGTTCAGTATGTGCAAAAATCATCTCTTCGGATAATACCTGTTTAGCATAGCGCTCATCATGGTGCGAGCAATGTGCGCCGATCACCCGATTGACGTGGATTGGGCAAGCACATTATCCACCTCGTGAGAAAAGAGGTGATCCCCAATGTCCGATTCGCAAAACTCCATGCCCGACCGGGAGTCGATGGAATTTGATGTCGTGATTGTCGGAGCTGGCCCGGCGGGTCTTTCTGCCGCAATCCGCCTCAAACAGTTAGCGCAGGAGAACGACAAGGACATCTCGGTCGTCATACTGGAAAAAGGCTCCGAGGTCGGCGCGCATATCCTGTCAGGCGCGGTCATTGATCCGGTTGGTCTCGACACACTTATCCCAGATTGGCGCGAGCAGGGCGCCCCTGTGGATACGCGCGTTACGACCGATAAATTCCTGTATCTGACATCCGGCAAAAGTTTTCGCGTTCCCAATTTTCTCATGCCACCGCTGATGAGCAATCACGGCAACTATGTCGTCAGCCTGGGTAACCTATGCCGCTGGCTTTGCGAGCAGGCCGAAGCGCTCGGCGTGGAGGTTTATCCCGGCTTTGCGGCGAGCGAAGTGCTCTATGACGACAAGGGCGCTGTGCGGGGCGTGGCGACGGGCGACATGGGCGTGGCCGGTGACGGCTCGCCCAAGGACACCTTCATGCGAGGCATGGAACTCATCGGAAAATATACGCTGCTGGGGGAGGGCGCGTGCGGCTCACTCACAAAACTAATCATTGCCAACTTCAATCTTGATGAGGGCGCGGAGCCGCAGAAATTCGGACTTGGCCTCAAGGAGCTATGGGAAATAGCGCCGGACAAGCACAAGCCCGGCCTGGTGCAGCACACAATGGGCTGGCCGCTTGATGATGCCACCGGCGGCGGCTCGTTTCTCTATCATTTCGGCGAGAATCTGGTGTCGGTCGGCTTGGTGGTTCATCTGAATTATGCCAACCCCTATCTCGGACCTTATGAAGAGTTTCAGCGTTTCAAGACGCACCCAAACATCCGCGCCACCTTCGAGGGTGGCAAGCGACTGGCCTATGGCGCGCGCGCGCTGAGCGAAGGCGGGTTCCAGTCGGTGCCAAAGCTCGCCTTTCCCGGCGGAGCGCTCATCGGCTGCGGCGCAGGCTTTATGAATGTGCCGCGCATCAAAGGGTCTCATAACGCCATGCTGAGCGGCATCATGGCGGGAGGGGCCGCTTATCAAGCACTGCAAGAAGGTCGCGCGGGAGATGTGCTTGAGGTTTACGAAAAGTCTTATGAATCTAGTGGCATAGCCAAGGATTTGAAGCGGGTGCGCAACGTCAAACCCCTGTGGTCGCGACTTGGTACGCGGCTCGGATTGATATTGGGAGGAGCGGATATGTGGCTGAATACATTGCTGCCGTTCCTGAAGCACACATTCGGCCATGGCAAACCGGATCATGCGAGCCTTGAGCCTGCATCCAAATTCACGCCTATCGATTATCCCAGGCCGGATGGCGTTCTCACATTTGACAAGCTCTCATCGGTTTTTCTGTCCGCGACAAATCACGAAGAAGACCAGCCGGTACATTTGAGAGTTGCCGATATCGATTTACAGCTCACAAGCGAACATGATCGCTTCGCCGGGCCATCGGCGCGCTACTGCCCGGCCGGCGTGTATGAATGGATCGTGGAAGGTGAGGACGGCGCGCCGCGCTATCAGATCAACGCTCAGAACTGCGTCCATTGCAAAACCTGCGATATCAAGGATCCGGAACAAAACATTACCTGGGTAACGCCTGAAGGCGGCGGCGGGCCCAATTATCCGAACATGTAGCCGATGCATGGGAGTTGGTTTTTATGTTCACCCTTGACGAACTGGAAGCTGCAGCGGGCATCGTCCATGATGTTATGCCTCGCACGCCGCAATACGCCTGGCCGCTTCTGGGCGAGCGGGCAGGCTGCGAGGTCTGGGTCAAACACGAAAATCATACACCCATTGGCGCATTCAAACTGCGCGGCGGTCTCGTTTACTTCAATGAACTGACCCGGAGTGGTGAACCGGTCAGTGGTGTGATCACAGCCACGCGTGGCAATCATGGCCAGAGCGTCGCGCGAGCCAGCGCCCAGTTCGACCTGCCAGCGACAATATTGGTGCCGCACGGAAACAGCGTTGAGAAAAATAAGGCAATGGAGGCTTTCGGCGCCGAGTTGATCCAATATGGCGTCGATTTCGACGAGGCGCGTGTTGAGGCCGATCGGCTGGCTGAGGAAAGAAGCCTGCATTTCGTTCCTTCATTCCACCCCTGGCTTGTGAGGGGGGTTGCGACCTATGCGCTTGAGCTGCTTCAGGCGGTAAAAGACCTGGACACTGTCTATGTTCCGGTCGGTATGGGATCGGGTATTTGCGGCCTTATCACCACCCGCGATCTGTTGGGGCTAAAGACAAAAATCGTCGGGGTCGTGGCTCAGAACGCACCAGCCTACGCCATGTCGTTCGAGGGAGGCGAAGTGCATGAGACAAACAGCGCGGCTACTTTTGCCGACGGCATGGCTTGCCGCGTCCCATCAAACGAGGCATTGGAGACCATATGCAAAGGCGCGGAGCGGATCGTTAAGGTTTCAGAGGATGAAATCGCCTCGGCCATGCGGGCTTACTATAGCGACACGCATAACCTGGCCGAAGGCGCAGGCGCTGCGTCCCTTGCCGCGCTTTTGAAAGAGCAGGCGCGGATGACCGGCAAAAAAGCTGGTGTCATTCTGAGTGGTGGAAATGTGGATGCCGCACCGTTTGATACGGTACTAAATGGCGGTACGCCTCAACTGCCACCTGTTGTATGATACTGGCGGGCCCTCCCGGTCAAACCATCCGGGCGCCGCGGAATTGATGCAGTTAATGCGTTCATGACCTAGAGTGATCAGGCCCGATTGGGTCTTGCGGCTGTACTGAATTAGCGTAATGGTTGTTGAGACAATGTGCGCCCCTCTCGAGATTTGATTTTGCGGAGCGCTGGCGCGGTTGGCAATCATGCCGGAAAGGAAATTCATGTTGGGCAAAGCCTGCCGGATTATCGGCCTTGCTGTCTTGATTACGCTTCTGGCTGCACCGGTCTCGGATGTGGCCTGGGTTGATGAACGCAGTGAAGATACCCGTTCGCTGTTCGGCAGCTATCTTGCAGGACGCCTGGCGCGCTCGCAGCGCGAAAACTCCAAGGCAGCAAAATTCTATGAAAACGCGCTCGCAAAGGATCCTGAGAACGAGCTTATTCTGGAGCGCGCCTTCCTTCTCGAAGCCATCACGGGCAATTGGGACAGGGCGGTGCGGCTTGCCGAGGATGTGGCCGCCAAGGAAACCTCCCATCAAATCGCCCGTTTTCTGCTGGGCATCAAAGAATTTAAGCTTGGTAATTATGATGCAGCAGCGAAGCAATTCGTAGCCGCGCGCAAAGGGACGCTGTCCGAATTGACCGCGCGACTGTCCCTTGCCTGGACATACCTGGCGGATGACAACGCCAACGGTGCTCTGAAAGAGTTGACCGAGATGAAAAAGGCCGATTGGTCACGTTTCTATCAGCAATATCACACCGGCCTCATTGCCGATGTCGCAGGCAAGAAAAAGACGGCGCGCAAATCCCTGGGGAGGGCGTTCAAGGGTCGTCCTCGTACGCTTCGCATTGCGGAAGCTTATGCCAGGCATGCCGGCCATTCGGGTGATATGAAGCTTGCCCGGAAAATTTTAAAAAAACATATCGGCAAATCAAGAGGCCACCCCATATCCCTGGCCTTGCTGGAAGATATCAAGGCGAACAAGAAGCCTTCATTGCTGATAACCCATCCGAATGATGGCCTTGCGGAAGTTTTTTATGCCATTGGCGATGCGCTGACCGGGGAGGACAATGCGGAGATCGGCCTTGTTTATCTAAGAATCGCTCTTTTTCTGAAGCCGAATTTTCCTCTCGCCAATCTCGCCGTTGGCGAGGTTTATGACAAGACGGAACGATATGAGAAGGCCATCGACTCATATTCTCGTGTGCCGAAATCATCTCCGATCTGGGTAAATGTCCAGATTCGCAAGGCTTATGTCCTGAATTCGCTTGAAAAGACCGATGACGCGAAGGTTCTCCTGGAAGGACTTGCCAAAAGAAAAGCTGCCAGGACCCGTGCATATGACGCGTTGGGCGGCATCATGCGCTCTAGTCAGCGCTACAAGGAAGCCGAACACTATTACACCCGTGCCATTGAGATGTTGAAGAAGCCCAAGAAACGGCATTGGACGCTGTTTTACGCACGCGGTGTCTCCCGCGAACGGCTCAAGAACTGGACCGACGCAGAGAGCGATCTGAAAATGGCGCTCAAGCTTTCTCCAGATCAGCCCCTGGTCCTGAATTATCTTGGCTATTCGTGGGTCGATCAGGGCCTCAATCTCAAGAGAGCCATGGACCTCATCCGCAAGGCGGTAAAGCTGAAGCCCGATGATGGCTATTTTGTCGATAGCCTGGGATGGGCCCATTACCGGCTGGGTAATTTCAAGAAGGCGGCGCAGCAACTGGAGCGCGCGGTGGAACTGCGTCCCGACGATCCGGTGATCAACGACCATCTGGGCGATGCCTATTGGCGGGTGAAAAGGTTCCTCGAAGCCAAGTATCAGTGGTCGCAGGCCCTCACGCTTGAGCCGGAGCCGGAAGATGAAAAGAAGATCAATCAAAAGCTTGCCGACGGCCTAAAGGACATAGACAACACCAAGGCTGTTGCAGGCCAGTCTGGCTCTGCCGTTCCCAAATCCGGAAATTAGGACGGGCTCGCAGGCGCGCCCTGAGCTCACATGGATCTGCTGAGAGAGAGTGCACCAGCCAAAATCAATCTGACGTTGAAGGTTCATGGACGCCGTGGGGACGGCTTCCATGAACTCAGCAGCCTCATTGCATTCGCGAGTATAAGCGACACTCTCCAGCTCAAACCTGATGACTCGCTCTCGCTTTGCGTGAGCGGGCCTTTTTCCGGCAAACTTGATGACAGCAATCTGGTTCTTCAGGCCGCCCGTCTCCTGAAGGAGCGTTGTGGAGAGGTGCGAACAGGCGCCTTTTCACTGATAAAAACCCTCCCCGTTTCCGCAGGGCTTGGCGGCGGGTCTGCCGACGCAGCAGCAGCATTACGCCTGATAGACCGGGCTAATCCTGGCTTTCTCACTCCGCAGATCATGGAACAGACAGCATGCCAGTTGGGGTCGGATGTTCTGGCATGCCTTATGTCGCATGCCGCCATTATGCGGGGGAGAGGTGATAAGCTCTCGGCACTTGATGATTTGCCAGCGCTCGATGCCGTGCTGGTCAATCCGGGCATTCCTCTGGCGGCAGGTGATGTTTATTCAGCCCTGGAAGCCCCTCTGCTCAAAGATGATTTTGTAACCGATGAAGCCGTCGTATCGTTTGCATCGGCCAGTGAACTGCTGAAGCATATAACCCTAGCGGGGAATGACCTGCAGCCGCCCGCCATGAAGCTCGCACCGAAGATTGGTGCTGTGATTTCTGCCCTGTCGAACCTGGATGGGTATGAGGCGGCGCAGATGTCGGGAAGCGGATCCACCTGCTTTGGTATATTTGCCAATGCCGGGCATGCGGCAGGTGCAAGGGATCGCTTGCGCGCCGTCCATCCGGACTGGTGGGTGGTCTCGACCAGGTTGACGTGATGCTTTAATGCGGCCGATCGATGCAGAAGGCCACGGCATCCAGCAGGGCGGTCTTGTAGTTCGTCTCGGGGAAGATCGCCAATGCGTCATGCGCGATGGAGCCATAGTGGCGGGCGCGCTCAACCGTATCCTCAATTGCCCCGTGTTCGCTCATAAGCGAGATGGCTTTTTCCATGTCACCGTCGTGAATATCACCATCCTGAAGGACGCGGCGCCAGAATTTCCGATTCTCATCGCTGCCTCGGCGATAGGACAGAACAACGGGGAGGGTGATTTTACCCTCGCGGAAATCATCTCCGACGGATTTGCCGAGCTGGTCCTGATCTCCAGAATAGTCCAGTACATCATCGAGAAGCTGAAAGGTTATGCCGAGGTTCTTGCCATAGGAGCGCAGCGCCGCCTGTTCCGCCTTGGGCCTGTCTGCGAGCACCGCCCCGACCTCCGCAGCGGCGGAAAACAGCGCAGCCGTCTTTGCGTTGATGACCGCCAGATATTCATCCTCGTTGGTTTCGGTATTTTTCGAGGCGATAAGCTGCATGACTTCGCCCTCGGCAATCACGGCTGCTGCATTTGAAAGAATGCGCAGGGCCTCCAGTGAGCCCACATCAACCATCATCTTGAAAGCCTGACCCAGCAGGAAGTCACCCACCAGGACGCTGGCCTCATTGCCCCAGAGAATACGCGCGGACTTCTTGCCGCGCCGCAGGTCGCTTTCGTCAACCACATCGTCATGCAGCAGTGTGGCGGTGTGCATGAACTCGACGCTGGCCGCCAGCTGCACATGGTCCACGCCTTCATAGTTGCACATGCGCGCGGACGCGATGGTAAGCATGGGGCGCAGCCGCTTGCCGCCGGAATCGATCAGATGCCGGGCAAGTTCGGGGATCAAATCTACGTCGGAGCGGGCCTTGTCCATGATGATATGGTTCACCCCCGCCATATCATCGCCAACGAGATCGAACAAAAGCTGCAGACTGGCTTTCGGCTCTCTTGCGCCCGCAAGTGGAATTACTACTCCCAAGACCGGCTCCCTCTTGGTACTTCAACGATGCACCAGTATATTCTTTTGCTTGGGCTGGTGGTCAAGCCAAATGGCTTGCGTCGCTTTCGCACATATCCCAGGACATTATTCGCGTCCAGTCCAGGCATGGCAATATCCGGAGGCTGCCCCCTTGAAGGAACTGTTTCGCAGTAATGACGCGGTTTTGCTGTCATTTGTTGAGGCAATTTTGTCTGATGCAGGCGTCGTGCATCAAATTGCCGACGGCTATATGAGCATCATGGAAGGCTCGCTCGGCGTTTTGCCTCGCCGCGTGCTCGTGGCCGAGGATGAGTGGGCCCAGGCGCGCCGAATTCTGAAAGCAGCTGATCTTGGCCATGTCGTCAGCCAGGAGTGATCCCGCGTCCAGGACCACGTGCGATGCCTTTCTTGATGGCAGGCTTACCTTGCGGCAACCAAGAAAGGGTCCGCGAGCCGCGATTGATGCCTTGTTTCTTGCCGCTGCAATACCAGCAGATGAAGGCCAGGCGCACTCAGTGCTTGAAGCCGGTACAGGCACCGGTATCGCCTCTCTGGCGCTGTGCAGCCGGGTAAATGACTGCCTGGTGACGGGTATCGATGTGCAACGCGAACTGCTCGCCCTTGCTCAAGAAAATGTGCGCCGGAACAACTTTGAGGACCGTATCACTTTGGTTGAGGCGGATATCACGGCGTCAGGTGACAGTTTTGAGGCCGCTGGTCTTGCGCGCGAGAGCTTTCAACACGTTGCCGCCAATCCACCTTTTTACGCCAGTGGCGAGGCAAGAGAACAGGCAGACCCCTCCACCGCACGCGCCTACACCGCTCAGCCAGGAGATCTGGAAAAGTGGGTAAGGTTTCTCGTCTCGATGGCCGCGCCGCGAGGAACATTGACACTGATTCACAGGACCGACACGCTTGAAGAACTTCTCAGCCTTCTCAAGGGCCGGTTTGGCGCGCTTGTGATCTACCCGCTGTTCCCCAAAAAGGGTGCGCCAGCAAAGCGCGTGCTTGTTCAGGGGATCAAGGGGAGCCGGGCGCCGCTTGAGTTGCTGCAGGGTATGGTTTTGCATGAGACGGATGGCAGTTACACACAAGAAGCTGATCTCATCTTGCGGGATGGAGTGGGGCTTGGGATCAGGCCGCAGGCTTGATTAAAGACCCGTGCGGGTTATGTATGGAGAAGTGAGAGCCGCGCATGCGGTTTCTACTTGTTTTATGACGTTAGGATAATGCGTTGAGGATTCCCTTTATCGGTTCATTTTTCAGATCGGGCCCGGTGGTGCCGGTCTTGCGCATGGGCGGGGCAATTGGCGCCGTAACGCCGCTACGCCCGGGCTTGAGCCTGTCGACCATGGCCGGGTCAATCCAGCGGGCTTTTACCATGAAGGGCGCGAAAGCTGTCGCCATCCAGATCAATTCTCCGGGCGGGTCGGCGGTGCAATCGACGCTGATTTACAAGCGCATCCGCGACCTTGCCGATGAAAAAGGTCTGCCGGTTTACGTGTTTACCGAAGATGTTGCCGCGTCTGGCGGCTATCTCATCGCGCTGGCGGGTGATGAAATCTATGTGGATGCGAGTTCCATCATCGGCTCCATCGGAGTTGTGGCCTCCGGTTTCGGTTTTGACAAGGCGATCAAGCGGCTCGGGATCGAACGCCGGGTTTACACAGCCGGTGAGCAGAAGGTTTCCCTCGATCCATTTCAACCTGAAAAGGCTGACGATGTCGCGCGCCTGAAGGAACTTCAGGCCGATGTGCATGATACATTCGTGGAGCTTGTGAAGGAGCGCCGTGGCCGGCGCATCAAAAAGGCCGGCGATAAATTGTTCACCGGTGAATTCTGGTCCGGCAAAAAAGCCGTTGAACTAGGCCTTGTTGACGGGATATCGGACCTGCGCTCGAAGATGCGCGAATTGCTCGGCAAAAAGGTACGCCTGAAGCTCGTGACCCCCA